>JAFRJV010000061.1 GCA_017432075.1 Mogibacterium sp. | reverse complement strand
TTTAGACCCATTTTTCCTCCTCCTTGAATATCTTGCAGTTGGCAGACCGCATCGACATTCTAAGGTTTGGAGGATTTTTGGTCAAACGCATAGCGTTCACGGAACCCCGCGTCTAACGCGGGGTTTTCTGCTTACAAAAAGCACCCTCCGGAAGGAGGGTGTTATTTTTACAGCAGATTTGCGAATTCGTCGAAGCCGCTGCAGATGGTTCCGGCGGCGTGGCTGTCCGAGCTCAGTACAAGGACGCCGCCTTTGCTCTTTATGTAGTCGATCTGATCGGCAGCCGGGTAAGGC
This sequence comes from Mogibacterium sp., assembly GCA_017432075.1. Taxonomy (GTDB): domain Bacteria; phylum Bacillota; class Clostridia; order Peptostreptococcales; family Anaerovoracaceae; genus Crickella. Next base: position 28,252 of record JAFRJV010000061.1, on the reverse strand, counting down.
AGTGTTCTGTATCCTTTGCTTATGGCGCCGGTATTGATCTCGAAGACCGGCTTGTCACCTGCCCTTAGGACTCCCAGCTCTTCCAGCCGGTTGCGGTAACCGTTCTTGTATCTTTCCGCGCAGTCTTCAAATATCCGGTCAACGGCTTTCTTCCATGCTGAAACATATCTTTCATCTGAGGTATCGAACAGATCACTTACAAATTCTTCTGCCCCGCAGCGCGTCCTGCTGATCACATTTCCGGCAGGACTGAAGCCCCAGCCTTCCGTGAATTTGGTGATCAGGTCGAAATGCCCGATCATGTCGCAGTCCGTTGCGGAAATGATTCCGCCGACTGTTTCAAAGTACGTTTCTGCGACTTCCAGCATTTTATCTTTTCGCACGACAGGGTCTTCGCAGCAGCCGTCTCCGCCGAACGCAAATTTACACAGATCTTCCGCGTAGTCGTCTACCGGGCTCCAGTCTTTATACTTGACGAGCGCCTCCAGCTCCGCATCTGAAGCTGCTACCTCCGGATCCGTTGCGCCGCCGGCTGCACCGCCACCGTGGTGTGCATGTATTTCCTCGCGCTTTTGCTTTCCCTCTTCCGAAAAGATGTAGTGTACGGAGCCTATGCGGTAATCATATGGGCTCAGGTCCGTATCCGCGTAGCGGTCGAGTTCAACACCCAGAAGCAGCCTTATGCTGCCGGCGTACTTCTGCTTCAATCCGCGGATCTCCTCAATGTAACGCAAAGTACCTTCGCGGCTCATGCAGTAGCTTTGATCGTGCGGAGTGAACGAGTGGCCGGAAAACCCCGCCACCTTAAGGCCCTCTTCGATCGCTGCCAGAGTCATTGCCTCCGCGGAGTCTTTACCGTCGCAGCATGTCGTGTGCATGTGAAGATTGAAATCCTGCATCAGACCATCTTCTCCTGTTTTACTTTTTTATCTATCACGTGGCGTGATGCCAGTTCTCTGTGGATGTCTTCCAGCGTGATGCCGGCTTCGTCCATGAGCACCATCACGTGATATGCAAGATCGGCTATCTCATATACGGTCTCGGCGTTGTCGCCACTCTGCTCTGCCGACTTTGCCGCCACGATCACTTCTGTCGTTTCCTCTCCTACCTTTTTAAGGATCTTGTCGAGGCCCTTTTCGAAAAGGTAGCTGGTGTAAGAGCCTTCTTTCGGTTCGGTCCTGCGGCCGTCGATGAGGTCCATCAGGCCTTCATAAGAGAAGTCCTTCAGCGTACTGCTCTCCCACACCGGATATTCGAAGCATGACTCAGTGCCGAGGTGGCATGCCGGACCGTCCGGTTCCACCATCACCACAAGAGCGTCCCTGTCGCAGTCGGCAGTGATGCTTACTATGTGCTGATAGTTGCCGCTGGTCTCGCCCTTCAGCCAGAGCTCCTGCCTCGAGCGGCTGAAGAAGCATGTGAGTTCCTTTTCCATCGAGATGCGCAGGCTCTCTTCGTTCATGTATGCGAGGGTGAGCACCCTCTTCGTGACCGAGTCCACGACTATAGCCGGGATCAGTCCCTTTTCGTCAAATTTCAGTTCGTTTATGTCGATCATTTATATATTGCCTTTCATTCCGGCCGCTCCGGCCGTCTTATCTTCTGACCGGTATCCCTTCTTCCGCCATGCGGTCCTTAAGGTCGCTTATAGAGACCTCGCCGAAGTGGAATACCGATGCCGCAAGGCCTGCGTCAATATCAGGGATCCTGCGGAACAGTTCTATGAAGTCCTCGATGCTTCCAGCGCCTCCGCTGGCTATGACAGGAACCGAAACAGCCTTGCAGACCGCGTCGAGCATCTCGATGTCAAATCCAGTCTTCACGCCGTCGGTGTCGATCGAGTTGACCACCACTTCACCGGCGCCCATTCCTACGCAGCGCTTTATCCACTCAATGGCTTCCATGCCGGTGTCATCCCTGCCGCCTCTGGAGAAGACCCTGAACTCACCGCCGACGCGCTTGATATCGCACGAAAGCACCACGCACTGATCTCCGTAGAGCTTTGCTGCCTCGATGATGATCCCCGGGTTCCTTATTGCACCAGAGTTCACGCTCACCTTGTCCGCACCGCACTTCAGCACGCGGTCGAAGTCCGCTATGCTGCTGATGCCGCCTCCCACCGTCAGCGGGATGAATACATTCGATGCGGTCTCCGTGAGTATTTCCGTGAAGAGCTTACGCCCTTCAGCGCTGGCCGTGATATCGTAAAACACCAGCTCGTCCGCGCCGGACTTCGTATATAGCTTTGCCATGTCGACAGGTGACGCTACATCGCCAAGGTTTTCAAAGTTGACTCCTTTTACGACTCTGCCGTCCTTTACGTCGAGACATGGGATTATCCTTTTTGTTATCATTTCGCAGCTCCTTTTTCTACTGCCTCCGCGAGGTCGATCGCCCCCGTGTAATATGCCTTTCCGATGATCGCACCGTGTATGCCCAATGCTGCAAGCGCCTCAACATCCTCTATATTCGAGACTCCGCCTGATGCCACTATGTCTATGTCCAGCGACTCCGAGAGCTGCCTGTAGAGCTCACGGTTCGTGCCGCGCATTGCGCCGTCGCGCGAGATATCGGTGCAGATTATGGTCTTCACTCCGGTATCCTGCATCATGCGCGCGAATTCTTCAAGCCTGTATTGGGAGAGCTCCGTCCAGCCTTTCACAGCCACAAAGCCATCTCTCACATCGATGCCGACAGCTATGCGCTCCCCGTATCGGCTTACACAGCATTCCAGAAATGCGGGATCGCTCACAGCCGCGGTGCCGAGTATCACTCTGTCGATGCCTGCGTCGAGATATTTTGCAACAGTCTCATCGTCTCTGATGCCTCCGCCTATCTCAACGAATGCACTGCTTCCGTCCGCATTGGCTGCCTCTTCATCTGCCGCCTTCTTTATGGCGATGACCGTATCAAAGTTCGGCGTGCTGCCTTCCTTTGCGCCTTCGAGATCCACCGTATGTATGCGGCGCGCGCCTGCCTTTATAAAAGCTTCGGCTATCTCAGGCGGGCAGTCACTGTACACAGTCATCTGAGCGTAATCGCCCTTGAAAAGCCTTACGGCCTTTCCATCATACAGATCAATTGCCGGATATATTATCATGCTACAGCTCCATGAACGCTTTCAGTATCTTCATGCCGACCTCACCGCTCTTCTCAGGGTGGAACTGGCAGCCGTAAACGTTTCCGTTCGCGACAGCCGCCGTGAGCTCTGCCCCGTACTCCGTGACCGCGATGACGGACTCATCGCATTCAGCTGCGTAGTACGAGTGCACGAAGTACACGTAATCGTCTTCTTTTATGTATTTGAACAGCGGCGACTCCTTTCTGAATTTAAGGAGATTCCAGCCGATGTGCGGTATCTTGTATCCTTCCGGGATAACGTCAGCTATAGGGCGTACGCTTCCGCGGATCAGTCCGAGTCCCTCGTGCACGCCGTACTCATAACCTACGTCGAACATGAGCTGCATGCCAAGGCAGATACCCATCATAGGCTTGCCTGCAGCCGCTTCTCTCTTCACGACATCCGCCATGCCCGAATCCCTGAGCTTGCGTGCGGCATCCTCAAATGCCCCGACGCCCGGCAGTATTATCCTGTCGGCTTCCGCTATCACCTTTTCATCTGATGTCACTACCGCTTCAGCTCCTATCTCCCTGAGGGAGCTCTTGAGCGAAAAGAGGTTGCCGACACCGTAATCAATGATCGCTACCATTTATCATCCTCCTAAAGCAGTCCCTTGGTGGAAGGGATCTCATCCGCGTATGCGCTGTCTATGGCAACAGCCTGTCTGAGCGCTCTTGCCGCAGCCTTGAACGCTCCTTCCAGAATGTGATGCGAGTTCTTGCCCGCAAGCTGTTTGAAGTGCAGGGTCACGCACGCATTCCTCACGAAGCCCAGCCAGAATTCCTCAGCAAGCTCCGTATCGAATGTCCCCACCTTCTCTGTCGGTATCTCAAGTGCATATCCCAGATAATCTCTTCCCGAGATGTCCAGTGCGCACAGGATCAGAGCTTCGTCCATCGGCAGTATGCATTCACCGTAGCGGCATATACCTTTCTTGTCTCCGACAGCCTCTGCAAACGCCTGCCCGAGAACGATGCCGACATCTTCGACAGTATGGTGGTCGTCCACATTGATATCGCCTTTGGCCTTTACGTACAGATCGAATCTCGCATGCCTCGCCAGCAGTGTCAGCATGTGGTCGAGGAAGCCCACACCCGTGTCGATATCGCTTGCGCCGCGCCCGTCAAGATCCAGCGAAAGTGTGATGTCCGTCTCTGCAGTCACTCTGCTGATCTCAGATGTTCTCATATGCCTGCCTCCTTAAATATGTTCCTTACCTCATTGAGCAGAATGTCCATCTGCTCGCGTGAGCCTATCGTTATCCTGTTGTAGTCGTTTATCTCAGGTTTGAACCAGTGCCTGATGATCACGCCCCGTTCTCTCAGCTTCTGAAAGAGCACATCTCCGCTCATCTCCGGATGTCTCACGAATATGAAGTTCGCTGTCGAATCCGTCATCTCGAAGCCAAGCGCTTTCAGCTGCTCCACCGTGTACTCCCTGTTTTCCATCACCATGCGGCAGTGCTTCTGATTGACCTCATCGTTTTCAAGTGACGCGACTCCCGCTGCGATCGCAAGCCTGTCTATATTATACGGGTTTGTCGAGTAGCGGAGAGCGTTCAGGTCTGAGATTATCTCCGGAGCCGCGATCCCGTAGCCGAGCCTCATGCCTGCCATGGATCTCGATTTCGAGAAGGTCTGCACTACCAGCAGATTGTCATATTTCTTTGTGAGAGGCACCGCCGATTCTGTACCGAAGTCGACATATGCTTCGTCGATCACCACCACATTGCCCTGATTGTGCTGTAGTATGCCTTCTATCTGATCACGGCTGAGCGGTACCCCGGTCGGAGCGTTCGGGTTCGCGATGAACACCGTACCTCCTGCATCGTAGTAATCCTCCGGATCTATGCTGAAGTCTTCCTTCAGAGGTATCTCCCTGAAGTTGATTCCCGTTATATCTGCAAACACCGGATAGAATCCGTATGAGAGCTTCGGGAACACCGCCGGAGTATCGCCGTCGCAGTACGCGAGGAAGGCGAAGTACAGCGTTTCATCGGATCCGTTGTTGCAGATGATCATGTCCGGGTCGACTTCGAAGCGCTTCGCCAGAGCCTTGCGGAGTTCCGTCGCGTCCGGATCCGGGTAGAGCTGAAGTATCTCTGCCTCTTTTTTCACTGCTTCCACCACCTCCGGCATCGGAGGGAACGGCGACTCGTTTGTATTCAGCTTCGTGAGCACGCGCGTCTTAGGCTGCTCGCCCGGAGTATACGGCTCAAGTGAAGCGTATTTATTGCTTAAAAATCTGCTCATAATCGTCCTTTCTGCCTACCCTTTTTCTGATCGTATCAGCACGCTTCTTGCGTGTCCCGTCAGCCCTTCCTTGCGGGCAAAGGCCGCTATGTCTTCTGCGACCTCCGCCAGAGCATCGTCCGTGTACTGTATGAACTGTATCTTTTTTACAAAATCATCCACGGACAGAGCGCTTGAGAATCTGGCTGTTCCGCTTGTCGGAAGCGTGTGGTTAGGTCCGGCAAAATAATCTCCCAGAGCCTCAGGACAGCTGCGTCCGAGGAATACCGATCCTGCATTCTTCACCTTTTCGAAGAACCTCATAGGATCGTCCACGCATAGTTCAAGATGCTCAGGAGCTATCTCGTTTGATATTTCCACGGCCTGTTCAATATCTGCAGCTATGATGATCTTTCCGTTGTTTTCAATGGATGCCCTCGCTATCTCCTCGCGTTCGAGGCTGCACAGCTGCGTCTCTATGGATTCTGCAACAGCCTTTGCAAGCTCTGTAGAATCGGTCACAAGCACCGCACTTGCGTTTTTATCGTGCTCTGCCTGCGAGAGCATGTCCGCTGCCACTACATCCGGATCGCTCTTTCCGTCAGATACCACGAGTATCTCGCTCGGACCCGCTATCATGTCTATCGCGACTTTTCCGAACACCTGGCGCTTAGCCTCCGCGACGAATGCATTGCCCGGTCCAACGATCTTGTCTACTGCAGGGATCGATTCCGTACCGTATGCCAGAGCTGCTATCGCCTGCGCGCCGCCCGTCCTGAATATGCGGACGCTTCCGGCTCCCGGCACGGTCTCCTGTGCGATCACCGCTGCCGCTATGACCGCCGGCTCTATGCTTCCGTCAGTATCAGGAGGAGTTGTCATGATGATCTCCCTGCATCCGGCTGTGAGCGCCGGTATCGAATCCATCAGCACAGTCGATGGATATGCCGCCGTGCCGCCCGGCACATAAATGCCTGCACGCTCGAGAGGCATTACCTTCTGCCCAGTCACCTTACCCAGTCCGTCCGCCATGACAAAACCTTCTCTGACCTGCCTGCTGCAGAACGCTGCAATATTTGCCGCCGACTTTCTGATCACATCCGAGAGGCCGGGATCTGTCTCATCAAGAGTCCGCAGGGCATTCCATTTTTCTTCTTCGCCGAGTTCCAGCACAAAGTTCTCAGGATCGATGCCGTCAAACTTCGCGGCATAGCGGATCACGGCCTCATCGCCGTTCTCCTTTACATCCTTTATGATCGCAGAAACGATGTCCGACACGTCCGCGGTCGGCTCGCTCCTTGCAAACACCTCATCAGCTGTCACTTCTGCAAAATCCAGAATCCTTATCATATTTATCTCCGTTAGAGTCTGTCGAGCAGCCTGTTTATGGCCGCGCTCTTAAAGTTGTAGCCCGCCTTGTTCGTGATAAGGCGAGTGCTTATATCCATTATTTCTTCGTACACCTCGAGATCGTTCTCTCTGAGAGTTGTACCTGTCTCTACCAGATCGACTATCACGTCGGAGAGCCCGAGTATAGGTGCGATCTCTATGGAACCGTTAAGTTTGATTATATCTATGTCCCTTCCTTTGGAGGAATAATAGTCTCTCGCGATGTTCACGAACTTGGTAGCGACCCTCAGAGAATACTCGGATTCATCCCTGAATCCCTTCGGCGCAGCCACCACCATTCGGCAGATACCCGTGCCCAGATCCTTGAGCTCGTAAACGTTAGGTTCGTATTCCAGCAGGATGTCCCTGCCGCAGGCTCCGACATCAGCCGCACCGCGCTCTACATATATAGGAACATCGGACGGTTTCACCCAGAAATACCTTATGCCTGCGTCCTTATTCTCAAATACAAGCTTGCGGCCGTTGAATATGTCTTCACAGCCGTAGCCTGCCTCCTCAAACATCTTATATACTCTTTCACCAAGTCTTCCTTTCGGAAGCGCCACATTTATCATTGTTCCCAATTTACTTTCCTCTCATCCCCAGAGTGTCCATGTATATCGCAAAGCCTATCGCGCGCGACTTCTTTTTCATCCTTCTCATGAGCTTGTCATACCTTCCGCCTATCAGCACGCATTCAGGTATGCCGTCTATGTAGCCCTCGAAGGCCATGCCGTTGTAGTAATTCGTATCACCTACGATGGAAAAGTCGAGCACTATCCTGCGGTCATCCTTGCTTTCGTCTTCAGGATAAAGACCTTTCAGTACGTCCAGCAGCTCTCCGACCTCTTCCTCTGCCTCGGTTCCCCTGCAGATCTCCTCGATCTCTGACATGACTTGCGGCGGAGTACCGTAGATCTTCAGCAGCTCTGTAAGAGTGCGGCACTTCTCCTCAGGTATGTCGTTTTCAGCACACAGGCTTTCTATGCCGTGGAGGTTTTTGGCGCTCACCAGTTTCAGGAGCTCGCTCCTTACGCTGCCCGAGTCCGACATCCCGTCTACAAGCAGTGTGAGCATGTCTACATCAGATACCTTCAATATGTAATCATACTCCTCGGCTACAAGCGCCAGACTCTGCTCCGCGAGATCGATAACTTCGGCAGCTATGGCATTGCCTGCATCGCCGATGCACTCCAGTCCCATCTGCATGATCTCCCTGAAGGTTCCCGTCCTGCCGGATACCCTGTAGACGTTCTCGTCATAAAACAGTCTGTTGAGGCATGAAGGTTTGTCTTCTATATTTTTTACGATCGACAGCGTCACGTCAGGTTTCAGCGCCTTGAGCCTTCCGTTTGTGTCGGTGAAGGTGATGACCCTGTCCGAAAGCAGGAAGTCCTTGTTCCTGCTGTAGAGATCGTAATCTTCGAATTTTCTCATTCTGTATGAGCGGTATCCCGCCCTGCTGTACAGCGTCCTAAGCGCGAATATCCTGCGCTCCGTACGTGTCAGCACACTCTCGTCATATTGCATCTTTTTCTCCAAAATATTACGGTTCTTAATGTGCTTTATCACTTTACCACGCTAAATCGTTAAAGTCAATTGGTCCCTTGTACTTCCTCAGGTCCACCATTCCATATTATACAAAAAATAACAGAAGCGGTGGCCGATTCCATCGCTTCCGTCATATTGTCTTAGGTATTATATGGAAAATGTTATATGGAGGTTTCTTTCAGAGTTTCTCTCTGTACACCCATATGATATTCCACGATTATGATGAATGCGTGATGTTTATGAGAATGATATTTGTAGAAAACTAGAAAAACACGCCTTTTACCCAGATTTCAAGGCCTATGCCTATAAGTATGAGCCCTCCGAGTATCGATGCGCGTCCGGCAAGCAGCTCGCCGAGCCTGCGCCCTATCCTGAGTCCGGCCAGACATATGATCAGCGTGACCACTCCGATGATCAGCGATGACAGCAGCGCCTGGAAGGTATTGTAATGCGCTGTTGTGAATCCGACGGAGAGCGCGTCTATCGACGTTGCGACTCCCTGCATCATCAGCGCCCAGAAGGTCAGCTTATCTGCATCTGCCGGTTCAGATTCTTTCTCCTCGCCGGACTTGCTCTCACGCAGCTCTTCTATGCCATCCTTCAGCAGGCCGCCGCCTATTATCAGAAGGAGGATCAGCGCTATCCATGGTATCAGCGGACTGAACCACTTGAACACCCTGGCAGCCTCCGTTACCAGAAGCCATCCAATCATAGGCATCAGGAACTGGAAACCGGCAAAAGTGCCCGCAATCGAGAACATGCGCCCCTTATTCATCCCGCTGTCTGCCAGACCGTTCGCTATGGACACGCTGAAAGCATCCATCGCGAGCCCGATTCCGAGCAGCACGCTGGTGATCAGTAATTCCGTACTCAATTCATCCCTCTTACTTTTGCCTGCGGCAGTGCAGGACTTACAGTTGATTTATCTCTCTTATCGCTCTCAGCAGCTTCGGGAAATCCCTCTTTTTCGGCAGTCTCACACGCGCCGCCGAAGAATCGAGGCCCTTGAAGTCGTATCCGTCTATGACAAGCACCCCTCTTTTGAAAAACTCGTCCTTAAGGTTGATGTTCTTATCGTCGTGATAAAGGAGGAAGAGCGAGTTGGTGTCGAGAGTCTCCGCCATGTGGAGTCTGCCTTTAGCTCCTTCAGGGTTATGCCTGGTGCATCCCAGCTCCCTGCGGATCTCTCTCTTCATGGATGCGAAGGCTTTCTTGCTCTTTGCTATGAACTCATGATGCTTCAGCGCCTCTGCGGCTACTTCGCGCGACAGCTCGCCTACCATGTACGGATTCACCATCTTGTTCATGCAGTGGATGAGCTCCTTGCACGCGATGATGTATCCGACTCTCATGCCGGCAAGCCCGAAGCCCTTCGACAGGGTGCGGACAACCACCAGATTAGGATACTTCTCGCAGAGACGTATGGCGGAGTTCCTCTTCGGCATGAATTCTCCGTATGCCTCGTCGATGATCACGGTAATGTCGTTCTTGAGAGCCTTCGAGACTATCTTCTCGATATCCGCGATATCTATGACCTGACCCGTAGGGTTGTTCGGGTTGTCGATGTAAATGAAGTTGTAGAGCTTTTCCTTATCTGACGCGCTTACGTATGTTTTCGCGATGTAATGCATCGACATGAACTCATACGAGTCAAACTTGTAGTTGTGCTTCCTCTTCAGCTGGTAAGGAGCATACTCGATGCCCAGCATTTCGGCATGCATGTAGTAGTCCGTAAACTGAGGCGAGATGCCCAGGACCATGGCATTATGCGTGTCGAAGATGTTGTTTATGACATAGAGAGCGTTGATGCTTCCGTCTGTGATGAGGATATTCTCACGCTCAACGAAGCACTGGCTCTTCCAGTATTTGATTATGGCATCGTACAGAGCCTGGCTGTGCGGATACGGTCCGAGTCTGGAGGTGTCGAAGTTCTTTACGACATCGGCGCATTCAGGCGGAAAGCCATAAGGATTGCATCCCTCGCTGCAGTCGATGCCGCCCTTCGGCAGTTCGATCACATCGGTCGCGTAGCTGATTTTCTCGTGTTCGAGAAGCTGTCTTTTGATCTTTAGTCTGTCATGCATCAGTCGATCCTCACTAGAACAGTCCGTTGGTTTTAAGTATGAATAAGAATATCGGAATGGTGAAGCAGGATGCTATGGTAGTTATAACTACAAGTTCTCCTGCAAGCTTTCCGTTGCCGCCCATTGAGCTCGCCATGGCGTAGCTCGCAAGCGCGATCGGCGCCGCGACCATCAGTGTCACGGCTATCAGCTGAACGTCCCTTATACCCAAAAGTACCGCTCCCGCGATGCCTATCGCAGGGAACACTACCAGTTTTCCTATGGTGCAGATCGCGATACGGCGCCTGTCGCTGCTGAAACCCTTGATGTTCAGTGCGGCACCAAGCAGTATCATGGCTATAGGTGCCGTTGCATCCGACAATGTTCCGACGGTATTCACGATCGGCGCCGGCAGGTTTATGCCGAGTATCATTACGATGAAAGCGGCAATACCTCCGTCGATTATAGGATTTGTCAGAATGCGCTTCAGCATTTGTCTGAAATTCACTTTTCCGCCCCGGAATGTCTCGAAAACGATGACCGCTGTTATGTTGTAGAACGGCACTACGAGCATCATGATGATCGCTACTGCGGTTATATTGCCTTTCCCGAAAAGGTTGACCGCGATCGGAAAGCCCATGAGTACGTAGTTGCTCCTGTACAGAGCCTGTATCATCGCTCCCCGCTCGTAATTGCTCTTCTCTATTGCACAGACGAATATCCACGAGGCAGCAAACTGCAGGACCGTGAACCCGACAGCATAAAGGCCGAGCTTTACATCCATGTTATCTGCGATGTTTTTTCCATACAGATTATCGAACATGATAAAAGGATAGAGAGTCACGAAAACCACGTGAGTGAATTTCTTTACTTCCTCATCTTTCATCACTCCCGTCACCTTAAGGGTGATCCCGATGATAAGATATATGGCCGACGGAATAACGGCGTTTACACAAATAATAAAATTCTGCAGCATGACTAAATTCTAACACATACGAGGTGTAAAAAAAGAGCGGATATGCCAATATCCGCCCATAATTTAAATATTCTGTTTATCACCTTTGAGCATCTTAGCCTGCTCATGATAAGGGATGTACTCATCGCCGCTGAAGTAGTTTTTGACGAGCTTGACGACCGTTCCCGAAAGCAGGAATACGCCGATCAGGTTAGGGATAGCCATGAGTCCGTTGAACGTCTCCGCGACCTCCCAGATGACTCCGAGATCCATCGTAGCTCCGAGGATGGCTACCAGCGCATAGATGATCAGGAAAGGCTTTGCGGCCTTGCTTCCGAAGATGAATTCAGAGCAGCGTGTCCCGTAAAGTCCCCATCCGAGGATGGTCGAGAATGCGAAGCAGCACATTGCCACTGCGGTGAATATCGACACCCAGCTTCCGTATGTGTTTGTGAATCCTTCGATTGTGAGCTCGGCGCCTGCAGGCTGTCCGTACTGGATCGAAGCGCGTCCGCAGATGATGATCAGAGCAGTCATCGTGCAGATCACGATAGTGTCGACGAATACTTCGAAGATCCCGAAGAATCCCTGTCTTACAGGATGATTGACATCTGCGCTGGCATGAGCCATGGATCCTGTACCGAGTCCTGCTTCGTTGGAGAAGATACCTCTTGCGATGCCCTTCTGCACGCTGAGGAACATGCTTCCGACAACACCGCCGGTGACTCCGGCAGGGCTGAACGCGCCCTCAAAGATAGAAGCGAAAGCACCTGGAACGTATCTGTAGTTTATTATGATAACGCCGAGGCCGAGGAGGATATAGAATACCGCCATGAACGGAACGAGCTTCTCTGTAACTGCTCCGATCCTCTGAACTCCGCCGATAAGGATGAATGCGATCAGTATCGCGAGCACGATGCCGATGATGAGGTTGAGCAGTTTGATGCCCGATGCCCCCATTACGTTATATGAGAGGAGCGCGGTATCGATCGAAGTCGTGATCGTGTTGACCTGTGTCGCGTTTCCTGTTCCGAATACGGCGAGGATGCCGAAGATCGAGAAGACGGCTCCGAGCCACTTCCAGTTTTTGCCGAGGCCGTTTTTGATGTAGTACATAGGTCCGCCGACATATGTGCCTGTGTCATCGATCTCCCTGAAGTGAACGGCAAGCGTTACTTCCGAGAACTTCGTGCACATGCCCAGGATGGCTGATATCCACATCCAGAAAACTGCTCCCGGACCTCCGATGGCGAGCGCACCGGCAACTCCGGCGATGTTTCCGGTACCGACGGTCGCTGCAAGAGCGGTGCAGAGTGCCTGGAACGGGGTGATCGCTCCCTCCTTCTTCTCACCTTTCGTGAAGATCTTTCCGAAGGTCTCCTTCATGGCGAGTCCGAACTTCCTTATCTGAATGAATCCGGTGCGGATGCTCAGATAAAGGCCGATACCCAGAATGCAGACCATAGCGGGGATGCCCCAGACAAAATTGTTGATTGCTGAATTGATGCTGATAATAGTTTCCATATTTTCTCCTTGCTATGACGTAAATAAGCGTTATCGGGCATAAGAAAAGAGAACGTGACCGTATCGAAATACATCATGTTCTCTGCCCCAATGCTTTTGATTTCCGCCGGGCAAAAATATCACTTCTGACACTGCCCTGTGAAAAAGAAAAACCGATGTGAAAAATATCACAAAGTGGTCTTGTTCTTCAATTGTTGTTAAAACATTAACAACAATAATACAAACGGAAACATATTGTTAACCTTTGTTTCCGTTTTGAGATTCCATTCTCGCGTAAATCATATCCTTTATCTCTTCCCGGTCTTCATGTTCCAGGGAATCCGCTCCATACATTCCTGCAAGGTTCTCCATGTGATGTCTGAACTCGTGGCGTACTATCTCACGCAGCTTTTCCTTTAGCTGTTCCTCAGACATCCAGCTGCATGTACGCGCGAAAGATCCGTAATATATCGTGATCTTATTGCCCCGGTTCGATCTGTTATACTCCCCCATTATTATCATGCTGCCGTCATCCGCGTAAGGAGAAAACTTGCATTCTTCAGACAGGTGAACGCCATAATGAAGCTCCCTGAAGAAATCATCAGGAAGCTCCTCGCATACTTCATTCAGCATTTCGAAGAAACTGTCTATATCGATCATGAGATCTCTCTCCTATTCTTCCCAGAACAGCTCATCCAGAGTCTTGCCGAGCTCTCTGCATATCGCTATGCACAGGTTTATCGTGGGGTTGTAGTCGCCTTTTTCTATAGCGCTTATGGTCTGTCTGGAGACCCCGATCAGATCGGCCAGCTGCTGCTGTGACAGGTCTTTGGCGACGCGCGCTGATTTCATTTTAAGGTTTTTCATAAAATGCTCCTTTGCACTGCCTCAGAACCGGTCACATATCATCTTCTGCTTCTTCTGCTGCCGCTTTGCGCTGCTTTACGCTTATCGAGATCATTATGATCACGAATGCCAGGCAGAAGAGCAGAGAAGCACACGGTCCGAATGAGAGTTTGCCGTCCTCCATTGCGCCATCCTTAAGACCTGTGAAACCCGAGATGGCATTGCAGACTATGACGATCCACATTACCGCGCGGTACGTTCTGCTGTCGGTACCGACTCCGAAATACGAATCGTTCTTTATGCAGTATAACGCATAAACCATGACTCCTGCGAGGATCATTATGAAAATTGCCAGAGTGCGTGTGACAGGAAGTGTTTCAAACGCCCCGAAGCTTTCGATCAGGAGATCGATCACCAGCAGTCCGAGAAATGTGAAGCAGGCGTATTTATAGCCTCTGCCCCTGACGAGCTCCTGTCTTTCGTCGAAAGTGCCTTTCATCGACTTCTTGATGAACTTCCAGATAAGGGCGAATATTATCAAAGCGGTCACGATGCCGAATGCCAGACCGGCTGCATAACTGGTACTCATGTTGTTACCTCCTCCCGGACGGTTCCTTTCCGTCCCTTGCGAGGTCATAATACATCATCAGTAGCATTATGTCAAATATATTTGACAAAAAATTTAAAATATTTTTCAATTTGTCTGAAATATATGAATCGCCCATGCAAAACGGGCCGCAAAAATGAAACTTAAAATCATAAAACTAAATATCCTGTTTTTGTAAAGCACCTGCGTTCGGATGCACCAGGATGCACCTCCTTCGAATATGTTATTCCTGTACAGACTTCCGTCCCTGAGGCCCGTTTTCGGCATTTAGGACGGAAGTTTCCTCCTTTGTACACGTACCGACTTCCGTCTTTGAGGCCTGTTTTCTGCGTTTAGGACGGAAGTTTCTCCCTTCGTACTCGTACAGACTTCCGTCCCTGAAGCCCGTTTTCTGCGTTTAGGACGGAAGTTTTTTCATTAATACCAAAACGGGCCTGTAAAGGCCCGCTGCATTTTGTCAGTTATTGCTGTCCGGTTTCTCAGGTGGTTCGCCGCTTGGAGGGTTTCCTCCCGGGCCGCCGTTCCCATCAGGCTTTTCAGGTGGTTCTCCATCCGGAGGTGTTCCTCCCGGACCGCCGTTTCCTTCAGGTGCCCCGCTTCCGGAGCCGCTTCCTGTGCTTATTTCAAAAGCTTCGCCTTTTGAGGAAGATCCGGCAGTGTACTCCTTGCCGTCGACATAGAGCTTGTGACCGTTCAGGTCGATCGCCGATCCTTCTCCTACCGTGAGTCCCGAGACATACGAATCGGCTGTCAGGGTCCATGTGCTTCTGTCCTCGATTTCTACATATACGTCGCCGTTTTGTCCTTCACTGTTTATGGAGCCTGTGAATGCCGACTTGTCCTTGAGGTATAGATTGAGAGTCGAAACCTCATCGATCAGCATATCGCCGTTTATGACCTGCCCTGATGCGGTCATGTTTACTTTGCCGCCATTTGAGCCTTCATTTCCCCAGCCTGCAGCCTCAGCACGCAGGAAGACTCCGTCAGCATCTTCGTTTGTGATATCAACTCCGCTCAGGCTGATCTCAGTCGCAGTGTTGTTCACAAAGAATATGTCTCCGTTCTTATTGGTTATGCTTCCGCCGTCTGCAGTGAATGAGGATGTTCCTTCAGCTGCGTCACCCGACATCGACTGATAGATCATCACCGCCTGATAATAGTTGGATTTGTCGCTGTTCTTCGTATTGTTATCCGCGATCAGCGTATCGTTATTGAGCGTAACCGAGTTTTTGCCTTCTACAACTATTCCCTGTGAAGCGGTCGACTCCATGTAAGCATCGCTTACTGTTATGTCTGCCGTTGAGTAAACGACCGGCGAGCCCATGCCCGCAGTCTTGTAATAACCCCCGGAAACATTCACAGTACCGCCGCCGCGGTCAGATCTTATGGCAGCTGATGAGCGGCCGGATGTGTTGATCGTAAGGTTTTCAGCATTCATTGTTCCCCCGCCCGTGGTCATGATGCCTCCCGAGCAGTCTCCCTGTGTTTCGATCACGGAATCTGCTATGTTGACAGTCGTTCCTTCTCCGTATGAGAACACTGCATTTGCATGTGTTCCGTTGGTCTCTATGAGCGAATCATTTATGGTAAGCGTTCCCTTTTCGGTCGCAAATACTGCTGAATTTTCTCCGTAAAAGTCTGCCTCATCTCCATCTGCGTTGCCGGTCTTGGTCACGCCGGTATTTGAGTACGATGCTTCTTCTCCGCTCACTTCTATAGCATGTTCACCGTCTGCATCATTTGAGATCGTCTCGTTGACAGTTATGTCTTCTTTTGTCAGATAATCAGCTGCCTCTGCCGCCTCATCTGCTGCCTGCCCGCATGCGCACAGACCTGCTGCCATCATGGATGCGAGAAAACACGCCAGGATCTTTTTCATTGTTTTATGTTTTTTCATCATTGGGTCTCCTCCCTTTTCATTCCTTACAAGCGAATGATAGACCCGAATACTTAAATGAAACTAAAACGGGACCTTTGCGGTCCCGTAGTTTTTACTGCTGCATCGTCATGAACTCGTTGACCTTGTTGTAGATCTCTGCTGCACCTATCTCAGCAACACGTCCGGATGCGTACTCTTCGTCCACCCAGTCCTTTATATAAATGACGACTGCGCTGTGCTTGTCGACCTGCTTGTCGCCCTTAAGGCCATAGCTCGCGTTGAGCCAGTGAGCGATACCCGCTGCTCCGGAGGTCTGGCTTACGTTGACCAGCGGCGGACGCTTGAGGAACTTTTCGGTATCGAAGATATTGTATATCTCCTCGTTCTTGAGGAGCCCATCGGCGTGAATGCCTGCCCTTGTAACGTTGAAGTTAGCTCCTGCGAAAGGCGTCTGAGGAGGCAGTGTATAGCCGATTTTCTGCTCATAGTATCTGGCAAGATCCGTGATGACCGTCGTGTCCATTCCATCGAGGGTACCCTTCAGCTGCGCGTACTCAAATACCATCGCTTCGATTGGAATATTTCCCGTTCTCTCACCGATGCCGAAGAGGGTACAGTTTACCGCACCGCAGCCATAGAGCCAGGCCGTTGCAGCGTTGGCAACAGCCTTATAGAAGTCATTGTGACCATGCCACTCAAGCCAAGCGCTCGGTACTCTGGCATATTCATGCAGGCCGTAGATGATGCCCGGCACCGATCTCGGAAGAGCTACTCCCGGATACGGTACTCCGAATCCCATCGTGTCGCATACTCTGATCTTTGCGGTCATGCCTTCCTCTGCTGCCATGTCCTGGATGGCACTGACGAAAGGAACTACAAATCCGTAGAAATCTGCCCTCGTGACATCCTCGAGGTGGCAGCGCGGGGTGATGCCTGCTTCGAACGCATCATACACGATCGACAGATAGTGATCTATAGCCTGCTTGCGGGACATGCCGAGCTTATAGAAAATATGGTAATCGGAGCAGCTGGTAAGAATACCGGTCTCCTTAACGCCCATTTCCTTTACTATTTTGAAGTCTTCCTTTTTAGCCCTGATCCATGTCGTGATCTCAGGGAACTCGAGTCCGAGATCCTGGCAAGCCCTGATGGCAGCCTTATCTCTGTCCGAATAAGTAAAGAACTCGGTCTGTCTGATTATTCCCTTAGGACCCGAGAGTTTCGACATCATTTTATAGATATCTACGATCTGTTTGGTTGTATAAGGCTCCCTCGACTGCTGACCGTCGCGGAAAGTGGAATCGGTAATATATACCTGATCAGGCATTCCGAACGGGCTCGTTCTGAAGTTGAAACCTATCTTAGGGATCTCGGTATATTCGAAGAACTCGCGGTAAAGATTAGGATCCGGAATGTCCTGGACCTCGTAGTGGTGGTTTTCCATCTCAAGGAGATTTGTCCTCTCGTTGAGTCTGGTCCTTCTCTTTGTGCTGTCTTCCATTTCTATCTCATTTCTCGTTTTCATATCCATAGTCTCCGGCCCTTTCTACGTTTCGGGATCATAACCGGCTGTATTACCCATAAAATGTATACATGTATTTTATGCTACTCGCGTTGTCCGGTCAATCGTTATTTTTCTGTTCTTCTTGAATTTTCAGTATCCACAGCGATTATTCATTAAAAAAGCGTTTCCGGATATGAAAACGCCTCTGTAATCGTCTTTGTCTGTATTGCTGTGCTTCCGTAAATTCCGGTTTATAACAGCGTTTATTGTATACAATCTACAGGAACCACTCAGATCTTCTTCTCAGAACGCTTAGCCTGTTGAACACTCCCTGTGCTACAGCTGCAGCCTTCGGGGAGATCCTGCTTATTTTGTGTACAGGCATCCTTCCGTTCACCTCTACAGGCATCGGTTTTATCCTGAGCTCTTCGATCTCGCAGCCTGCAAGTCTCTTGATCTTTTCGGATGATGCTTTGCTGAACTCCAGAAGAGCTTCGCTGTCGATTGCAGGAGCTGCACCCGTGGAGCTGCCCCTCCTTGCCATGTAGCTGATCATGAAGGCTCCGGCACCTATTGTTTTGAATCCGCACTCCTCGGCCAGCCTTTTCAGCTCAAAGAGAGCATTGCCGTACTTTCGCCCGCCGTATGAAACGATTGCCAGAGTCATGGCCCCGTTGCCCGCAAATCTTCTCATGGCTGCGGCAGCCGGCAGAGGGATCTTTCCAACATAAACAGGCATGCCGATGACAGCAACAGTCTCATCGTTAAAAGTGATGCTGCTGCTTTCTTCTCTGAGCATGTCATGACACTCGACGCTTACATCCAGCGGACTGCATTCATCGAGAACGGCGCCTATTTTCCTGGCCAGGGCCTCTGTCATTATCTTTGTGCCCCCGGCCGGACTGTAATAGATCCCAATTACTTTTCTGATCATAAATGCATTCGTTGATGCTTTCGCATTTTCACTGACTGACCGTACACAGAGATTGTAACACTACACATCACCCGTTATTAGTTGAATATGTGAATTTTATTTTAATTGTTTACCTCTTTTTCAACCACTTTCTCTACCACACGGCAAGCCGCGTCAATGATGCTTTCGACATCCGCAAGATCGTTCTCTCTTGTGAGTATTTCGAGCTCATCGCCTGCCCTCAGTATGGTATGTCCGTCCGGTATTATTTCAATGCCTTCACGCAGGACAGATACTATAAGCGTGCCGAGCGGAAGTCCGAATTCTGCGACGGTCTTTCCGTCCATGTGCGAGCCTACGTCTACTTCAGCATCGATGACTGTCTTTCTGTCGCGAAGCGATGCCCTGCGGCCCTTGCTTGCCCTGCCGGCAGGCGATTTGCCGAGGCTCCTCTCGAGGAGCTGTGTGTAGATCGGTTTTGTGCCCAGCAGTTCCGCGGTCAGATAGGCTATGAGCGATGTGAGCACGAGCGGCAGCAGAGTCGTAAAGTCTCCGGTCATCTCGGTTATCAGCACTACGCCTGTTACAGGAGCACGGACTATGGCAGCAAAGTAAGCAGCCATGGCGGTAACAACAAATGCGGTTATATAGCTCTGGTCCATACCAACCAGTCCAAGCAGTCTCGAGAAGAAACCGCCTGTGACAGCGCCGAGCACCAGAAGCGGAAGGAATATACCGCCCGGTGAACCCGAACCGAAGCTTGCCGTCGAGAATACGAACTTAACGACGAGAAGTACTGCCAGTGCTCCCAGTGCGAATTCTCCGTGGCTTATGCGCCCCACAAGTCCGCTTCCGCTGCCCAGAGCATCCGGATATATAAAGAAGAGAACATAAGCCATTGCGAATGCTGCGAGCATGCGGCCGGCCCTTTCAAAGCGCTCTCCCGGTATCGTAGGATGAAGGCCGTCGCTTATAATGCTGTATCTTCTTCCAAGCATGCTGCATATGGATCTTGAGAATGCTTTTCCCAGATGATCGAATCTGTCCTGCATCCAGGCTATCGTCCTGTTGTAGAAACCGCCGAATACGCCAAGCAGGAGTCCGAGAAGTATCAGCGCCCAGTAGTATCTGAGCGGTAGAGCGTGCTCGATGTCAAAGCCGAAAACAGGTGTCAGTCCCAGAACATTTGCGACTACGAAATCTCCGGCTGCGCTGGCAGCCATGGTGGTAAGAAGGACCTCAGCCGAGAAGTTCCTGTGCAGCTCTTCGAGACTGAATATGGCGCCCGCAAGCGGTGCTCCGAATGCGGCCGAGAGGCCTGCTCCCGCTCCGCACGTAATAAGAAGGCGCTCCTCGGTGAGCAGGCGATGGCCGGCCCTGGCCACCCCCTTGCCGACCATCGAGCCGAGCTGAATGCTCGGCCCCTCCCGGCCAAGCGCAAGTCCGCCTCCTATCGCCAGTGCGCATCCCGTCATCTTGCAGATGATCACGCGCCACCAGCACATGTCCTTCTGTCCTCTTAGTTCAGCCTCCACCTGCGGGATGCCCGATCCGGCGATATCCGGCTCCCTCCCGAGCAGCCAGGATACGATCACCGCGATCGCGATCAGTACCGCTGCGCAGAGCAGCGCCGCAGGCACGCCGCCTTCATGTACATAGCCGGCCAGCATGCCCCTTAGTTTATCGGCTCCCGTCAGCATAAGTCTGAACACGGAAATGAGGGCCCCTGTTATAAATCCTATCAGGGTGCCCTCAGCTATTAACACATATTTGAATCTCTTGCGCCGGTCGAGGTTTGCCACGACCGGCGATCCGCTGCTTTTTTCTGTCTCTTTCATTTCCTGATCCGGCTTACTGCGCCGGAGCTGTCATCGCGCGTTTCTCAGCTGCCTGTTTCTCTGCATCTGCCCAGTAATCATTCTTTTCAGGCTTTCCTCTGTTGATGACAATGATCACGATAAGCACAACTAAAAGAATGAGTGATGATCCTATACTTCCTTCGACACCGAAGCCCACATTATAGAACAGTCCGTTCCTGGCCGATGCCGCTTCGAGTTTGAATATCGAGTACTCTGAGACGATTCCGCTGTTCGGCAGTCCGAATATGATGTTTTGCGTGTAGTTCCATGCAGTATGGAACCAGAAAGCGATCCAGATGCTGTCATAGTAGTATATCAGCAGCGCCCAGATCAGGCCCACCAGGATCAACTGAGATGCTGCTACAGCCGTGAATCCGGGATTCCCCATATGCATGGCCATGAATACTGCGGCACTGAATACTATCGCCACCAGCGGATTGCGGTATCTTCTCCTTAATTTCTGGTAAAGGTAACCCCTGTCAGTGATCTCCTCAGAGCTGGACTGTATGAATACAGCTATAAGGAACACCACCAGCACCAGCGGATCGATGCCGTTGTAAGAGAGCTTTATATCTCCCGTGAGCACAGACATCAGGACGCAGAACCCGTTCGTTCCGAAGCCCAGCAGCAGACCGATAAGAATTCCCTTCAGGTTGTTTCCGGTCCTGTTTGGCGCCAAGGCTTTCAGCATCGGCCTGTTCTTTTTAGGTATCGCCATGAACAGAAGGGCTGCGATCCATACTCCGATGGTGAACAGATAGTCCGACAGGAAAGTGCCCAGATTATCGCTGCCAAGCCACGCTGTCAGTTTTTCCTCAATATCCAGAGATCCAAACAGGAAAAGTGATATGATGCCTCCGGCACTCACGACAATGAGCGAAAGTATCGCGGCGATAATAAAGTTATCCGGAATACCTCCGCATGGTCTTATGGCTTTCCGTATAAAATCCTTCATCTTTACCAGCCTTTATTTGCCGAACTCTTCTGCCCACTGATTGAAGTAGTCGATCTGCATTGCCTTCTTGACCTCGCTGAGTGTCTGCTCAGCCGTTCTTCTGGCTTCTTCAGTACCCTCGGTCAGAGCCGCGATGACTTCTTCAGGATGAGCCTCGAAGTATGCTCTTTTCTCTCTTATAGGTGTGAGGAACTCGTTCAGCACTGCGAAAAGGAACTTCTTTACCTTTACATCGCCGAGTCCGCCTCTTCTGTAATGAGCCTTGAGCTCGTCGAGATCCATATACTCAGGCAGGAACTTTTCGAACGAATCCGGCTGTACGAAAGCGTCGAGGTATGTGAATACCGTGTTGCCCTCTACCTTGCCCGGATCACTTACCTTGAGGTGTCCCGGATCTGTGAACATCGACATTACCTTCTTGCGCAGAGTCTCCTCATCATCGGAAAGGTAAATGGTGTTGCCGAGCGATTTCGACATCTTTGCCTGACCGTCTGTTCCCGGAAGTCTGAGGCATGCCTCGTTTGAAGGCAGATAGATCTCAGGCTCTACAAGCACGTCGCATTCGTAAGTACGGTTGAAGGATCTTACGATCTCCCTGCACTGCTCAAGCATAGGCTCCTGGTCTTCGCCGACCGGAACGATCGTAGCCTTGAAAGCCGTGATGTCGCTGGCCTGGCTTATAGGATATGTAAAGAATCCGACAGGAACGCTCTCTCCTTCAAAGCCTCTCATCTTCAGCTCGGATTTTACGGTCGGGTTTCTCTGTACCCTGCTGACTGTAACGAGGTTCATGTAGTATACCGTCAGCTCGTGGAGCTGAGGCACTTCTGACTGGATGAACATGTGAGTCTTCTCAGGAACGAGGCCTACTGACAGATAGTCGAGTGCGACCTGGAACACGCTCTCTCTGACCTTCTTCGGGTTGTCGAAGTTATCGGTGAGAGCCTGAGCGTCAGCGATCATTACAAAGATTTTATCGTAGCTCGGATCATTCTGCAGTTCGAGTCTCTGTCTCAGCGATCCGACGTAGTGTCCTATATGCAGTCTTCCTGTAGGGCGGTCGCCCGTAAGCATTATTTTTTTCTTCTTATCAGCCATTGTTGTCCCCTTTGATTTGTATTTTCTAAAGATAGCGTCTTGTTTTCCCCTTGTTCAGCGACGCCATCGATAAATCTGTTTTTCGGTAACCACCGCATCGACCGGCCTGTCATGAGGCTCTGTCGGTATCTCATCAGCGAGCACTTCATCGAAGCACATTGCCAGTGTGAAGCAGTCCTTTCTGATCTTGGTCAGATATTTATCGTAATAGCCTGCTCCGTGACCTATCCTGTTGCAGTTTCTGTCGCACGAGACGCACGGGAGAATTATCAGGTCTATATATTCAGGGAGCATCATCTCAGTATCCGCAGATGGCTCCGGTATGCCGTAGGCTCCCGGTACCAGATCATCAAAGCTTTTGATCACTCTGGCCTCCATGGCATCAACGATGCCGGTCCTGTGCCCCTCTTCATCCAGGTCTACGCACAGCGGCAGGCATACCCTTTTGCCCTCTTCCAGCAGTTTGCTGATGAGTGCAAGTGTAGCCGGCTCCTTGCCTACAGAAAAGTACGCAAGTATAGTCTTGCAGTCGCGCACCTCAGGCATTGTGAGCACATTCAAAGCAATGGCAGCCGAAGCGCTGTCTCTGTACTCCTGTGAGGTCGCGTTGATCTTCTCACGTATTTGCTTTCTGACCTGCTCTTTTTCTGTCATGCTTCTGTTTCTATCGGATTTCCTTCCGCGTCACGCGGTGTCATTTTGCTTATTATATTCTTTCTGATGCGTTTCGTATAGAGTGCCGACATCGTAAAGCCGGCGACTTCAGCGCAAGGGAAGGCCCACCATACCATGTTGACTCCTCCGATCTTTGCGAATATGTAGGCGCATGGGATTATGATGAGCAGCTGTCTTACCAGCGAGATGTTCATGCTGTATACGCTCTTGCCGAGCGCCTGGAAAGCAGCGCCTCTCATTATCGCGTATCCCGCGAACGGGAAGTTGAGCGAAATGATGTGGAGTGCGACTACGCCCATCGATACCATCTCAGGCGGAGCACTGAACAGTGCCATGAGCTGTTCCGGGAAGAGCCAGAATATGAGCGTGCCGACAGACATGACTCCGATGCCGTATCTGACGCCGATGCTCATGGTCTTCTCGAGCCGGTCTCTTCTGTCCGCGCCGTAATTGTAAGCGATGATCGGGACCGAAGCGTTGTTCATGCCGAAGAGAGGCATGAACACGAAGCTCTGCAGCTTGAAGTATACTCCGAAAGTCGTGACCGCAAGGTCCGAGAATGATGCGAGTATCTTGTTGAGGCTGAAGTTCATGACAGCTCCTACGGACTGCAGCACTATCGAAGGAATACCGATCCTGTATATGTCCTTCATGGTCTGCCAGTGCGGACGCAGCTTGTGTATGGAAAGTTCCACTTCTTTGTTGAACTTTCTGTTGAAAGTGAATCCAAGAATGCATCCGAGTATCTGTCCGAAAACCGTCGCAAGTGCGGCGCCCTTTGCGCCCATAGCCGGAAGTCCGAAGAATCCGAAAATCAGGATAGGGTCGACTACCGCGTTGAACAGTGTGCTGGACACCTGCATGTAGAATATGTAGTTCGTCTTGCCCGTACCCTGGAGCAGTCTCTCGAACATCGACTGTATCATCGGAGCTATCGAGAGCCACTGGGTTATCCTGAGATACGCAGTTCCTTCGGATAATATCATCGGATCAGTATTAGCCGAAGTGATCAGTCTCATTATAGGTTCCGCAAAGCATCCGATGACAAAGAATATGGTGTAGTTGATGGCAGCCAGGATGAATCCGTTGTGTGCCACCTTGTCAGCCTTGTCATACTGCTTCGCCCCGAGATATCTCGAGAGCAGAGCGCTCATACCTACTGCGGTACCGATTCCGAACGCAACGTTGAGGTTCTGGAACGGGAAGCAGTATGAGACCGCCGTCAGCGAATCCGTGCTGTAATGTCCGAGGTAGATAGAGTCTA
This sequence comes from Mogibacterium sp., assembly GCA_017432075.1. GTDB lineage: Bacteria > Bacillota > Clostridia > Peptostreptococcales > Anaerovoracaceae > Crickella. The sequence continues at coordinate 3,839 of JAFRJV010000061.1, read as the reverse complement.
CGATATTATAAAGCGCCATGACGAACATCGACACCGCGAGAGGTGCCGACATTTTGAGCAGCAGCGGGTGGACAGGCTCAGTACCGAGCCTGTCCGAATCGCGCTTTTTCGTCATATTGTTTTCCTGTTCTGTGTTAACTTTTTTACTGTTATCTTCCATGTATATCAATAATTTCTCAGCTCCTGAGCTCCTCGCCCTTTCTGCGGGCGGAAGCGCGCTGGAACGCCTTTACGATCTCTACGATCGGGATGATCAGGATCGCGAGTCCCATGGCGATGACGTACTCCTGCATGCTGATCGTTGTGAACTCGAAGAGCGCAGCAAGTGCAGGTATCTCAATTACTACAGTCGTCAGCAGCAGTGCCAGTGCAGCTGAGCCCCAGAGCCAGAGGTTCTGCCTGGAGAGTTTGAACAGGGACTGCCTGCGCGATCTCATGTTGAACGAGTGGAATATCTCGGTCATGGACATCGTCAGGAAAGCCATGGTGATGCCGTCGTTGCTGGCAACGATATGCCACTGGCCTGTCTCGAGATATTCTCCTACGAAGTATGCGATGAGGACCAGGATCGTGGTGACTGTTCCCTGATAAATAATATCCGCATCCATGCCGCCTGCGAACACGCCTTCACGTGCGCTTCTAGGCTTCTGCTTCATGGCATCGCCTTCGCCCTCTTCCATTCCGAGAGCGAGAGCCGGAAGCGAATCTGTGATCAGGTTGATCCACAGCAGGTGTGCCGGCTTGAGGATAGTGAAGTTAAGTATAGTGGCGATGAGTATCGACAGCACCTCGCTTATATTGGTTGCGAGCAGGAACTGTATCGACTTTCTGATATTTGAGTAGATGCGGCGTCCCTCTTCTACCGCCGAGACGATCGTGGCGAAGTTGTCATCCGCAAGTATCATGTCGGCAACGTTCTTTGTGACGTCAGTACCGGTGATGCCCATGCCGACTCCGATGTCAGCGGACTTGATAGCCGGCGCGTCGTTGACGCCGTCGCCTGTCATGGCAGTTACCATGTTTCTGGCGCGCCATGCCTTAACGATCCTTACCTTATGTTCAGGCTGTACTCTCGCATATACCGAGTATGTGCTTACCTTATTGAGCAGCTCCTCGTCGCTCATGTCGTCGAGTGCCGATCCGAGGATCGCATCATCTGCGCTTTCAATAATGCCGAGATCCTTACCGATAGCGACGGCCGTATAAAGCTGGTCGCCTGTAATCATGATAGGTCTGATGCCTGCTGTGCGGCATTCTGCCACGGCATCCTTTACTTCAGGTCTGATCGGGTCGATCATTCCCAGAAGTCCTATGAAGATGAGGTCATGCTCAAGAGCCTCATCCGAAAAGTCTGCAGGTCTTTCGTGGTAGACACGTGCTGCAAGCGAAAGCACTCTGAGCGCCTTGCCTGCCATCCTGGCGTTGTCTCTTTTTACGTTTGCCGCCAGCTCTTCGGTCATCGGCATTATGCCGTGGTCTGTCAGTATGTGTGTGGAATGTCTGAGCACCACGTCCGGTGCTCCCTTTGTGAACTGCACGTACTCAGATTTCGCGATAAGCCTGTCAAGCTCGGTGTCGAGTCCTGCCGGCGAATCCATATCATTGTTCTTGTGAACTGTGGACATCATCTTGCGGCCTGAGTCGAACGGAGCTTCTCCGACACGTGGGAAGAGACTGACGAGTTCCGGCTTCGGAAGATTCTGTATTGAAGAGTATGCTACGAGGGCTGCCTCCGTAGGCTCGCCCACTACTTCCTCAACACCATCCTCATTTACCATGAGCTCCGCATCGCAGCAGAGAGCCATGCCCGCTGCAAGTACGTCTCTGTCGTGACCTGCATAGTCTACGACTGTCATCTTGTTCTGAGTCAGAGTACCGGTTTTGTCGGAGCAGATTATCTGTGCGCAGCCGAGTGTCTCGACAGCGGTGAGTCTCCTGATGACCGCGTTCCTGTGAGACATCTTGGTAACGCCGATGGAAAGCACTATCGTTACTACGGCAACGAGTCCTTCCGGGATAGCCGCTACAGCCAGCGATATAGCCAGCATGAAGGTATCGATCATAACATCCATGCTGAGTCGTCCGGCCTTGATGACTCCGAGTACGAATATGAACGCGCAGATGCCGAGCACCAGCTTCGTGAGTATGCGCGAGAGCTGTGCCAGCTTGATCTGCAGCGGTGTGAGTTCTTCCTCTGCCTGAGAGATCGCGTCAGCGATCTTGCCCATCTCGGTCGACATGCCCGTTCCTGTTATTACGGCCTTGCCTCTGCCGTAAACCACGGTGCTTCCCATGTAGATCATGTTGCGTCTGTCGCCAAGAGGTACATCCTTGGCATTTGCGCCAAGTTCAAGAGCATCGCTCTGCTTGGTGACCGGCACCGACTCTCCTGTCAGCGCGGCCTCCTCCACCTTCATCGAGGCTTCCTCTATGATGCGGCCGTCAGCAGGTATGCTGTCACCTGCTTCGAGTATAACGACGTCGCCCACAACGAGCCCGCCGCTCTCGATGCTCACTATCTGACCGTCGCGCAGCACCTTTGACTTCGCGGCCGTCATCTGCTTCAGCGCAGCTATGGCTTCCTCGGCCTTGTTCTCCTGCACTACTCCGAGCACGGAGTTGAGTACAACTACGAACAGGATGATGAATACATCCGACGGATTCTCATGCTGATACAGCGATGTGATCAGTGAGAGCGCTGCGGCTGCGAGCAGGATTATGATCATCGGATCCTTCATCTGGTCGAAGAACCTTGCGATGCTGCTTCTCTTCTTTGCTTCAATTAATTTGTTTGGTCCGTTGGCTTCGAGTCTTGCCGTCGCTTCCGCAGACGACAGTCCCTGCACCTCAGAACCGGTCTCGGCGAGAACCGATTCGACGGACTCAAGATACGGTCTGTAACCTTCTTTCATAATAAATGATCCCCCATTTCTATCGATCCGTTAACTTGATTGCGACCGGTGGGATCAGGTGCAGACATCGCCTCTTCGATGTCCCGGCCTCATCCCGCAGATAACTGATGAATTATATCATTATTATAAGGTCTTTTCCACTCAAACAGCGCTTATTGCATGCCTTTTCTCGCGTGCTCCGTCGACGAGGATGCCATCTCGTTCGGCCTTGCTTCTTGGGGAACGGCTCTGACGCTTCGCTTGCGAGTCTCGTTCCGGCCAATCATCTTCGGTCTCTCTCCGGCATCCTTAGCGTCTCCTGCGCAATGCTCGAATCAGCATGCAATAAGCGCTGTTTGTATTTTTAACGAACTTTAAGAAAACCGTTGATTTTTCAAAGTGTTGAAATATCAAGTATTTGTATTGAAAGCGCTTTGGTTGACATTTTTTTGACGATGTTTTTGTTTGACATCACATTTTCAACACATTAGAATTTATATGTATAGATTCAGATTGGGGTAGTATGTTTATAACGATCTGGACGAGTACGACCATTCTTATAAGTTATTGGATTTTTTAAGGAGGTTTTTTTATGAGCGTTGGTGAATTTATAGGCTGGTTAGACGGTCTTGTATGGGGTACCGTAATGATGGTTCTCATCATCGTTGTAGGTATTCTCCTGTCCGTTAGAACCAAGTTCCACCCACAGAGAAGGCTCGGATTATCCCTCAGATACGCCGTTACAAACGAGGAAGGCGCAGAGGGAGACGTATCCAGCTTCGGAGCTCTTACAACAGCTCTCGCTGCTACAGTAGGTACAGGAAACATCGTAGGTGTATCCACAGCTATCATGGGCGGCGGTCCTGGAGCTCTCTTCTGGATGGAGTTCGCAGCATTCTTCGGAATCGCTACAAAGTACGCAGAAGGTGTTCTTGCTGTCAAGTACAG
>JAFRJV010000060.1 GCA_017432075.1 Mogibacterium sp. | reverse complement strand
GCATCGACCATCGCTTTTGGCAGGGTCGTCTTCGTTGCTGACCCGACTCCGGATGCACTCATGATCGTCCTCATAGCACCCTGGGCTATGTCGAAGAGTGCCATCATCAGGTCAAGTCCATATGTGACAACACCTTTTGCAATAGCAAATCTGATGAACAGCTTGAGAGCGTGCTCCGGACGCTTCACATCAGTAAGGCTTCCGCATGTTTTGACTACACCGACCAGAAAAAACAAAACGAGCAGTGCCAGGCCTATGCCTTTTACTGCTCCGTTGATCTGAAGGATGACATGCCAGATGCCTCCGCCTTTGAAACTCTGAGGCGACATGGTCAGCAGCGACCATACTTCTGCCATCTTCGTGTTCCATGTGTTTAGTGCATTCTCAAGATTCTGCACTACCCAGTTGTCACTGTCCAATGTCACTCACCTCCTTGTCACTGTTTATCCAATTCCATGCTTCACTCTTTCTTTGACCTCTGCGGCCTTAGCATCGTTGAAACGGTCTATAGTGCCGACGAGGTAACCTGTGATCCTTCTGATCCTCTCGAACTTCACTCCCTCGCCGACCTTGCCGTCTACAGTCTTAACCTTTTGTGCATTCATAATTACCTCGCTTATTTGAAAGTCAGCGGACAGTCAGGAGCATCCTCCATGAGCCTGCTGACTTCCTCGAATACAGCCATATAATTTGCAACTGCTTTCTTATCGCTGCTGTCATACTGCATGTCTGTTGGATATGCGGCTATATAAACCTTGCCGCCTCTTTCTCCAATGACGTTGTATTCCGGCAGAACATCATAACTCTCATCACCCGCATCATAAGCAAGAATCGTCACAAGCTTTCCTCCGTGATTCGCTTCATAAATAGCGGTGTTGTAGATAGTGATCGAACTCTTGCTGTTGACTTTCGCATCCCAGCTCTTTCCATGAGTGAGAGTCATCATGAAATGATCTGTGCTTAGTGTCTTCACGCCATCCTTGTCCTTCAGCTTCAGATTGGCAGCAATATCGTAGTCCTCCTGTGCTTCCTGTGTATCTGTTGGTTCTTCGGTAACAACTTCCGTTTCAGCGTCCGGATCCGGCTGTATATCCAGAGGCTTCATAGTATGCTTTATCCCCCAGACGATCATCAGGAGGATAAGCATCACTCCGCCGAGGAGTACGGCTGTCTTTTTCAGTTTCTCCATCATAATTCTCACCTACTCCCTGTCATTAACCGACGATCATGTTGAGTATCTCTTTGGTGAAAGTGATGATGATACCTCCTGCTACAGTCAGGAATCCGTTCGCGCGCTGCGACGGATCATGCGACTTGAGCGAAAGCCCCACCTGCATGATCCCGAGCCCAAGCAGAATGAGCCCAATGGCCCTGATCAGGCTGAATATGAATTCCGACAGTTTATTGACCGTGCTGATCGGATCACCTGCGGCATAACACATGCACGCACCAAACACGAACGCCACCACCATAGTCGCATAAATTGCAAAGCCAAGCTTCATGGTGCTGTTCGCACCTTTAAGATCAATCAATTTGTTCTTCTTTTCCGTCATCTGTTTTCTCCTTTTGTTCCGCTTCTTCCATTTGTTTTACTTCTTTCTCGACATCCTCTTCCGACAGAAGTACATAATCACCCTCAGGTATCTCGATCACATCCTGCATGCTGTTGGCGAATTTGATGTCATCCGGATTGAAAGTGAGACTCAGTGTGAATGCTGCATCCTTTGGCTGACCGTGGATATACGGTTCCGCGCCTCCGTCTGCAGTCAGTCCAACTGCCGGGTGCTTCATGATGTCATACTTCAGATCCATGACCGGCCGCTCGCCTCTAATGAAAAGAAGTGCGTAGCGGTTATCCAGCATGCGCACCTCATCAGGAGTCATGAGCTCCCTGCCTGTATTCTGGTAATTCGTAGAATAGCTTCCATTACGTCCGGTGTTCTTCCCGTAGGTATTGGTGTCTATCGTTTCCTTGCCAAGCAGCTCCGAGACATACTTGTGGGTTTCCTATGTGCGCCATCGGCATAGACGTATTCATGTCTATGCCGTAGACGCTTTTAACGATAGGTAAGTGTTTGAAGTTATCTCCGACTTTTCCCCCGCCTCACACCGTGCACGCTACTTTCATAGCACACGGCGTTCCATCAAAATCACTTTCGTTCTGACTCATCACACATTTTCAACTTCCGAAGTAAAATTCTTACTCAATTGGGTTTAGATTTGCCGACTTCCTAATCTTGTTCAACTTCTTTAATTTCTGCTTGTCCAAAGGTGTCTCAGAGAGCATCTTCTTTGCCGTTTCAGGGTTCTTCACCATAAGCGCAAGCCTAAGGCATTTATGGACGATGACTAGGTTTTCATACCTATCATTTCCGCCCATCGAGTTCGGTATCTTCCTGTGGCAATATATTTCCTCTTTTTCCAAAGGGACTCCCATCACTGCACATTTACCATGCTGCGAAGCATAAAGAGAAACGCGATTGTCCATGAATTCTATTGATTCACCTGAAATCTCTTCTTCCATGAGTTGCCTCACTATCGCCACATTCACACCAAGCGGCTTGTGAATCAGTTCGCGTCCTTCAGGAGTATAGTTGCATACTGCTCTTGGCAAATGCAGGGCGTTCCTCGTCCTTATATATGCAAGGGGAATAATCGGATATCCATCAAGAAATCTCATCTGCTTGCTCTTGCCGTACACATCCTTTATATATCCATCAGGAATTGTTCCTTTCTTCTTGAGCCGTTCTCTGAACCTGTTCTTCATGGCTTTGTTCAGTCCGAACGCGATTTTGTCCATATCTTCGTAGACACAAGTTGCTATTGCGTACGCCTGATGTTTTCCGATGACCATCGAATTGTACTCTCCAACAAGCCGATGGACTTCCATTCGGTCTGAAGGGTGTTCAAGATGATTTATTTTAGTCATCAGGTCTCTCTTGGTCTTTTCTATCGCCTTGTCGCTCATATGGGATCTGACTTTATAGCTGCCCTTGTTCGGAACGACCTTCAGTTTGAATCCCAAGAACTCCGTATATGACTTTCTTAGATTTACAACCTTGGACTTTTCTGGACTTATCTCTAATTTCAGCCTGTCCCACAGCCACTTTGTCACAGCAATGAATGCTCTATCCGCATCCTTCTTGTTTCGGCAGAATATTTTGAAGTCATCTGCATACCTTACGATATACATTTCTTTGAGTTTGGTTTTCCTGTAGACCTTGCATATATAACTGCGATTTTCTCCTCCGTTCTTATTCAGAAACGTTTTGATGTTCGGCGGTGCAGGCATAGTTTCCCACTGACTGGCTATCCACCAGTCCAGCTCATTCAGAACTATGTTCGCCAGCAGCGGTGACAATACGCCGCCTTGCGGAGTTCCTTTGGTTGGGAATACTATTTCCCCGTCGGACATTTCGATTGGTGCTTTCAGCATCTTCGTTATTACGCAGAGAAGTGACTTATCTCGGATTCCCATAGTCCACATCTGCTTTCTCAGCTTGGTGTGATTGATGTTGTCAAAGAAACCTTTGATGTCCACATCCACAACATAATGCAAATGCTGTCTTTGCATCATTCTCATTGCCTGCGCTATCGCCTGCTCCACTGACCTGTTCGGTCTGAACCCATTATTCCTTTTGTGAAATTTTGCCTCGCATATTGGGTCTAGCACCTGCAGTATGCACTGCTGTACTACCCTGTCCCATATTCCAGGTATTCCGAGCGGTCTCATTTTCCCATTGGGTTTGGGTATCTCCACCCGTCGAACGGGCTTGGGCTCGTACCACGCCAGTTTGCGTTTGACAGTTTCTACAAAGACATTCTTCGGCAGTATTTCAAGGTCTGCAATTCTTTTACCATCGGTTCCTGCGGTCATACTTCCTTTATTCCTCTTGATGTTTCTGAATGCAAGCAGGATATTGTCCTCTGATGCAATGATGCTCATAAGGTCTGTAAATATATGTCCCTCCTGACTCTTTTTATACAGTTCATCAAAAGTCTCTGTCAGGTTGTAATATTCCGCGTGTCTGATTCCCTCCTTTTTCAGTGCTTTCTTCGAAGTTGTCACAGGCATCATCTCCTTTCGGGTCAGATTCTCTTTGTCATACTCGAAGCTGTTCTCATGTGTGTGTTCATACTTGTTATTGATTCTGACTAGTGGCTATCCCTCCACTGTGTTTCCACAGCTTCATCAGTACTGTGCCACCACTTTCACAACCGCTAAGACGCTTATTATTTTTCGTCGCCACTGTTTCATTGGTCGCAATAGACCTCCACATCGGTTGCTTACCACGTTCCAATAGTTCTATCTGTGCATTATTGCCCTTAGGTCCCTGCTATGAGCCTGTACGCTTGACAGTGCCTGTAACACTGTATGGACTTTCATAACGAAAAATCTTACTAATCCACACGCACCAACCAATCACACGGTTGTATAGCCTTTCGACTAACTCGGCATTTAGACTCGTACTTTCGCAGATTCGTCAGCTATCCGCCAAGATAGCATTCTAACCATAGGCATTTTATAGACCTCCGGCATATAGGTAGCACCAACCACCGCTGATTGGCTTTCGTATGATTTACGGCTACTCTCTGCCGACTTCACCGAGCTTCTGACCGACCATATATTGCCATGGTTCGCCAGTCGGAGTATTAAGGGAAGCGCTTCAGGGCGTTACCCCATCATTTCACTTCTCGAACTATCAGTTCTACAAAACGCATATATTAAATTGTCATTACGTTTGTGCCCAATCTTTTCAATTGGGAACGTGTCGCGCTCTCGTTACCGCCCAGGTATACAAATTCGTCGCAGTTGCCTACGATCGATTCCCACTGCTTTTCAAACAGTGCCTTGAGCTGTGCCAGATTCTGCAGGATGATGCTGACCGATACGCCTCTTGATCTCATGACAGAGAGTATCTTGTCAAAATCCGTCGGCAGAGATAATAGTGATAGGTAAGCCTCTGATGTCTCCATCTCGGGCTTTTCCCCCACTCCACACCGTACGTGATAGTTTCCCATCATACGGCGTTCCCCCGATAGCGTTATCTCTTTATGCTTGCGTGGTCTTGAATTGTATTGGTTCGAGCCCTCTGTGGGCTCTCAGAGTATTGATTTTATCCCTTGCGTCCTTCTTGAATTTGTATCGCTTCAGGATTGCCTCTATTCTTCTCTCGCTATCTGTCATAACG
>JAFRJV010000059.1 GCA_017432075.1 Mogibacterium sp. | reverse complement strand
CCCGGCTCATCACCAGCGGAACCTGTGTAGATTACGCCGTGATCCTTAGCAAACTTGTCGAGGTAAGGTCCGATAACAACGTCTGTCTCAACGTTGAGCATTACTACGTGCTTGCCGTTCTTCATAGCGTCTGTAGCAACCTTAGCGCCTACATCAGGAACTCCTGTGCAGTCGATGACAGCGTCAACAGCTTCTGCAGCGGAAACGAATCCTGCATCACCGCATGCAACGTACTTGCCTGCTGCGATTCCTGCGTTAGCTTCTTCAAGAGTGTTTGCAACAACGATTTCATCGTCAGCAACTTCTGCATACTTGAAAGCCTGTACTGCGAGATCAACATTGATGTCGGATACGATTGCAGGTGTCATTCCCTTCATGAGAACCATCTGTGTAACCATTCCGCGTCCCATTTGTCCGGCGCCTACGATACCGACCTTGATGATCTTGCCTTCTTTTTCTCTCTGCTCGAGTTTCCAGTTCATGTTAAGCATAATAGTAATCCTCCTTGTTGGTCCTATGCTTTGAGTTATGGATTTTTCTTTAAGGTTTTATGTGTGGTATTGTTTATAACGTTTTTATGCAGACTGCTTAGAAAATCTGAATAGCTGTTCCGTTTGCAAGGTCTGCCTCTGTGATGATCTCACCATCCAGGTTGATGCAGCCCGGACGATAAGGTTCTGTATCTGCAGTGAACGCAAGTGTGCAGTGTCCCAGTTCCTTGAGAGTATGTATAGCTTCGTCTCCGACGGCTGTGATCTTGTAAGTCTTCTCGCCGATCTTCATGGTATCGCCAGGAGCCGGTGCTTCTGTCATTTCTGCCTTTGTGTGCAGGATAGCAAGCTCAGCAAGTTCAGCAGGTGCATCCTCGTTAAACAGGATAACGAATCTCATCTCCATTGCAGGATCGAGGAATGCGAGTGCCATATCGCCGAGTCCGGTAACGGTTACATCATATTTCATATGGGACCTCCTTTTGTTGCGTTTAATATCTCTTTACATTGAGTATTATATGTCTAATTACACTCAACTTCAAGCGTTTTGTTCAGAACATATGACTAAAAAGCGCCATTTAGCCATTATGATTTACGCAAATGCCTGCATACAAATGAATATGTTGTGAATATCTGTTAGAAAAATGACGAAGAACGGTTGCTTTTGCCAACTTCGGTCTATATAATCTAAAAGCACTTTAAGACAATTGCATTTATTCAACTGAGGCATTTGTGCAACAAATCCGAAAAGGAAATTTGAAATGAAAAAAATCGTAGATGACGAACGGCTGATATATAAGGTGTGCAGCCTTTACTATCAGGATAATATGAATCAGCAGGAAGTCGGGGACTATCTGGGCGTTTCCAGGTCTTCCGTACTGCGCATGCTTCAGAAGGGCCGTGAGATGGGCATAGTCACTATCGAGCTGCATAACCCGAGATTCTATGACTACGGCGACATGGAAAAGACTCTTGAGAGAGCATACGGCCTCAAGGATGTCCTGATTGTAGAAAACAGCGTGCTCGACACCAGATCTGAAGCAGCATCCTATATGTTCGGAACGGCGTCGGATTATCTGCACAGCTTCTTTAAAGAAGGTGACCGGATAGGCGTTGCCATGGGCAATACGCTAAACAATGTCGTAAGCACCAACAAGGCTTATGAAAAACATAAGGATCTCCTCTTTGTTGCGCTTGAGGGAAGCATCAGCAGGATCACAGTCGAGGGTACGGATGTGCAGGGAAACGAGCTTGCAAGAAAGTTTGCGGATAAGTTCGGCGGGACCTACACGCAGTTCCTTTCACCGGCGGTCTTCTCTGACTGGAAAGTCCTCGAGTTTTTCATGAAAGAAAAAGCCGTCAACTACATTCTTGATGAGTTCAAAAGGCTGAATGTCGTTGTCGTAGGAATAGGAGTTCCGGACGGCACGGAGCATACTCTGAACAAGGCAGGGTACCTGACCGAGGAAGAGCGCAGAAAACTGGTGGAAAAGGGAGCTGTTGGCGACATGTGTCTGCAATTCTTCGATAAAGACGGCAATACGGACCAGTACAGTTTCTACAATGACCGCGTAGCTGCGATGCGTCTCGGTGACATCCGCAGGATCCCGAGCAAGATAGGGATCGCCGGCGGAGCGAGAAAGGTAGATGCCGTGATCGGTGCGATCCGCGGGGGTTATATAAATATTCTGATCACCGATACTGAATGCGCAAAGAGACTTATCGAACTTGCACAGCAGTAGGAATCAATAAACAAACAAAATGGCGGAAGTCCTGCAGGGAGCTTCCGCCATTCTTTTATAGATTCTGTCCGATGTTTTATGCTCTTGTGCCGAATACCTTGAAATAATGCTCGAGGCACTCATTCATTCCCTTCTGCAGGGCATCTCTTACCTTGAAGTAGCTGGAGGTATTCTCTTCATCAAGAGCCTTCATAGCAGCAAGATAGAGGTCGGTGTAAATGTTTACCTTGCAGATGCCTTCCTTGGCGCAGCGGCTGAGGTTATCGTCTCCGGAGCCGGAACCGCCGTGAAGTACGAGAGGCACATTCGTTGCCTTGCGGATCTTTGCAAGTGAATCAAAGCTGATCTCAGGAATAGCTTTTGCTTTATAAACACCGTGAGCTGTGCCGATCGAGATCGCCAGGGAGTCGCAGCCTGACTGCTCTGCGAAAGAAGAAGCTTCCTCAGCAGTTGTATACAGTGTTTCTGTATCATTCTCGTCGAAGTTGCTGGCAACGTGGCCGATCTCAGCCTCAACAGTTACTCCGCGTGCGTGCGCATACTCAACTACCTTGCGTGTTGTCTCTACGTTTTCCTCAAAGCTCTTCATTGAAGCATCGATCATGACGGAAGTGAATCCGAGGTCGATGGCCTTCTTGCATGTCTCAAAGCTTTCGCCGTGGTCAAGGTGCAGAACAACAGGAACGCTTGCTTCAGCAGCATACTTTCTGCCGACTAGAGCTGCGTCTTCGAGGCTGATGTTGCTGCCGAGATGACTCTCAGCTACACCGACGATCAGAGGAAGACCGAGCTTCTCTGCCAGCTGAATGTGGTTCTTTATGCTCTCCATATCGAGAACATTTGCGGATGGAATTGCGTAATGGCCTTCCTGGGCCTTCTCAAACAGTACTTTTGAATTAACGAGCATTTCTGTATCCTCCTTGTCCTGATTATTCACCCATTACGATGACTCTGCATCTTCTGCCGCGTTCTCTTGTTCTGTCGAAATCTACAAAGTAGACGTAACCTGTGGTGCCGACTGCCAGCTTTCCGCCTTCGACTTCCAGTGTAGCGCTGTTGCCGAGGAGGGTAGCCTTCATGTGTGCATCGCAGTTGAGAAGAGCTGTCTTGTCGCCGCCCGGCAGATATGCTTCAGCATCAGGCCAGGAAGCTACATCAGCGTAGTGCTCAGGACCAGGATACATGTAAGGACCTGCAGGCGGGATCTCGGTCTGATCCGGAATGATCTTGCAGAGAGCTGCGTTCAGGTCGATCTGCAAGAATTCTGTTCCGTCTTCAGTGAGGTCGTGAACGAATTCTTCAAAGAATACCGAGCATGTTGTGTGCGGGGAAATGATAGTTACGATTCCGCTCTGGATGCCGCTGTTTGCGATGGCCTGCTTAACCTCAGGAGTGATGTTGATAAAAGTAGGTGTTCCGCCGTGGGACTTCAGATTGATCTGCTCTTTGTAAATCTTCATTATTATTTACCTTCTCTTTCCTTATAAGCTTTTACGATTGCTTCTGCCATCTCCTGTACACGTACAGCAGGCGATGGAGCGTTCAGGATGCCGGATGTTGCGCCGGTGCCGTCTGCGCCGAGTCTTACTACATTGTAGCAGTCATCAGCTGTAACAACGCCGGAAGCGATCATGACCAGCACGTCCGGATTTACTTTGTGGAGTGCAGCAACTGTTTCGGTGACATAAGAGTCATCAGCTGTCTTGCCTGTTCCGATCAGATCTGTAGGCTCTGCCAGTACGATGTCAGCGTCGAGGCATGCAACTGCAGCAGCTTCCTTTGTGCTGTCTGCGCATACTACAGTGATCATTTCGAGCTCTTTTGCACGCTTGATGCATGCGCTCAGCTCTGCAACTGTCTTAGGATTTTCAGCGTGATTGAGGAATACTGCATCAGCTCCGGCCTCTTTGAGAGACTCTGGGAGAACATGTCCCATGCCGCGTCCCGGTGTGAGCGGATCGAGAGACTGTGCACAAACGATCACATGGCTTGTGTTCTGCTTGATCAGTCTTATATCAGCGTAAGGGCATGTGAAATAGATCTGAAGACCTGTCTCAGCGGCTGTCTTGTCAGCAGCCATTGCGAGCTCCAGACTCTTCTGACCATAGAGATAAGATTTTGGATTGACGATCAGGAATGGGCGTTCTGCTTTAACCATGGATCTTTTCCTCTCTTTCCTTTTATATAGTTTTCGAGATTAGTTTCATTTTATGAGTCCATAATAATCCATATTTAAACATTTGTCAAGAACAATTGCTTAAATTTTTAACACATTTATACAGTGTGCAGGTTGACAATATAGCTGTAAACTCACTATTCTTTGTAAGTTTCCGCTGCTTATGCAAAAAAATATAAAAGAGCTGACGCAAATGTATAGATAAATTTGTGTCAATCTATCCATAGAAACAAAATTTGCAATATTTTGCTAAAGATATATAAATTTAGGCATATGGTCAGAACATTATCCTTGATATTTGACACGGATTGGGGATACAATACAGTCATTATAATAGGGGATAAACAGGAGTATATATCATGAACCTCAGCGGAGTATCCGTTCTGTTGTTGATAGTATTGGGATTGCTCATAATGCAGTCGCTTGGCGGAGTGCTGCAGATCAAGAGTTATCAGAGAGCAGTCCGCAGAGTGCACCAGCTGGGAAATGTCGGCATGGGACAGAGACGCGGCAAATTCTTTGATGGACATATTGCCATCATTGCCTGTGATAACGATGGTATTATCACAGGTGCAGAGGCACTGGACGGACCGGGACTCTGGGCGCGCTTTCACCCGGTGGATTCTTTTCTGGGACAGCCGCTTGTCGGCAGCAGCATCTTCGACCTTCTGAAACTGACAGAGAGTCTTGACAAAAAAGAGTGGAAGCGCTGGCAGGGATACATTCGTGCGCTGGAAGCACTTGAAGTAAGGCTGACTGAACGTGAACTGACGAGAGAGCAGGAAGCCTTCATGGAAACAAAAAGAGGAAAGCAAGGAAAAAGGCTGAGATAAATATCAATCTGATATGTATCGCCGGTGAGGCAACCGGGGCATATGCCTCTGCCGGTGTGTCATATATATAAGTAGAGTCTTCATAAATTTGTATGAAGATGAGTTTGAAAAAATGAATGGAGGAACTTTATGGAATTTGTTGCAAAACTGGCAGAAGGCTTCATGTCACTGTTCAGTGCAGGAGGAGAGACCTTCATGGGCTGGGTTACAGGAATCATTCCTACACTCGTCTGCCTTATGACTGCGGTCAACTCCATCATCAAACTGGTCGGTGTTGATAAGGTTGAGAGATTTGCTCAGAAGATTACAAAGTATGCCGTTCTCAGGTATACACTGCTCCCGTTAATGGCAGTATTCTTCCTGGGTAACCCGATGTGCTACACATTCGGACGTTTCTGCGAAGAAAAGTACAAACCTGCTTACTATGATGCAGCCGTCAGCTTCGTACACCCGATCACAGGTCTGTTCCCTCACGCAAATGCAGGAGAGCTCTTCGTTTGGCTCGGCATCGCACAGGGCCTGCAGGAGGCTGGACTCAGCACGGGCGGGCTTGCAGTTCGTTACTTCATCGTTGGTCTTATCGTGATCCTCATCAGAGGTCTTCTCACAGAGAGGATCTATGCAGGCATGGTCAAGAATAAGTAGTGAGGAGGTAAGACAATGTTTAAGACAATTAAGATTAATCCTGGTGAAGGCGGCTGGGGCGGCCCTCTCGAAATTACACCAACCGAAAAGTGCCACACAGTTCTGAGCGTAACAGGCGGCGGAATCCACCCTGTTGCTGCAAAGATCGCTGAGCTCACAGGTGGTGAAGCAGTAGACGGCTGGAAGACAACTCTTCCTGACGACGAGATCATGGTTGCAGTAGTAGACTGCGGCGGTACTGCAAGATGCGGAGTATATCCTAAGAAGGGTATCTTCACAGTAAATCTTATGCCTTCCGGAGCTACAGGTCCTCTGGCGATGTTCATCAAACCTGATATCTATGTTTCAGGCGTAAGAGAAAAAGATATTGAAGTTCTTGGCGATGCACCTGAGGTTGAGGCAGCTCCTGCTGCAGCGGCTGCAGCAGCTGCTGACAAGGGCCCTAAGACAAAGGATGAGGCTAAGGCTGAGATCGCTGCTGCCAATGAAGGAAAGAAGCAGGGCTTCGTAGTACGTCTTGGTAAGGGCGTTGGTGCTGTTGTCAGTAAGTTCTTCCAGGCCGGTCGTGATACGATCGACATGGTCATCAAGAACATTCTGCCGTTCATGGCATTCACAAGTACTATCCTTGGTATCATCAGCGCAAGCGGACTTGGTAACGTAATCGCTAACACGATCGCACCTCTGGCAGGATCGCTTCCGGGCATGCTGATAATCTGCTTTATCTGCTCACTGCCGTTCCTGTCACCTATCCTCGGACCTGGAGCTGTAATCGCACAGATCGTAGGTACGCTCCTCGGTGCACAGTTCGCAGTAGGTGCTATCCCTGCAAAGTACGCTCTTCCTGCTCTGTTCGCTATTGACGGTCAGGTCGGTGGAGACTTCGTTCCTGTAGGACTTTCCCTCGGAGAAGCTGAGCCTGAGACCATCGAGTATGGTGTTCCGGCAGTTCTGTTCTCCCGTATGGTAACAGGCCCTCTCGCAGTTCTGATCGCATTTGCTTTCAGCGTAGGTCTGTACTAATCAAAACTGATCGGTTCGCGTAGTCCATCCGCGAACCGATCTGATTAAAAAGGCAGAGAAGAATGGAGGCGCTTTACCAGTACATCATTTTTGACCTGGACGGAACACTTATCAAGTCCGAAGAGGGACTGTACGACTCGATAACCTATGCGTTGGAAAAGTCGGGGGTCGATCCGGGGGATCGCAAAGATATGAAGAGGATGATCGGTCCGGTACTGTGGGAGTCTTTTCGGAAATTCTACAATATGAGTGCGGAAGAAGCAGATCGGGCAAATGCGTTTTTTTTTGAAGCCTACGATAAAGAGGGGCTATATAACGCCTCTGTTTATGAAGGTGTTGAACAGATGCTCGAGACACTTCGGAATGCAGACAGAATACTTCTTGTTGTGACAGCCAAGCCCCGGGATATGGCTGAAAGAGTTTTAAACCACACAGGAATAGACCGGTATTTTCAGGCAGTCATAGGGCCGGCTCGAGGAAAGAAGAAGACCGATAAAGGCTCACTGCTTAAGGAAGCATTTAGTTTTCTGGCAAAATCCGGAACAGATCATTTTCAGAAGGAGCAAGCCGTTATGGTCGGCGACCGTATGTTTGACATACAGGGAGCCGTCGAAACGGGGATCCGGTCGATCGGCGTTCTCTACGGATATGGCGACCGGCAGGAACTTATCAATGCCGGTGCAACTTTACTTGCCGATACACCTGCAGATGTTGTAAAATTAATCTGTAGGGAGTAACTGCACAACACAATGATAAGTAGTCAAGGAGAATATTATGGTATCAAAAGAATTCACAATCAATAATGAGCTGGGAATGCACATGCGTCCTGCAAGCCTTCTTTCCCAGATGGCTGCAAAGTACCAGAGCAACATTACAGTTAAGCACAATGGTAAGGACTTCAACGCAAAGAGCGTTATGCTTCTGATGACCGCTCTCATCAAGTGCGGTTCGATAATCGAAGTCGTATGTGACGGTCCGGATGAAGAAGCAGCTCTCGCTGAGATCACAGCTTTCATCGATTCGGGAATGGGAGACTGATTATTGGCAAACTTCTCTGCTCCCCTGCATTTTTTGCAGGGGAGCATTTATTAACGGAGGAATAAATATGTACAAAGGAATAGCAGCATCGCGCGGAATCGGAATCGGAAGCATTTGCCGCATAATCGAGCAGGATCTGTCATTTGAGACAAAGATGATCGCGGACATCGCCGCAGAGAAAGCCCGCTTTCAGAAAGCCATCGATGACTTCGTAGAAGAAACATACGCAATGGCTGAAGATGTTAAGAAAAACATCGGAGAAAAAGAATCAGAAATACTTCTGGGACATGCTGTCATGATATCCGACCCTTCAATGTCGGGAGAAATGTTCAGCATGATAGATGCAGGGCAGTGCGCAGAAGCTGCTCTCACAGGCGTATGCGACATGTTTTATGGCATTTTCTCGACTATGGAAGACGAGATGATGAAACAGAGAGCATCCGATATCGCAGACGTAAAGGTAAGCATTCTCAAGAAACTGCTTGGAATCAAGGATATCGAGATCGGCAAGGTCCCTGCAGGCACAGTGCTCGTGTGCAAGGACCTCACACCGTCAATGACATCGCAGATCGTAAAAGAGAATGTTGTCGGAATCATTACGGAAGTCGGAGGACCTACTTCTCACTCCGCAATACTCGCCAGAGCTCTCGAGATCCCGGCTGTATTATCGGTACCTGGGATCGTTGACATGGTTGAAGACAAGGATGCTGCCATCGTAGATGGTACTGCGGGTGATGTGTTCATCAATCCTGATGGAGATATCCTTGCAAACTACGTAGCCAAGCGCGAAGAGTTCATCAAGAAGAAAGAAGAACTGAAGAAATTCATCGGTAAGGAAACACTGACTGCAGACGGCGACAAACTCGAAGTCTTCTGTAACATCGGAACACCTAAGGATGCGAAAAAAGCCATGGAATGCGATGGAGAAGGCGTAGGCCTGTTCCGCTCAGAGTTCCTGTTCATGGACAACACACATCTTCCTACCGAAGAAGAGCAGTTTGAAGCATATAAGGAAGCACTCGAGACCATGGAGGGCAAGACTGTCATCATCCGTACACTGGATATCGGCGGTGACAAGGACATCCCTTACATGGACTTCGAGAAGGAAGAGAATCCGTTCCTCGGATTCAGGGCTGTCAGATACTGTCTCGCAAATCCGGACATGTACAAGACTCAGCTCCGCGCAATTACCAGAGCAAGCGCTTTCGGTAAGGCAAAGATCATGGTACCTCTCGTAACCACAGTAGATGAAGTGAGAGCCGTTAAAAAGCTCGTAGGCGAGATCAAGGAAGACCTCCGCAAAGAGGGCATCCCGTTTGATGAGAACATCGAAGTAGGATGCATGACAGAAACAGCAGCATCCGCTGCGATCGCTGACCTCCTCGCTAAGGAAGCTGACTTCTTCTCGATCGGAACAAACGACCTTACAGGATACACAATGGCAGTAGACAGAGGAAATGCCAAGGTTGCTTACCTCTACTCCGCATTCCAGCCTGCAGTACTCCGCTCGATCAGACAGATCATCTCAGCTGCTAAGGAAGCAGGAATTCCTGTAGGAATGTGCGGCGAAGCGGCAGCAGATCCTCTGATGATCCCGCTGCTCATGTCGTTCGGACTTGATGAGTACAGCGTTAACCCTGTGCTTGTTCTCACATCCCGCTGCATCATCTCGAAGTGGACAAAAGCCGAGGCCGATGCTCTGGCAGAAAAGGTCATGGCAATGGACAACGTAGAAGATATCGTGGCAGCTCTTAAGGAAGCAGCTAAGGAATAATACCGGCTTAAAAGTGACCGGAACAGTATCATATACTATCGGAGCTTATGCATTTTGAGGCATAGGCTCCGCTTTTTTGTGCCGCGGTTATGGTAGAATAATCAAAAAGACAGGACGGGTCCGGAGGATCATAAATGACGATAAAAAAGGAAACAGGAAAGATCCCCATCATAGCAGGTGTCACAGGCCACAGGGATCTGAGGGAACAGGATATCAGCAGCCTGAAGAGCGCAGTGTGTGCCGGGCTTGAATCCCTGCTTTCAGAGTATCCGAATTCAGAGATAAAGGTAATGACATGTCTCGCGGAAGGCGCTGACCAGCTTTGCGCAGAGACTGCGCTTGAGATGGGGCTTGAGATCATTACAGTTCTGCCTATGCCGGTCAGTGAATATGCGGAGGACTTTGAGGGTGACGCCCTGAAAAAGCTGAATGATCTGACAGAACGCTCGTCAAAGGCCTTCATTGCGCCTCATAAGGAACCCTTTAAGGAAGGCAGAGATTATCTCTACCGGCAGGCGGGACTCTACATAGCAGAACACTGTCATATACTTTTTGCTTTGTGGGACGGGACCCCGGGTGAAGCGGGAGGCTGCGGTACGGCATCGATAGTTCAGGCGAAGCTGAGAAATGTGTCTAACGGGAGTGCGGGTGAGCAGCTGCGAAGATCTGAAGGTGCTGTCGTACAGATCGCGACTCCCCGTATCAGTTCGGACAGAGCGGATATTGAGGCAGGCAGGATCATCACGCACGGAGATAAGAGCAGGAGCGATGAGATACTGAGAGATACCGACAATTATAATAAAGACTGTGCGGATATAGCAGGCGGATGCATGGCTGATGATAAGATCGCTGCAGTTTATACTGCTTCAGACAGACTCAGCATAATCAATGATATAAAAGACAGAAGAGTGCTTATAGGGCTTTCCGCATGCGCTACGGCATTAACGATCGCCTTTCTGCTGTATGATGAAGCGGAATGGCACTGGATGATCGTGATGTGCGGGATCATGATCATTTCGCTCTTTGCGATAAACGCATTCACGCGGTGGACACGTTTCAACGCAAGATATGTCGAATACAGGATACTGGCCGAAGCATGCAGGGTACAGACATACCTTCTCACCGCGGGCATAAACCGTGAAGTAACTGACATACTTCCGTGGAATCTGCAAGTGAATGTACCATGGGTCAGCAGTGCGATGTCCGCAATAATGACAGGCAAAAGATCCGGTGAAAAGAAGAGCATCCTGGACACATGGATCAGCGATCAGAATGAGTATCATAAAAAAGCACTGAAGAAAACGGAACTGCAGCTCAGGAGAAATGACCGCATGGTCACCACTGCTCTGGTCATAACTATCGGGACTTACATCGCCGCTTTGCTGTTCGAAATGATATGCTGCGGCATGATCTCAGGGACAAGCATGTTTGCGCCTGAAACAAACGATTCTGTCAGGACCGCATTCAAGCTGCTGATGGGCGCGTTCTCTGCGCTTACACTTTTTGCCAACAATTACTACGGAAGGCTGGCGCTTCCCAATGTCATTGATGATCACCGGAAAATGGCGCTGCTGTATGAAGAGGCAGAGCGTGAGATCGCAGACAAGGGAGAAACTGAGTCGCTTCTGCTGCGTATAGCGGAAGATGAGC
The DNA here is from genome assembly GCA_017432075.1 of Mogibacterium sp. Taxonomy (GTDB): domain Bacteria; phylum Bacillota; class Clostridia; order Peptostreptococcales; family Anaerovoracaceae; genus Crickella. Next base: position 35,112 of record JAFRJV010000059.1, on the reverse strand, counting down.
TTTGCGAAAATGCCAACTGGTATGCTTACCAGAGCAAGCATGACGAAGGGCTTGGGATATAAATACCGGAATGAATTAAAAAGCACCTCACGCACATGCGTGAGGTGCTTTGCTGTTATTTGCTATTTATAAAGGCTTGGCATCAGCAGAGGGGCCTGTTCATCCAGTATGAAACTTGAATATTCGCGCACATCGTCTTCTGTATCAAGGAGAGCCATGTACATCTGGTTGCCCATTGCGGCAACGAAGACTTCAGGCATGCGCTGGCACATGGTGATCCTGTCTCCGTAACGGACCAGTATCTCTTCGTGGGTATGCTTGTGGCTGAACGTATCCTTGGCACCTATGAAGACGCACCAGCGGTCGGCACCATCCTGAACCTTGTTGTTGTGGCCGTAACAGACCATGTCCGCCCAGATCTGATAAACATCAGTTGAGTGTGAATAATTCATCATGTCAGGGATGAAACCGCCCGCAGGACGCATGTTGACTTCAAGCCCGACGAATTCTCCTGCGTCTGCCAGACCCTTGCGTGGTTCGGTCAGCCTGAAGAACTCGAAATGCACGAAGCGGCTTTTTACCTTGAAGCCCTTCAGTGCCTTGCGGCCGTAATCGCGCAGCTGCTCAGGGACGTCCGGCATTACGAAAATGATGGCTTCCGTTCCGTCGTTTACGGAATCGGCGACATTTACACATCTGAAAGATGACTCGAAGAGAGGGTCACCGTTCGGATCGCAAATAGCGTCATATGTATAAATATCTCCGACGATGTATTCTTCCATGACGTAATCCTTGCCTGAGACCGCGCTGAAGAAGGCCTGCAGATCGTCATCGTTTTCTATTTTAAAAGTTGCACTCGCTCCGACACCAACATTAGGCTTTGCGAAAACAGGATATCCTCCGATCTCATCGAGGAATTTTTTCGCATCATCAATAGTGGACACGCGGTGCTGACGTGCGGAAGGGATTCCTGCAGCTTTGTAAACAGGCTTCATTGCTGCCTTGCTCTTCCAGAGAGCCAGCTCCTCAGGCTGCACGCCTGTGGTGACATTGAAATCCTTTCTGAGCTGTGCGTCAAGCTCCAGCCAGTATTCATTGTTTGACTCGATCCAGTCGATCCTGCCGTATTTGAAGGCAAAGAATGCGACCGCGCGGTAGACCTGAGCGTAGTCTTCAAGAGAGTCGACCTTGTAATACTCTGTCAGTGAACTTTTGACCATGTCACTGAGTGAATCATATGAAGCATCACCGATGCCGAGTACCGTGGCTCCGTTTCTGTTAAGTCTGTCGCAGAAGTTGCGGAAATTATCCGGAAAGTTTGGTGAGATAAAAACAAAATTCATACCGGCCTCTTTTTCTTTCAATACCCGTGATAGCTTATCCCATGAGAACATGGATGTTACTGATAATACTACAACATGATGCAAAAAACACGCAAGCCGGAAGCGTTTCGTTATATACTTATTTCAATAAAAAACGGAATACACAGGCGGGAGGAGACTATGGGACTTACAAAACTGGCATTGAAGTTAGCGGCAGCGCCGCCTGAAATAGAATCGTTTTCAAGCTACCTGTTTATAGGACCGCATCCGGATGACATCGAGATCGGCTGCGGATCCACAGCTGCAAAGCTTGCCGCTGAGGGAAAGCAGGTAACATTCCTGATACTGACCGACGGAAGATACGGCGACGGTTTTTCCGGAGGGATAAAGGGTGATGAGCTCGCAGCTCTGAGGAAACAGGAGTCTGTCGCTGCGGCTGCAAAGCTTGGCGTGAAAGACGTGCGCTTCCTGGATCTTTGCGACGGCGGATTTTATGATTATGAGGACATGATCAGAGGGATCGCAAAGACCGCAGGCGAATGCGTGCCTGACCTCATATTTGCGCCGGATCCTTATACCGGGCGGGAGTGCCACGTAGATCATCTGAATGCCGGACGTGCTGCGGCACACGTTGCATATCTGGCTCCTTATCCGGGCATCATGGGCAGACTGGAAGCCGGCGCAGCTGACGTACAGGGCATCGCTTTTTACATGACTGCAAAGCCGAACCGTTACGTAAAAGTTACGAAAGAGATGTTTGACAGGCAGAATGAAGCGCTTTTCGGCTGTCATACGAGTCAGTTCCCTGAAGGAACCGCAGAAACAAAACAGCTTCAGATGTATCTGAAGCTGCGTTCGGCTGATTTCGGACTCCGGAACTTTTGCGCACATGCGGAAGGATTCCGCGTGCTGGGACAGACACACATGCACTGTATACCGGAGACTGTCTGATACTTAGAAGTACTGCGCGATGCGGCGGAGCTTGGACTGCTCCATGTGGAACTCCATAGCCTTGCGCCCCGCGGCGACATTTCTTGCCTCGAAGGCCTCGCAGATCGCTTTATGTTCTTCGAGGATCGCTTTGAGGCTTTCTTCAGTATATGTCTTATGCGGCGCGGAATACTTCAGATAGGTATGGTAGACAGACAGAGTCTTCTGTATCATGCGGTTTCTGGTGCCCGCGTATATTATGTTATGGAACTGCGAGTTGAAGGAGAGCACCTTTTCAACATCTTCCTTAAGAGTATAGAACTCCATGAATTCCATGCTCTCTGCCAGAGCGTCGATCTCCTCGCTGCTCATGCGCTTTATAGCCCATTCCACGGCCTGGACTTCAAAGAGGATCCTCAGGTCAAAGAGATCTGAGATATCTCTCTTTGTGAGTCCCGTGACAAAGGCGCCTCTGTTAGGGATGTTATCAATGAGGCCGTCTGCCTCAAGCTGCCTGAATGCTTCTCTTACGGGAGTCCTGCTGACGCCGTACCTTTTACATACAGCCTGCTCCGTGAGCTTGCTTCCGTCAGGTATCGCCCCGGACAGGATGTCTCTTTGAAGTTCTGTATATAGTCCTGCCGACAGCGGCTGGCTGGATTTTTCTCCGTTGATGATATCCATTTTGCACCTCGATATTCCATACGTTTTACACTATTGTATACAATTTAAGTATACCCTTCTGATGTTCAATGTCAATAAAATACATATGATTTATATGTACAAAAGGGCTGCAGATGGAATACAAGAAAAAACAAAAACGATAGACAAGCTCTATCGTTTTTTGGTTAAATTGTATTGGTATTAATACCTTCTAACTCATATAATCAAATTGCAGGGAAGTGTCTTCCCGTGTTCAGAAATAAGAGAAAAACGTATTGTTTCGGGAAAGGAAGGAAACAATGATCAAGTACTATCAGCAGGGTACAGAATGGCACAATGGTGCTCCGCAGAAGGCAGCACAGGATGCTGACAAAAGCGCCGGAAGAAACGGCACCATAGCCTATCAGATACTTAATGCGCACCGCGCCGCGTCTGATGACGGGATCTTCCATATCAGATTTGATGCGCTGGTCTCGCACGACATCACATACGTCGGGATCATCCAGACGGCCAGAGCAAGCGGCCTTAAGGAGTTCCCGATTCCTTATGCTATGACAAACTGCCATAACAGCCTCTGCGCTGTAGGCGGTACCATCAACGAAGATGACCATGTATTCGGCCTGTCAGCCGCAAAGAAATACGGCGGCATCTACGTTCCGGCTAACCAGAGCGTTATCCACTCTTACGCAAGAGAGGAGCTGGCAGCCTGCGGAAACATGATACTCGGATCCGACAGCCATACACGTTACGGTGCTCTGGGTACCATGGGAGTAGGGGAAGGCGGACCGGAGCTCGTAAAGCAGCTACTGAAGAACACCTGGGACATCACTCCGCCTGAGGTCGTGCTCTGCTACGTGACAGGCAAGCCTAAGAGAGGTATCGGCCCGCACGACGTAGCGATCGCTCTCGTGAAGGAGACTTTCGGACAGGGCCTGGTCAAGAACAAAGTCCTCGAGTTTGCAGGCCCGGGCCTTGAATATCTGCCATACGACTTCAGAAGCGGCATCGATGTAATGACGACTGAGACCACCTGTCTCTCGTCCATCTGGGCTACCGATGAGGAGATAGAGAAATACTATGAGATCCACAAGCGCCCTGAATGCTACAGAAAGCTGGAGCCGAAGGAAGGTGCTTACTACGATGCGATCATAACCATTGAACTTGACAAGATGGAGGCGATGATTGCGCTGCCGTTCCATCCGTCAAACGCATACACGATACACGAGTTCCTCGAAAACGCCGATGAGATACTCGCCGGCGTTGAGGCAGAAGCCGCAAAGAAGTTCCCTAAGGCGCACCTCGATCTCAGATCGAAGGTCAGCGATAAGGGCGTGCTGGCCAACCAGGGTATCATTGCAGGCTGCTCCGGCGGAATCTTTGATAACATAGTCGAAGCTGCGGATATCCTGAAGGACGGAAGCACGGGCAACGGATACTTCTCGCTGTCAGTCTATCCGACCAGCGTTCCTACGAGCCTGGCCCTCACACGCGCCGGCAAGACCGAGGCTCTGCTTGAGGCCGGAGCCGTTATCAAGCCGTCGTTCTGCGGACCTTGCTTCGGTGCGGGAGATGTACCGGCAAACAACGGCCTGTCTCTCCGCCATACGACGAGGAACTTCCCTAACCGTGAAGGATCCAAGCCGGGCGAAGGCCAGATCAGCGCCGTTGCTCTGATGGATTCAAGATCGATCGCCGCTACCGCTAAGAATGGCGGATACATAACCGCGGCTACAGACATAGACTACGAAACGGAACAGATCCAGTACACATTCGACAACGAAGTATACAAAAAACGCTGCTACTACGGATTCGGAAAGGCAGAGCCTGACACAGAGCTCATACTCGGACCGAATATCACCGACTGGCCTAAGATGTACGAGCTGGCAGATAACATGCTTCTGGAGCTCGCAGCGGTGATCAGGGATCCTGTAACGACTACAGACGAGCTGATCCCTTCGGGAGAGACAAGCTCTTACAGGAGCAATCCTCTCCGCCTCTCGGAATTCGCCCTTTCGCGCCGCGTTCCGGAATACGTCGGCCGCTCCAAGGCTGTCGCTGCTGACGAGGCTGCGCGCCGTGCGGGAGAGAAGCCTGCAAAGATGGTAAAGGCTCTCGGAGCAGTAGGAGATGCAGATGAGCTCCTGAAGAACACACAGTTCGGCTCCTGCGTATTTGCCAACAAGCCTGGTGACGGTTCTGCACGTGAGCAGGCAGCGTCCTGCCAGAAAGTGCTCGGCGGTTTCGCCAATATATGCTACGAATACGCCACAAAGCGCTATCGCAGCAACTGCATCAACTGGGGTATCATTCCGTTTACTCTGGCAGAGGGCGATGAGTTCCCATACGAAGATGGCGACTTTGTGTTCGTTCCGGACATCCGCGCTGCCATCGAGGCCGGACGTGAGGAGATCCCGGCCAAAGCAATACGCAAAAACGGAGATGTCGACGAGATCACACTTTATGTGAAGGGTCTCACCGAAGATGAAAAGACCATAATCCTCGAAGGCTGCCTCATGAATTACTATGCGGCCCAGAATAAATAGGGATAGACCGGGAGGAAAATCATGGAGATCAAAAAAACCGCAGTCGCCGGAACGCTGGAAAGCAGCGACTGCATGGTAACGGTCGAGCCGGCGGCAAAAGGCCTTGAACTCGATCTGGAAAGTGCTGTCATAAGACAGTACGGAAGACAAATCAGAAAGGTGGCAATGGAGACTCTGAAACGCCTTGGTGTTAAAAAGGCCAGAGTCAGCATAGTCGATAAGGGCGCTCTTGACTGCACCATAAAGGCAAGGGTAGAGTGCGCCGTCATGCGTGCCGCCGAACATGAAGGAAGAGTCAACTGGGGAGGTATGATACGATGAACAATCCGAACAAATACCGCCTGCGCCGCACTATGATGTTCCTGAACTGTCAGAAGCCGAGCCTCATCAAGGATCCGTATGTATATAAACCGGATTCGATCATGCTGGACCTTGAGGACGCCGTAGCTGAGAGAGAGAAAGACGCGGCGCGCTACTCCCTCTACCATGCACTTCAGGAGATAGACTACCGGGGTGTTGAAAGAGTAGTAAGGATTAACGGCCTCGATACCAATCTGTGGCGGGAAGACGTAAGGTGCGCTGTTGCGGGAGGCTGCGATTCCATCCGCATACCTAAGACCGAGACGGCCGATGATGTACGCACCGTAGAGTATGCCATCGCTGAAGCGGAAAGGGAGTTCAGCAGGCCTGAAGGCAGCGTGCTCATCATGGCTGCCCTCGAATCCGCGAGAGGCGTCATCAATGCCATGAGCATATGCGACTCGTCGGAGAGGCTTTTCGGCATAGCCCTTTCGGGCGGCGATTACTCCAAGGACCTTCAGGTCCCTATCTCCGGGACAGGAGTCGAGTTCATGGGAGCAAGACAGCACATGGTCATAGCCGCGAGAGCTGCCAAGGTGCAGTGCTTCGACACGGTCTGGACAAATCTTGACGACATGGAAGGTTTCAGAAGAGAAACCGAGATCATACATTCCATGGGATTTGACGGCAAATCGATCGTCAATCCGCGCCAGATACCTGTCGTCCATGAGATATATACGCCTAGCGAGAAATCGGTCATCTTCGCCGAGAAGGTCATCAAGGAGATCGACACCAAGAAAGCTCAGGGCATAGGAGTGTTTACAGTAGACGGCAAGATGATAGACATCGCGTTCTACGACGGCGCAAAGAGAACAATAGCACTGGCAAAGGCATCGGGAGTATACAAGGGGGATCTGTAAAATGAAAAACGCAGTAGGAAGAGAGATCCCGGAAGAGATACTCGAGATCACCGGGAAAGAGCCGTTTCAGGGCAACTATTACCGCGACGATAAGCCGATCACACTGCACGGTCCTACCATACGTCCGGTAATGAACAACCAGAAATCCAAACTGGTAAACAGTATCAGAGAAGCTCTGGAGAAGTGTGATGCGCACGACGGAATGACTGTATCGTTCCACCATCACTTCCGTGAGGGAGACCTGATAGTCAACATGGTAATGAAGGAGATCCACGATATGGGTCTCAAGGATATAAGGATATGCGCATCCTCGCTCGGCAAGGCGCACAGCGCGCTCGTTCCGATGATAGAGGACGGCACAATAACGAACATCGAGTCCTCAGGAGTAAGAGGCGGCATAGGCGAAGCCATCTCGAAGGGCAAGCTTAAAGGCCTGGCCATAATGCGTTCACACGGCGGACGTGTAAGATCGATCGCGACAGGAGAGAGCCATATCGACATAGCTTTCATCGGAGCGCCGACTTCGGATGATTACGGAAACCTCAGAGGTATCGGCGGCAAGGCGGACTGCGGCGTGCTGAGTTACGCTATAGTAGACGGCAACCACGCAGATCATTGCGTAGCCATAACTGACTGCCTGGTCCCGTATCCGAACTTTCCGGCTCACATCTCGCAGACAAAGGTAGACTATGTGTGCGTAGTCGACGAGATAGGTATCCCGTCCAAGATCGCGACAGGCGCTGCAAAGCCGACTACAGACCAGAGAAAGCTCCTCATGGCGCAGTACTGCACAGACGTAGTAGTCAACACACCTTGGTTCAGGGACGGCTTCTCTTATCAGACGGGTGTAGGCGGAGCGTCGATCGCTTCGACCCAGTATCTGGCGGATATCATGAGAGAGCGCAACATTCGTATGGGATTCGGAGTCGGCGGACTCACTAAGGCAATGTGCAAGCTTCTCGATGACGGCATGGCAGACGTAATGCTCGACGTACAGGATTTCGACCTCGATGCAGTGCGAAGCCTGAAGAACGTGAACCACCACAGGATACCGGCTGCCGTTTACGCAAACCCACTCAACAAGGGTGCTGTCGTGAACAAGCTCGACTACGTGGTGCTGGCATCCCTTGAGGTGGATGTAAACTTCAACTGTAATGTAGTAGTCGGGTCGGACGGAATGATCACTGGCGCACAGGGCGGGCATCCTGACACGGCTCAGGGAGCAAAATGCGCGATAGTGATCTGCCCGCTGCTTCAGGGCAGGATCCCGGCGATCTGCTCCGAGGTCACAACGGTCACCACACCGGGCGAGAGTATCGACGTAGTCGTCACGGATTACGGAGTAGCTGTAAATCCTGCAAGACAGGACATCCTGCAGGCTCTCAGGGAAGCTGACTGTGTGCCGCTCAAGACCATAGAAGAGCTCCGCGATATCGCGTATTCGATAGTAGGAGAGCCGGATAAGGTCGAGTTTGAGGACAGGATAGTAGGCATAATCGAAGCCCGCGACGGCACTATCATGGACGTCGTAAGACAGATCAAGGACGTATAAGGATCAGGAGATATAAGGAGTAAAAATGGAAAAAATCAGAATGACCACCCCTATCGTCGAGATGGACGGGGATGAAATGACAAGGATACTCTGGAAGATGATAAAGGATGAGCTCATCCTGCCTTTCGTCGACCTGAAATCGGAATACTATGATCTCGGTCTTCCTGTAAGAGATGAGACACGCGATCAGATCACGAAGGATGCCGGAGAAGCTATCAAGAAGTACGGCGTAGGCGTAAAGTGCGCAACCATCACACCAAACGCACAGCGCATGACCGAGTACAACCTGCATGAGATGTGGAAGAGCCCTAACGGCACCATCCGTGCGATACTCGACGGAACAGTATTCCGCGCACCGATCACGATCGACGGCATCAAGCCTGTAGTGCGCAACTGGAAGAAGCCTATCACTGTTGCACGTCACGCATACGGCGATCTCTATAAGGGAACTGAATACCGCGTTCCTGAAAAGGGCAAGGCTGAGCTGGTATTCACCGGCGAGAACGGCGCTGAATACCGCGAGACAGTATACGACTTCGAGTGCCCGGGCATACTCCAGAGCATTTACAACAAGGATTCCTCGATTAACTCCTTCGCTCACTCATGCTTCAAGTACGCCATCGAGACAAAGCAGGATCTCTGGTTCTCCGCAAAGGACACCATCTCTAAGAAGTACGACATGCATTTCCGCAACGTATTCCAGGAAGTTTACGATGAATACTACAAGGAGAAGTTTGAAGAGCTCGGTCTCACATATTTCTATACGCTGATCGACGACGCCATCGCGCGTGTCATCCGCAGCGAGGGAGGATTCATCTGGGCTCTCAAGAACTATGACGGAGATGTAATGAGCGACATGGTATCCACTGCGTTCGGTTCGCTCGCCATGATGACATCCGTACTCTGCAGCCCTGACGGCAAGTTCGAGTATGAGGCTGCCCACGGCACTGTAACGCGCCACTATTATAAATATCTCAATGGAGAAGAGACCTCCACGAACCCGATGGCGACGATATTCGCATGGAGCGGCGCACTCAGAAAGCGCGGCGAAATGGATGGACTCGAAGACCTGCAGGCATTCGGCGACAAGCTGGAGGAAGCGTGCATAGATACGCTCAATGACGGCATCATGACGAAGGACCTGGTCGGACTCGTTGACGGCATGGAAGCCAAAGCTGTGCTCACGAAGGACTTTATCGCTGCGATCCGTGAGCGCCTTGAGAAAAAGTTATAGAAGTTCCACATGGAGACAGGACTTTTGCCCTGTCTCCTTTTTTCATATTTGACCCGGAGGGACGATGGGTATCGGAATTTACAGTCCGCCGCTGTCTGCACGGCAGAAGGAAGAATATCTGCAGCTCCTTGAAGCATGCGGCCTGCGTGATGAAGGGGATGCTGACATAATAGCGCTGATGACTGAAGATGGCAGGCTGATCGCTTGCGGAGCCCTGGCAGGGCACACGGTGAAGCAGCTTGCTGTTTCTTCTGATGCGGAAGGACAGGGCGCGATGGCTGCAGTCCTCTCTGCTCTTATAGCAGAAGCGTATGCTGCCGGCATCCACCGCCTCTTTCTGTGCACAAAACCCGAGAATCTCAGCATGTTCAGATCCATGGGATTTCATTCGGTCATAGAAACAAAGGATGCTGTACTGCTCGAGAACAGAAAGGGAGGTCTGGACGGCTTCCTGGCATCCATACCCAAGTATGACGGCGTGTGCGGAGCGGTGGTATGCAACTGCGATCCTTTTACCCTCGGACACCGCCATCTGATCGAATACGCCGCGGCGCACTGCGACAGCCTGTATGTTTTTGCGGTCTCCGAGAAGGGGTCGATGTTCAGCCCTGAAGAGCGGCTTGAAATGATCAGAAAGGGGACTGCGGACATTGAGAACTGCCACGTATTTGAAAGTGACCTTTATCTGATCTCACGGGCCACGTTCCCGGCATATTTCATCAGGGACGAGTCCCGCGCGGATCTGGTGAAGTCTGACCTCGACATTGAACTGTTCTGCAGGCGGATAGCTCCTGCGCTGAATATAAGCATCCGCTTCGCGGGAGAAGAACCGTTTTCACCTGTGACACGCGCGTACAACGAGCGCATGAAAGAGCTGCTCCCGGCTTATGGTATCAGATTCGAAGAGATACCGCGTTTTGCGGAGATCAGCGCCGGGAAGGTGAGAACGCTTATCGAAGCAGGGGAACCTGAAAAGACCGGTGAGATGGTACCGGAAAGCACTTATGAAGTCATACAGCGTAGATCTTGATCAGATGCTCATGGCCCGCGAAAGACGGGCATCGATACAGAGCGCGATGCTGCAGGATGCGGGACCGGGGCAGTGCCTCGTTTGCCTCACGATGAACATCGCCGGTGACATAAAGCGCACGCCTATGACGCGTATGCTTTTCGATGCCGGCATTTCAGAGATGAACGTACTCGGATTCAGTGTCAGGAAGGAGTTCCTTCTGGACGAAGCGACCGGGAGCGAGGCTTTCTGGCTGCTCGATGAAGAGGGGACACAGGTGAAAGCAAGCCTCGAGAAAGTCGAGGATTCATTCCCTGCTGCCAGGCTCTTTGACTTCGATGTGATAATGCCCGGCGGGAGTAAGCTTTCAAGGGCGGAAGGCCGGCGCTGCCTTATCTGCGACGCCTATGCGGCGGAATGCGCAAGGAGCAGAAAACATGGCCTCGAAGAGGTGAAGAGAGTGACGGGTGAACTGCTCAGGGATTTCTGTGCCGGAAAACTGGCGCAGGCTGCCCGCGACTCCCTTCTGGATGAGCTGTATACGACCCCTAAACCGGGACTTGTTGACCTGAACAATAACGGTGCGCATCCGGACATGGATGTGCCTTTATTCGAGAAAAGTGCGGATGCGCTTACATCTTACTTTGAAGACGCAGCCGCGCTAGGCATGGAGCACTGCGGGATCGGTATTCTGCGGGAGCGCGGCATGAGAGCCGAAGCGGAGATGTTCACCGCGACCGGCGGCGTGAACACTCACAAGGGTCTCATATATTCCATGGGCCTGCTCCTTGCGGGAATGGGCAGATGTCTGACCGAAGGCGGTTCGTGCGTTGAACACGCAGCGGCTTTAGCCCGTGAAGATGCTGAGATCCGGTTGAAGAAAACACTTGCTGCTCCCGTTACCAACGGCGGAGCAGCGTATAAGAAATACGGCGCCAGAGGCGCCACGGGAGAAGCATCCGCGGGATTCCCCGGTGCGCTGTACTGCCTTGAAAGGCTCACTGTTTACAGGGAAAGCGGCTGCACGGAGCCGGCCGCCCTTGCCCTGTGCGACAGCATGGCCGCCCTGGAGGACACCAACCTGCTTCACAGGGGCGGCAGAGAGGGCCTTGAATATGTAAGACGGGCGGCCGGCCGGATATCGGACATGCCTGCTGCCGGCCGTATCGACGCGCTGCATGCGCTGGACAGGGAGCTGATCAGCCGCAATCTGTCCCCGGGAGGCAGCGCGGATATGCTTGCGCTTGCTTTTCTGCTTGAGCGCTGGCAGACCATCAGCGCTGATCTGTTTACTGACGAAAGAGGTGGACCGGAATGACACTCCAGGAGCTGAGATACTTTTGCGTTACTGCCGAAGTGCTGCATTATACCCGCGCTTCACGGCTGCTGTACATATCGCAGCCGAGCCTCAGCTATGCTCTGAACAAACTCGAGCAGGAGCTGGGTGTGCCTCTGTTTAAAAAGGACGGCAAAAAAGTGACGCTTACAAAATACGGTGAGGAGTTCCTCCCCTATGCAAAGAGAGCGCTCGCGGAACTCTCAGAAGGTACAGAACATCTGAGAGAGATGAAAGTCCCTGCTTCCGGAGGGATCAGCATGGGCTATATTTACAGCGTCAGCTTTTCCGCACTGCCTGAATTTGTCAACAAATTCTATATGCATCAGGGAAATGAGCAGATCGCCTTCCGCTTCCGTCAGGGGAAGGCAGGAGAACTTATAGAGCTGCTGATCAACGGTTCTCTGGATCTGCTGATCGCAGGAAAACCGGAGCTGGCTTCGATCGACTACATACCGATCTACCGGCAGGAGCTTTTTCTGATAGTTCCGTCAACACACCGGCTCGCGGATGCAGAATCGGTCACCCTGTCTGATATAGCGGGAGAGTACTTTATCTCGCTCAATCACGAAACGCTTACATACCATCAGCTCGAGAAAGAGTTCAGAAAGGCAGAGTTTGAACCGAATACGATAATCGAGGCTGATGAGTACAGTTCCATCGCAGCTTCAGTCTCGATGGGCAGCGGAGTGGCAATAATGCCTATACTTCCGATCCTGGACAGTTTCAATGTCAAAAGCATACCGTTTGCCGACTCATCGATGTACAGGGATATCTGTGTGCTGAGATCCTCATCACATGAGATGAGCCCGGAAGTACAGAGTGTCTGGGAGCTGGCAAAACATATATCGCATGAATCCGGAAATGGGGTAAAATAGTAGAAAAGGGGGGCGGCCATGACTGATATAAAAAACAACGGACCGGGAGAAGAACAGCTGGTAATAGACAAACAATACAAGCTGCAGGAAAGATCCAAGGCGATAGAAATAATAAAAAAAGCCATGGGCCTTGCAAGAGAGGAGATCCCAAATGGCAAGGTAGCTACATACATTCCTGAGCTCGGAAAGGTGGATCCTCATCAGCTGGGAATAGTAATAAAACCGCTTAAGGGTGAAAAAATCTGCATGGGCGATTACGATGTCAGATTTACCATGCAGTCGGTTTGCAAGGTAATAATGCTGATTGTGTCTCTCGAGTTATGCGGACGCAAGGCAGTGTTCGGCAAAGTGGGCATGGAGCCTTCGGGTGAAGCATTCGATTCATTGGTGGAGCTCGATGTCAGCAACTCGAAACCGTACAATCCGCTCATCAACTCGGGAGGGCTTGCTCTCTGCGGACTTCTGCTTCCTGAGCTGTCGTTCCAGGATATACTGAGGTTTACCAGAAACATATGCTCAGATCCGGAAATAGAGCTGAATGAGGCAGTCTACGAATCGGAGATGAAAACCTGCTCCCGCAACCGTTCCATTGCATACCTCCTCCAGAGCAAGGGCATTCTGAATAAGGACGTCGAGGATACGTTAAGGTTTTATACAAAGATGTGCTCTATGACCGCCACGGCGGATTCACTCTCAAATCTCGGCGCGATACTGGCAAATGACGGAGTGTGCGGTGATTCAGGAAAGAGATTCATGTCTTCACGTACTGCCCGTATCGCCAAGACCCTTATGCTTACCTGCGGCATGTATGACGGATCGGGATCGTTTGCCATAAAGGTAGGCATCCCTACCAAGTCGGGAGTAGGAGGAGGCCTGCTGTCTGTTTCCGACAAGCGTGCAGGGTTAGGGGTGTTCGGACCGGCTCTCGATTCGCAGGGCAACAGCATCGCAGGATGCAAGCTCCTCAGGGAGATATCAAATGATCTGAGACTTAATCTCTTCTATGATCCTGAATGGAACAGGGAGACAGAAGAAGAAAATGAGCTGATAAAGGGTATCAGGGAATCTCATATAATCTGATCTCATTGGAATAATTATAAAAAGAAAAATGGAAAGTCCGTTAGTGCTTGAACTTAAAGGCAATTCACTGGATGATGGCCCGGGAATCCGTACGGCCGTATTTTTCAAGGGATGTCCGTTGAGCTGTATCTGGTGCCATAATCCGGAAAGCAAACATGTCGAGGCCGAACTTTCGGTCTCGCTTGCAGACTGCATTGGCTGCGGTACGTGCCGCAGCGTATGCCCGCAGGGCGCTGCCGATCCTGCGAAACCGGGAATAGTCGACCGGACGAAATGCGTCCGCTGTTTTACATGTGCCCAAAACTGCCCGCCAAAAGCAATTCAGCGTGTAGGTGTGCAGATGTCCATGGATGAGATAGTACAGAAGTGCGCAGCTGATAAACCGTTCTATGACGTATCAGGCGGCGGCGTGACTCTGACCGGCGGAGAGCCGACTATGTTTACCGACTGGACCGGAGAACTGGCGAAGAGGCTGACAGAAGCAGGCATGTGTGTCCATATCGAGACGTCAGGGATGTTCAATTATGAAAAGGTCCGCGAAAAGCTGCTGCCTTTCGTGTCGAGCATATACATGGATGTGAAAATATTCGACCGTGAAACTCATAAAAAATACTGTGGCATTTACAACGATGTGATACTGGAGAACTTCAGGAGACTGGTGGCGGATTCTGCAGAGATGGGATTCTCGTTTCTGCCGCGCACGCCTCTTATCCCGGACATCACGGATACAGATGAAAACCTTGGCGCGATCGCCGGTCTGTATAAAGAGACCGGAGTAAAAAGGACAGAACTTCTTCCGTACAACCCAACCTGGTACGGGAAGACAGAGAAACTGGGTGTAGGACTTGCGAAAGAGCTTGCAGGTGTAAGATCCTGGCAGAGCAATGAAAAAATGGAGCATTGCAAAGACATATTCCGCAGTGAAGGCATCGAATGTTAGGAGGAAATGGTATGAACAGCAAAGTAAGCGGAGCGATCGCAAACCGTCTGGCAAACGCTGTACTGCAATTCTTCGCCTTCGAATTCTCAAAGGTGAAGAAGAATCAGGAATATCTGAAGACCAGAGACGGATGGATCAATTTCTCTATCGGACTGACGACTGAAGACGGCGCCGTGGCGCAGAGCATATGGTTCCAGGGAGGAAACGCTAAAGTAAGAAACAACATCGACGGCGTTGATACAAAGCTGATCCTTCAGGATACCGGCGTGCTTGCGCAGCTGGCATCGCTGCCTCCTAATGAAGTTCTCAATCTGATGCTCAAAAATAAGATGGCGAGCAGCGGCAACATGTCCTACCTCGAACTGTTCAATCTGCTTATATCCGTTCTTATGAAGGACAAGCAGGTAAAGCAGATGCATGCGCAGATCGAGGAACGCGAAAGCACAGGAAGGGAGATGGCAGAAGATCCTGATGCGGAGCGCGTACGCCCTCCGCTTGAATTCCTGAAGGCTGAGAAAGCCGACCCGGGAGTGAAGTGCATAACTGACGATCCTTATCTTTCGACATATAAACTGGATCAGTTCCCTCGGCTGAAAGAGTATCTCGACAAGCACCTGAGCGACCGCCCTGCGATCTGTGTGGAACGTGCGGTGATCCTTACGGACTGGTACCGCAAAAACGGATTCGAAGTAAAATACGACGGTACACCGTGGGTGCCTGAGCTTCGTCAGGGACAGGCGTTCAAGTACCTGATGGAGAAGAAGAAACCGATCATACGCAAGGGCGATCTTCTGGCCGGTACTACGACAACCAAGGAAATAGGCGTACCGATCTATCCTGACGGCGTAGGCGTCCTCATCTGGGGTGAGCTGCTCACTGTCAGTGAGCGCATGCTGCAGCCTTACGAACCTCTTGAGGACTGGGAGATAAAAGCCCTGAATTCAGATGTGTTTCCTTACTGGGTCAACCGTACATTCAGAGAATATGTCCGCAATAAATACCATGAGCCGAAATGCCAGCAGCTCGACGAGCGCTGGGCGGCGTGCTTCATGTGGAAGACGGTAGCTCTTTCACATACTATTCTTGACTATCCTAAACTCCTGAGGCTCGGCCTCACGGGTATAATCAATGAAATAAAAGAAGAACTTGCAAAGCCTGACGTTCCTGAGGCAAAACAGCAGGAGCTCAATGCCATGATACTCTGCTATGAGGGCATGATCACATATGCGCGTCATCTTGCAGAGCAGGCCCGCAAAGAAGCTGATGCGGAGACTGATCCGAAGAGGAAAAAGGAACTTGAGGTCATCGCCGAAGCTGTGGCGCATTCACCGGAATTCCCGGCCCGCAACATGGATGAGGCCGTCCATGCCATCTGGGTACACTGGATAGGAGTACACATGGAGAGCACCAACGCGGGATTCTCGCTTGGCCGCATGGACCAGTGGCTGCAGCCGTTCTTTGAAGCGGACATGGCGAAGCTGAAAACAAAAGAGGAGCGCGACTCGTACGTTTCACATGTGCTCGAGCTTCTCGGCTGCTTCTATCTCCGCTGCCAGGATCATGTGCCTCTCGTGCCGGATATCGGCAATTACCTCTTCGGAGGCAGCTCATCCGACCAAGCGATCACTCTTGGAGGCATAACACCTGAAGGAGAAGACGCAGTCAACGACATGACATATGTATTCCTCAAGGTAACTGAGATGCTTGGCATGCGTGACCCTAATGTAAACGCCCGCTACAATCCTCAGAAGAACAGTGATGTCTACCTTCGCCGCCTGTGCGAGGTAAACGTACACACTACATCCACACCATCCATACATAACGATGAAGCGGTAATGGCATCTCTTGTCGACCTCAACTACGAACCGGAGGATCTCCGCGACTGGTCAGCGACAGGATGCGTGGAGCCTACGATTTCAGGAAAGCATATCGGACACACTAACTGCATGATGTTCAATATGGTGGCTGCCCTTGAGATGGCGCTCTATAACGGATATCATCCGCTCATGCGCTGGCATCTCGGACCAAAGACCGGCGAAGTAAGTGAATTCAGAACATTCGATGAATTCCTCGAGGCCTTCTTCAAACAGCTTGAATGCCTTGCGGATCTGACATGCCAGTACAACAACTATCTGGGAGAAGCGCACTCCGTGATACGTCCTACGCCGCTCATGTCTGCAATGGTAGACAACTGCATAGAGAAAGGGCTGGATGTCACAAAAGGCGGGTCAAAATACAATTCATCCGGTACTGCATGCATCGGCCTGGCAGACATAGTGGATTCACTGATGGCCATCAAGAGCCTGGTATACGACCGCAAAGTTTACACATTTGATGAGCTGGTCGAAGCTGTCAGAAACAATTTCGAAGGCAACGATGTAATGCGCAGCAGGATACTGACGGAAACTCCGAGGTTCGGTTCAGGCAGCGATGAAGCCGTTGAGGTTGCCAACCGTGTTACGAAGTTCATGAAGGACTGCTTCTGGTCTCACCTGAACTTCCGCGGAGGCCATTACACCACAGGCTTCTGGTCGATGTCGAACCACGTCGCATTCGGAGCCCTGACCGGCGCACTGCCTTCCGGACGTCTGGCTTACGAACCGTTTACTCCGGGACTTACGCCTGAAGCCAATGCTTCGAAGAGCCTGCTCGACAATATCCGCGATGTAACGAGACTCGAGCCTACGAGCATGAACAACAACATCGCGTTCAATGTAAAGGTTAATCCGTCACCGCGCGACAGCCACGAGCAGACGGTGGAACATGTCACCAACTACGCAAAGGCATACGCCACGATGGGCGGCATGCAGATGCAGTTCAACGTTGTATCATCGGCGACGATGCGTGCTGCGATGGCAAGACCGGAGGAGTATAAGGACCTCATGGTACGCATCTCGGGCTACAACGCTTACTTCACACAGCTTAACCGTGATCTGCAGCTTGAGCTTGTACGCCGCGCGGATTACAGCATGTAATATATAAAAGGGGAGAAAACTATGGGTAACAGAGCATTCAGTGAAAACAAAAAGCATCTCGCGTTCGGCATGATGAGACTGCCGATGAAGGATGACAAGATCGACAATGAGCAGGTGTGCAAAATGGTCGACCTGTTCCTCGAAAAGGGATTCAACTACTTCGATACCGCTCACGGCTATCACGACGGACTGAGCGAGGTCGCCGTCAGGGAGTGCCTCACTTCAAGACATGACCGCAGTGAATATGTCCTGACAGACAAGCTGACTGACGAGTATTTCAAAACGGAAGAGGACATCAGGCCGCTGATAGACCTGCAGCTGGAGACATGCGGAGTGGAGTACTTCGACTTCCTCCTGATGCATGCTCAGAACGCGAAGAATTTCGAATTTTTCAAACAGTGCCGTGCTTACGAGACAGCCTTTGCCCTTAAGGCAGAAGGCAAGGTCCGCCACGTCGGTCTTTCGTTCCACGACAAGGCAGAGGTGCTCGACCGCATTCTCACGGAGTATCCTGATGTGGAAATAGTCCAGATACAGTTCAACTATCTCGACTATGAGAGTGTTTCCGTAGAAAGCCGCAAGGTATATGAAGTCTGCCGCAAACACAATAAACCTGTGCTCGTGATGGAGCCGGTAAGAGGCGGAAATCTCGTCAATCTGCCTGAAGATGCGCAGAAGGTGTTCGACGATCTCAGGGCTGAGACAGGATCGGATTGCAGTAACGCAGGCTACGCCCTCAGGTTTGCTGCCGGCTTTGACGGCATGGAGATGATCCTGTCCGGCATGAGCAATATGGAGCAGATGGAAGACAATCTGAAAACTTTTAGCTGCAATGACGGAGACTTCGCTCCTCTCAGCGACAGGGAGCTTGAGGCTGTAAAAAAGGTCACGGAAGTCTTTGCTTCCAAAGGAGCGATTCCGTGCACACAGTGCAGATACTGTGTTGAGGAAAATCACTGCCCGATGGAGATAAGGATACCGAAGCTGTTCGCGTGCTATAACAACGAGGTCCTCTTCGGCAAAAACAATCCGTGGGAGACATATGAATTCATTATCGAGCACGGGAGCGGAAAGCCGGCAGACTGCATAGAATGCGGCATGTGCGAGGCGGTATGCCCGCAGCATCTGGAGATAAGAGAACTCCTGAAAACAGTAGCGGAAAAGTTCGAATCATAAATGCATCTTGTATCAGATTAAAGTATTGCATTTCGGAGTGTTTTGTGTGATATTTAAATTGGTTAAATAGGGAGTAGCTTGCGCAGAAATGCGTTACATATTTCGTCAGTACGGGTAAATTAACCCCGGGATATGTTCGAAGTAGCGAGACTTTTACCGATGCTTTCGGTATGAGTCTCTTTTTTTAACAAGGGGATGAGAGAAAGGAACTGAATCATATGGATGCAACAAACATAATCTCCTTATTAGGCGGCGTGGCGATGTTCCTCTTCGGAATGTCGGTCATGGGTGACTCGCTCAAGAAGGTAGCGGGAAGCAAAATGGAAATGATCCTGTATAAACTTGCGGGAAATCCTGTAAAAGGTATCCTGCTCGGAACAGGAGTCACGGCAGCTATCCAGTCATCATCTGCGACATCGGTTATGGTCGTCGGTTTTGTAAACTCCGGCATGATGCAGGTGAAACAGGCGATCGGGATAGTGCTCGGAGCGATTCTGGGTACGTCCATCACGGGCTGGATCCTTGCGCTCAACAGCATAGGCGGAGGCGGAGGAGTAGCTTCGCTGTTCAGCACTGAGGTGCTGACAGGCGTGGTAGCTCTTATAGGTATACTGCTCTGGATGTTTGGAAAGAAAACTTCACACAAGAACATCGGAGGCATCATGCTGGGATTCGCGGTCCTCATGTACGGCATGAGCATGATGTCCGGAGCCATCGTTCCGCTGCGGACTGATCCGAAATTCATCGATATGATGACAAGTTTCAGCAATCCTGTGCTCGGAGTTCTGATAGGTGTTCTCGTGACGGCAGTCATCCAGAGTGCCAGCGCTGCAGTCGGTATTCTCCAGGCTCTCGCCGGGACAGGCGCACTGGAGTTTGATATGGCCTTCCCTATCCTTATGGGTATCGGTATCGGAGCTTCGGTTCCTGTAATGCTCAGCGCTCTCGGAGCCAGCGTCAACGGTAAGAGAACGGCTTTTGTCTATCTGATAATCGACGTGCTGGGCGCCATAATAGTAGGAGGCGTTTTCTATATCGTGAATGCGATCGCTCATTTCAACTTCATGACGATGGAAATGAACATGGTCTCTGTGGCCCTCACGAATACTCTGTACAGGCTGGCGGTAGTCATAGTACTGGCACCGGCGATAGGACTGCTCGAAAAGCTGGTGGTCAAATTGTTCCCGGAGGGACAGGAAGCACTGGAAGAAAAGGCAGACATGGACAAGCTCGAGCCGAGATTCCTCGATCACCCTACACTTGCTCTCGCACAGAGCAAGGAAGTCATAGATTCCATGGCATCCAAGACTCTGGAAAGTGTAATGGGTGTCATTGATGCCAGAAGAGAGTACAGCAAGGATGGCGTCAAGAGAGTGGCCGATCTCGAGAGAGTGATAGACCGCTACGAAGACAAACTCGGCAATTATCTCTTCAAGCTCACTACTTCTGATCTTGATGAAGAGCATTCTGCGGAAGTCAGCAAGGACCTGAAAGTGCTTTCCGACTTCGAGAGAATATCCGACCATGCAAGAAATATCGCAGAATCCATAGAAGAGATCCATGAGAAGAAGATAGTATTCTCGAACAGCGCATTAAATGAGCTGCATGTACTGGAGGAAGCGATCCGGGAGATCACGAATCTTACCATATTCTCTTTTGCGAACAACAGCTACGACAATGCGCTTCGTGTTGATCCGCTCGAGGAAGTCATAGATGACATCTGTGACGCAATGAAGGCTAATCATGTCGAAAGGATCAGCAGACAGGAGTGCACTCTTGAGCACGGATTCGTCTTTAACGACATGATCACGGATTATGAGAGGATCTCAGACCACTGCAGCAATATAGCTCTGGATGTCCTGGAGGCAGTTTCTGAAATCGAAGGAAAGCATGCATACCACAAACAGCCAAGCTTCAGGCACGATGATTTCTTCAAAGATAATTTCGCGGAGTTCAAAGAACGGTTTGAGATACCGGCTATAAAATAAAACAGTGAAAGGACTGCCTTTTGGAGGTAGTCCTTTTTTTATGCTTGCGGTATAATTAAACGTCGGCAAAAAGCCGGTTTGATAAATAATTGTTTTGAGGTCAGAGAATGGGAGCAACCGCGATCACCTTATTGTTCACATTGATATTCTGGGGAATGTTTTACTATTCATTCAGCAGAGACAGAAGCAGATACCGCAACTGCTATCTGCTTTTCTTTGCGCTGCTTTCAATGATCCCGTTTTTCATAAACATCGCAGGAGATCAGGCGAGAGAGATGATGTTTGTGACATTCCTGCTTATAGTGGCCGTACTTCTGGTAGTCCCGTTTTTCCTCATACACAACGGTATCGTAATGATAAAAAATGAGGGCAGGAGCGCGGCGCATCTTCTTTCACTGGCGCTGGGGATAGTTGTACTTGTGGGTGAGGTACTGCTCGCATACAATATAGTTATTTATTCAATGGTATTCGGCCTTGAGGCGCAGGCTGTGTATTTACATTCTCCTGTATTCCTGGTGACTACACTGATCGTCGTGACAGTGATCTACGGCTCGGTCTCTTTTGTCATATTCATGATCTACTCGGTTTTCCTGATGATAATCCCGAGGAGCAAGGACTTCGATTACGTCATAATACACGGTGCGGGACTTATAAACGGAGAAACGGTTTCAAAGCTCCTTCAGGAAAGACTGGACAAGGCCATACTGGTTTACCGCAAGGATCCTTCGCCTACGAAGCTTATACCTTCGGGCGGCCAGGGCTCCGATGAGAATATTTCTGAGGCGGAGGCCATGAAGAGATATCTGCTTGAACAGGGGATCCCCGAAAGCGATATCATACTGGAAGATCAGTCAACGACTACTTTTGAAAACCTGAGATTTTCAAAAGCAATTATAGACAGCCGCGAAGGAAGAAAGTATACGGCTCTGGTGACCAGCAATTATCATGTTTACAGGGCGCTCAGATACTGCCGCAGGGTAGGTCTCAAGTGCAAGGGTATCGGAAGCCACGTTGCTTTATATTACTGGCCGAGCGCGCTTATACGCGAGTTCATCGCAGTGCACACTGAAAAGAAGCACGCGATATTGTTTGCGCTGGGCTGGGCATTCTGGATGTGGTTCACAGTCATGCTGATAACAGCAAAGTAAGAGAAAATGCATTCGGTAACTAATATACAGAAATACTCAATACATGACGGTGACGGAATAAGGACGACGGTGTTTTTCAAAGGTTGCCACCTCAGATGTCAGTGGTGTCACAACCCCGAGACACAGAGCTTCGAAAAAGAGCTTCAGGTGGACATCCCGAAATGCACGGGCTGCGGAAGATGTGCAGCTGTCTGCCCTCATGGTGCCATATCGATATCGCCGGAGGGAAAGTCCGTGACGGACAGGGAAAAGTGTGTCATCTGCGGCAGATGCGAGGCGGCATGTCTGGGAAATTACCGTACCGTAGTGGGACGCGACTACAGCATAAACGAGCTCGTTAAGATATGCATGCAGGACCTCATGTTCTATGAGCAGTCCGGAGGAGGAGTTACTCTTTCCGGCGGAGAAGTCATGGCGATGGACACAGACTACATCCTGAAACTCGTGAAAAAGCTGCACAGGGAAGGCGTTGACATCGCAATAGACACATGCGGACAGGCTCCATACAGCAATTACGAGGCGATACTTCCTTATGTAGACACATGGCTCTATGACATCAAGGTCATGGATGAGGAAAAGCACCGGAAGTACATGGGCATGGGGAATAAGCTCATACTTGAAAACCTGACACGGCTGGCCGGTTCAGGAGCTAAGATATATATCAGGATACCGGTCGTCAGAGAGGTCAACGGGGACGCAGGATCGATGTCCGAGATAATAGAATTTCTCAAAACCAATAACATAAGACCGCTGCAGGTAAATCTGCTGCCTTATCACAGCACCGGCTCACACAAGTACGGAAAGCTGGGGATGGAATACACGGGGCAGTCACTGACAGCACCGTCAGACGAAGAGATGCAGGGTTTCGTCAGCCAATGGAATGAAGCCGGATTCGGCAATGTGAAAATCGGAGGATAGAGATGGAAGAACGTGGAATGAACGCAAGGGTAAAGGCACTCCGCAAGGTTAGCATGGAGACTCAGCCTCACATCGACCTCGAAAGAGCGATCATAGAGACTGAGGTATACAAAAAGTGGGAGGGCAAAGTGTCTCTTCCTGTACTCAGAGCGATGGTGCTCAGGGAGTACTTCAGCAAGAAGACGCTCTACCTCGGAGAAGGCGAGCTTATCGTCGGTGAAAAAGGAAAGGATCCGCAGTCTTCACCTACATTCCCTGAACTCACATGCCACACGATCGAAGACATGTATATAATGAATGACCGAGCTGTCGTCAACTATACCGTGACGAAGCAGGACCTTAAGGACCAGGAGGAAATAATCATCCCGTTCTGGAAGGGCAAGTCCATGAGAGACAAGATCATCGCCGGAATGACACATGAGTGGAAGAAATGCTATGCAGCCGGCATGTTCACCGAGTTCATGGAGCAGAGAGGTCCGGGACATACATGCGGAGGAAAGAACGTATTCACTAAAGGATACGCAGAATATAAAGAGGAGATACAGGCTGCCATCGACGCTCTCGATTTCATGAACGATATCGAAGCGGTCGAAAAGAAAGACGAGCTCGAGGCCATGCTCATCGATTGCGACGCAGTCATGATACTCGGCCAGAGATACCAGAAGCTGCTGAAGGCAGAGGCGGAAAAGTGCGGGGACCCGGTGCGCAAGGCGGAGCTTGAGCAGATGGCAGCAAACCTGGATGTCGTACCGGCACATGCGCCGCAGACATACTGGCAGGCGATCCAGCTGTACTGGTTCACGCATCTGGCTGTCACATCAGAGCTTAATCCGTGGGACGCTTTCAGCCCGGGCAGACTCGACCAGCATCTGTATCCATATTACGAAAAGGATACAGAGGCGGGCATACTCGATGACGAGAGAGCCCTTGAGCTGCTGGAGTGCCTGTGGGTAAAGTTCAACAACCAGCCGGCACCGGTAAAGGTAGGCGTTACTCTCAAGGAGAGTGGTACATATACGGACTTCGCCAACATCAACACGGGCGGTATAAAGGAAGACGGAACAAACGGCGTTAACGCTGTCAGCTATCTCATACTCGACTGCATGGACGAGATGAAGCTGGTGCAGCCAAATTCCAATGTTCAGATAAGCAAAAAGACTCCGCACAGATTCCTTAAGAGAGCATGCGAGATCTCAAGAGAGGGATGGGGCCAGCCTGCATTCTATAACACTGACGAGATCGTACAGGAGCTGCTGAATGCTGGAAAGACTCTTGCTGATGCGCGCCAGGGCGGCTCGTCCGGATGCGTTGAGACCGGTTCGTGGGGCAATGAGGCTTACATACTTACCGGATATCTCAATATCCCTAAGATCTTCCAGCTGACACTTTACAACGGCTTTGACGATCAGAGCGGCAAGCAGCTCGGACCTGAGACGGGATATGCCTGGGATTTCGACACATATGAAGAACTCTGGAACGCGTTCGCGATCCAGCTGAAGCACATGGTAGACGTAAAGGTCCGCGGAAACAACGTCATCGAGAAACTCTACGCAAAGTACATGCCTGCTCCGTGCCTGTCGATAGTTACGAATGACTGCATCAGCAACGGCAAGGACTACAACAACGGAGGCTCCAGATACAACACAAGATATATCCAGGGCGTTGGTATCGGAACGGTCACTGACTGCCTCGCAGCCATTAAGTACAATGTTTACGATAATAAAAACTTCACTATGAGGGAGCTCATGACGGCGCTGGATGACGACTTCGTCGGCCACGAGGAGATACTCAACATGGTGCAGAACAAGACGCCTAAGTACGGCAATGACGATGACTACGCCGATGACATCATGCAGGACGTATTCAGGCAGTACAGGGACGAAGTGACCGGACGTCCGACTATGAGCGGCGGACAGTATCATGTCGACATGCTCCCGACGACATGCCATATCTATTTCGGAGAGGTGATCGGCGCTACCGCAAACGGCAGACGCGCTAAGAAACCGGTATCCGAAGGCATTTCGCCGGAGAAATTCGCGGATACACACGGACCTACAGCCGTAATCAAGTCGTGCGCAAAGATGGATCACTGCTCAACCGGCGGAACTCTTCTGAACCAGAAATTCACGCCGAGCGCCCTTGCGGGAGATACAGGACTCGAAAATCTGGCAAGCCTTATCAGAACATACTTCGCGATGGACGGCCACCACATCCAGTTCAACGTCTTCGACAAGGAGACACTGCTTGAGGCTCAGAAGCATCCTGATGACTACAAGGATCTGATCGTACGCGTAGCCGGATATTCCGACTACTTCAGGAACCTCGACGAGGAGCTCCAGAACGAGATCATCAACCGTACTGCTCAGTCATTCTAAAATGAATTAAACACACGAAAAAACGCCTCACATGAGGCGTTTTTGAATTGCTTTTGATCAGTCGGATCAGTAAGAGATCTTCTGTACGAGCTCGTAAGCCTGTTTGATGACTGTCCGCAGGCTGCCTACCTTGTCGCAGTCCCCCACGAAGAATACTTCCGGACCTTCGTTGTCGGAGTACGCATTCACAAAAGCTCTCACCCGGTTGTCCTTCCTGGCTTTGGAAGATTTTGCGTCTTCCGGATCAAATCGCTTGTCCGGGTTGTAGCCTACAGACATGACGACTGTATCTGCCGGAACGGTGACTGTACCTTCAGGCGTATTCACGACAACGCCTTCTTCAGTGACCGAATCCACTGTGGAGTTCAGATATGCGGGAACCTTGTGGAAGCGGAGCAGCTCCCTGAGCATTGACGAGTTGGCCATGCATATGCCGCGGGCTCCTACGAGATGATCTGTCATTTCAACTATCGAAGGATGTTTCCCCTGAAGGGCGAGTTCGTAGGCAACTTCACATCCGGTAAGTCCGCCGCCTATAATTACTACCTCATCGCCGCATTTCATTCCGTCGTTAAGGAAGTCGGCAGCTGAAACCGCACGTTCTACTCCCGGGACATTCAGCAGTCTTGGCCGTGCACCTATTGCCACGACAGCGATATCCGCATCGAGCGAACTGAGATCGCTGATCTCCGTATTCAGGTGCACCGTGGTTCCGCTCTTATACAGCTGCCTGGCGTAGTACTTCAGCAGCTGCTTATCTTTTTCCTTGAACGAAGGAGCCGCAGCTGCATTGAATACTCCTCCGAGGCGCCCGGACTTCTCGTAAAGATCCACCTTGTGGCCGCGAAGCGAAGCCTGGATCGCTGTCTCCATGCCGCCTAAGCCTCCGCCGATAACGGCGATCTTTTTAGGATGCTTCGCCGGAGCTTTGGAGTATTTCGTTTCATTATTGGTCCATGGATTCAGAACGCAGCGGCCCATCTCAACGTTCATAGGATTATCGCCCACATCGGTTCCCTGCCCGTTCATGCCGAAGAACGTCAGGCAGGCACCATGACACGAGATGCACGGACGGATGTCGTCCATGCGGTCTTCTTTTATCTTTGTGATGTATTCAGGATCGCAGAGCAGCTGGCGCCCGAGTCCCATCGCGTCGATCCGGCCTGCCGCGATCGATGCCGCAGCGTCCTCAGGCTGCATGCGGCCGGCGCATACAACAGGCTTGCTCGTGAATTTCTTTATGTGCTCTACATCGGAGAGATTTATGTTGACCGGTGCATAGACCGGAGGATGCGAATAATACCATGCATCGTAAGTTCCGTTGTCGCAGTTGAAGAGGTCATAACCGGCATCTTCAAGGATCTTTATCGCCTTTTCAGATTCTTCAAGGGTACGGCCTGCCTCGGTGAAATCCTCACCCGGAACAGCTCCCTGATTGAATCCTCTTGTCATGGAGCGCACTGAGTAACGAAGCGAAACAGGGTAGTCATCTCCGCAGACCTTCTTGATCTCGCGGACTATCTCACAGGCAAAGCGCAGACGGTTCTCAAGGCTGCCTCCGTAAGCGTCCGTTCTGTGGTTGGTGTAAGGCATCGCGAACTGGTCGAGCAGATAGCCCTCATGCACCGCGTGGATCTCCACTCCGTCGACTCCGGCATCCTTGCAAAGCTTAGCACTCTGGCCGAACGCGTATACGAACTGATGTATCATTTCCGAAGTAAAGTGATCCATCTTTACATCCGGAGCCCAGACATTAGGCATATCAGGATCCGGAGCTGACCACCACCATTTGGTCATGATCATTCTGGAACTCGCCTTTTTGAGTATTCTGTTATTTACAAACGGTTTCAGCACAGGCGGGAGTATCATGGACCTGCCTGCTCCGGCACTGAGCTGGAAAAAGATCTTTGCCCCGCTCTGATGGATTTCCTCTATGATAGGTTTTACCGGCTCGAAAACCTCCGGGTGCTTATACAGCCACTTTTCACCCATGATGCTGATCATGGGTATGAGACCCGGTATGAACAGCCCGATATTGTTGTCTTTGCGGTCCCGGTACAGGTTCTCTATACCTTTAACGAACCCGGTCTTAGCTTCCCACGCTATCATGTTGGTGCCTTCCATAGGCAGCATCACGATGCGGTTTTTTATTTCTATATTTCCCACCTTCCACGGTGTGAACAGAGGAGCATATTTTTCGTTCATGGCGAGCCTCCTGACTGTATGGATATCGTCTGATTCATTTTATCATACTGTGCCGAACCTTGTGTGTTATACTCAAAAAAGCGAAAAAGGAGAGCTATAACTGATGGAAGACAGCAGGAGACCGGATGCGTCCTTATGGACGCGCGACTTCACAATAATAACGGTGGGAACCGTGATCTCCATGTTTGGCAATGCCATAGGCGGCTTTGCCACCAGTCTTATGGTGCTCGATATTTCAAAGTCGACGCTGCTTTACGCCGTTTATCTTGCGATGTTTACTATCCCGCAGATAATAATGCCTCTGTTTTCAGGCGCGATACTTGACCGGTATTCGAGAAAGAAAACTATCTATACGCTGGATTTCATATCAGCCGGCCTCTTCATCGTTATGGCTGCAGTGCTTGCAACAGGTTGGTTCTCGTTCCCCGTGTTTGCCCTGTGCTGCTTTGTTGTCGGATCGATAGAAAGCATTTACATGGTCGCATACGACAGCTTCTATCCGCTTCTGATCACCGAAGGCAATTTCCAGAAGGCGTACTCAATACAAAGTATACTCGATACGGTCTCCATGGTAATGGTGCCTGTATCGGCATTTCTGTACAAAGGCATAGGTATAGCGCCATTACTGGCTGCGAACGGAGTATGCTTTTTTATAGCAGCGGTCATGGAGACCCGCATAGGCGCTGATGAGGAGTATATAGAAACGCAGAAGCTGACCGCGCTCGAGGGTGCAGGAAAGACAAGGCAGATGCTGGTCGACATGAAAGAGGGCTTCAGATATCTGGCAGGAGAAAAGGGCCTGCTGGCGGTCACTCTTTACTTCACGGTGATCTTCATCACGGGCGGGATGGAGAACGTGATAACTTTGCCTTATTTCAAGAACACCTTCTCAAACGGCGAGTATATCTACATGATGGTCTGGGGCTGTGCGGTAGTTGGCCGCACTATCGGTGGCGGCATACATTATAAGACCAAAATCCCGGCTGCAGGAAGATACAGCATTGCACTGTCTCTGTACATATTCAACTCACTGTTTGAAGGCTTTTATCTGTTCTGTAAAGTACCGGTCATGATGGCGATGTGCTTCCTGGTGGGTATCGGAGGCGTGACTACATACACGATAAGGATATCCGCTACGCAGAGCTATGTGCCGAATGAGAAAAAGGGACGATTCAACGGCGCGTTCAACATGATGTCCATGCTTGGAGCCCTTTTGGGTGAGGCGATAGCAGGTCTCGCGAGCGAAGCGGTGCCGGAACGCACCATAATCATGATCGCCATGATCATACAGGCAGCCCTTGCGCTTGTAATAATCGGCGGGAACAAAAAAGCCATATCGGAGATCTATAATCGTGAACAATAGAAGAAGCCGGAGCGGGCGCGTCCCGCTCCTTTTTGTGTGTCCGTGATTGTGATATATTTGTCTTAACAGTTTTTTTAAGGAGGAATAGGTTAATGTCGTGTACTACTGTATTGGTAGGGAAAAGGGCTAGTAATGATAATTCAACAATGATTTCAAGGACTGACGATGGTCACTTCGACGTAAAGAAGACCATAGTAGTCGGGCCGAAAAAACAACCGAAAAAGTATAAGAGCAAGATCTCGCATTTAGAGATACAGCTGCCGGACGATCCGATGAGATACACAGCATGTCCGAGCGTGGATCCTGAACACGGGATATGGGCTGCGACGGGCATCAACGCGGCAGGCGTGGGAATGTCCGCGACTGAAACGCTCACTTCAAATCCTCTCGTTCTGTCGGCAGATCCGCTTGTGGAATACCAGCCGGCAAAGGGCCGCAAAAGGGAAGTCCCGGGAGGCATCGGTGAAGAGGATATAGTGGTGCTGGTACTGCCGTATATACACAGCGCGAGAGAAGGTGTAGAAAGGCTTGCGTCACTGATCGAGGAGTACGGGACATACGAATCGAACGGTATCGCCTTCAATGATGAAAACGAAGTCTGGTGGATGGATACCATAGGCGGACATCACTGGATCGCGACAAAGATCCCTGAAGACAGAGTCGTGATCAATCCGAACCAGTTCAGTACCGACAATTTCGATCTGGATGATGCGTTCGGAAAGCAGGAGTCTCACATGTGCTCGGCTGACCTCAGGGAGTTCATCCGCGATAATAACCTCGATTGCAATCAGAACGGAGAGTTCGATCCGCGAAAGATATTCGGATCGCGCCGCGATATGGATCATGTCTACAATACTCCGAGAGCCTGGTTCATCGGACGCTATCTCGCTCCGAAGTCACACAGTTGGGACGGCCCTGATGCCGAGTTCGGACTGGAGAGCGACGATATTCCGTGGTCGCTGGTACCTGACAGAAAGGTCACTGTCGAAGACGTACAGTATCTGCTGTCGGCACACTTCCAGGGTACACCTTACGATCCTTACGGCAAACACGAGATCGGTCTGAGCGGGAAGTACCGCCCTATAGGCATAAACCGCACCGGTGTTACTCATATAACGCAGATCAGAAACGGGATGCCTGCTGAAACCAGAGGTCTCCAGTGGATATGCTACGG
Source organism: Mogibacterium sp. (assembly GCA_017432075.1). GTDB lineage: Bacteria > Bacillota > Clostridia > Peptostreptococcales > Anaerovoracaceae > Crickella. Next base: position 5,083 of record JAFRJV010000059.1, on the reverse strand, counting down.
ATGCACCACATTCTCGTGCTGGGTGCCGCTGTATACAAGCGTACCGTCGATCCCTGACTACCTGAGCAAAGTGACGCTTGATGTTTCGACAGAGAACCTGTTCTGGGCATCAAGACTCATCGGAGCCATGGCTGATAAGAACTACGATCACTGTATACAGAACATCGAGCGCTATCAGGATGCCGTCAACATCCGCGCACGCAGGCTCATCATAGAATATGATAAAAAAATGGCTGAGACGGGTGACTATTCGCTGGCCGCAGAAGCCAATAAGAAGATATGTGAAGCCGCAAAGGAAGAGACCACAAAGACTCTCGGCCGCATTCTCGACACCTCGAGCGTACGCATGAAGAACAATTCGAAACTGGCTGACAATTAAAAGGTTAACAACACTTCAGTGTGTTAAAATATCAGTGAAGATGCAGATATAGAAATATAAGGAAAGGAGATGGGATAGTTGGATTATAAAGTAAAACTGACCGATGAGCAGAGAGCGATACTCGAAGGCTCAAAGGGCGAGACTCTCGCGAAGGTGATGGAGTCACTTGTAAGATACGGCGAGCTCTTCGGCGCGACCGAGATGGTGCCTATCAGCAGCAAGTACAACCACCTCGTTACCTCGTTCGGACTCAAGGCTCTCGGACCGGTATATGATCTCATGGACAAGCTGCTCGAAGCAGGTGCTCCGTCGGGACAGAAGTTCACGGTAGACCCTAAGCCGCTCGACAAGAACGTTCCGAGCAACTTTGCGCAGGATGTCGTATTCAAACTGTTCATGTACAGCAGGCAGAAGGACTACGAGAAACAGCTGGCAGATCTCGGCTTACTCTCGGACAACGCCTTCACATGTACGTGTTACATGGACGAAGTAGGCAACAAGCCGGGCTTCGGTGAAGTGCTCAGCTGGTCTGAGTCATCGGCTGTCGTATATGCTAACTCGGTGCTCGGTGCAAGGTGCAACCGCAACTCCGGTATTATCGACCTCATGGGTTCGGTGATCGGATACGTGCCGAAATTCGGTCTTCTTACAGACGAGGGCCGCAAGGCTGACTGGATCGTAGAGATAAAGACGACCAAAAAGCCTGAAGCTCAACTGCTCGGATCCGCCATCGGCATGAAGGTCATGGAAGATGTTCCGTATGTAAAGGGGCTCGATAAATGGCTCGGCACGGAGCTCGACGACGAGGCATGCACTTATCTGAAGGACTTCGGTGCTGCAACCGCTTCGAACGGTGCAGTCGGACTCTATCACATTGACAAGCTGACTCCTGAAGCTGCAAAGTACGGTGAGTCGCTCATAAAAGAAGGCGCTAAGGTCTACGTAGTCGATGACGAAGAACTCGAAAGAGTCTACAGGGAATATCCTGTGATATGGAAGAACAAGGATGCTGAACCAAAGCTCTGCTTCATGGGCTGCCCTCACATGAGTCTGCAGCAGCTTAAGGACTGGACTGAAAAGGTGGAGGCCGGACTCGCAAAGAGCGGCGCATCCAGGGTTTCGGTACCGACAGTCTTTACCGCTGCTCCTGATGTTCTCGAAGCGTTCGGAAAGACGGAATATGCCGACAGGCTCAAGGCTACCGGAGTCATCACATCGTATATCTGCCCGCTCATGTACATGAACAATCCGCTGAGCGAGAAGATGCCGGTAATAACATCCAGCAACAAGCTCAGAACGTACACATCGGCACGCTTCTATACGGATGATGAGATCGCAGAGCAGATCACACGCAACAGGAAAGGAGGCAAATAGACATGAAGACATTCCAGGGACGTGTAGTCGCTCCGGGCAGAGTATCTGCCGAAGCGCTAGTATCACACGGCGGTCTTAACACACTCGCTTCCTTCCAGAAAGCACTGCAGTTCGGCGATAAAAAGGCGACATGCGGCGACCAGAACAATCCGGACCTCTACGGCAAGCAGATGGCCGGGAAGGCACTCTGCCTGCCTCAGACTATCGGTTCCACGACAGGCGGACTTGTGCTTTACTGCGCGTGCTCCATGGGACGCCAGCCTGCAGCAATGCTGTTCTCGAACCCTATCGATTCACTTGCGGCTGCCGGAGCTGTTCTGGCCGATGTATGGCTGGATGCTCCTGAAGCAAAGATGCCGGTAGTTGATTCACTTGGTGACGAGTTCCTCGAATACGTCAAGGACGGCATGAACATAATCATTCAGGAAGACGGGAAGGTATTAGTCAGCGATCCATTCTAGACCGGAATAAAATGAACAGAATAGAGATAGAGACGGGTCTTGGGAAAGTCATAGGAACGGTGGACAAGGGGGTCTGCATGTACAGGGGCATCCCGTATGCTGTGACAGAGCGTTTTGAAGAGCCGAAGCCATATCCGGAATGGGATGTGTTTGATGCTACGGAGATCGAGACCGACTGTTACCAGTATCTTACATACAGAGATGAGTCGACCGGTCCGGACGCGTTTTATCATAAGGAATTCCGCAATGATCAGGAGTTTAAGTTCGCCGAATCTCCGATGACGATGAATATAATCGCAAGGGAGAACGCGGAGAAGGATCCGGTCCTGGTATTCATCCACGGCGGGGGATTCGAGACGGGTACTGTCGGAGAGCTCCCTTACGGGACCTGCACCGAATATGCAAAACACAATATTGTGTTCGTGTCACTCGGATACAGACTGAATGTATTCTCACTGTACGAATCAGGCAACTACGGACTGAAGGATATGGTCTTCGGACTCAGATGGATCTACGATCACATTGCCGACTTCGGCGGTGATCCGGATAAGATCACCATAATGGGGCAGTCCGCAGGCGCCATGTCCATAATGAACCTGATGTATACACAGGATCTCAAGTGGATAGTAAAAGGCGCGGTGCTGATGTCCGGTGCCGGAGCAGTTCCGCTTATTACAAAACCGTGGACAAAAGAAAAGTCACTGCCTTTCTGGGAAGGTGTCCGCAGACGCGCGGGAGTGGAGACGACCGAAGAGTTCAAGAAACTTCCGCCTGAAGTCATCTGGGAAGCATGGTATGATGAGTCGAGGGAGAACTGGAGTATCCAGGCTGTACAGCCGGGTATAGACGGAAAGGTGATACCTGACCTCCCGCAGAGGGTCATCCGCAAAAGGGAATATCTCGATGTGCCGATGATCATCGGAGTCACTTCGCAGGACTTCATGCCGTATATCATTTATGACATGGCGATCGGCTGGGCGATGAAGCATGTGAGGCACGGTAAATCCCCGGTCTATGGCTACCTGTTTGACAGGCACCTTCCGGGTAAGAGCTTCAAGGCTTTCCACGGATCGGACCTCTGGTACATGTTCGGCAATATGGATAAGTGCTGGCGCCCGTTCGAACAGATCGACTATGATCTGAAGGACGAGATGGTCCATTATGTCGCAAACTTCGTGCACTTCCAGAACCCGAACGGCGGAGGACTGCCGTACTGGCCGCCTGTAAGCCGGCTGAACAGATCTTTCAGACATTTCAGCGACGGATCGACACATAAGATATCGCCGATAGCGATCCGCAGAAAGCTGGATCATACTTTCGCGAGAGATAAAGGACCGATGTAAAGGAGGATGCGGTATGAGCATCAAGGAATACGCAAAAGAGATGATCGAAAGGGATCAGGTCTTCAGGGACATAGCTGAACAGACCGAGACACTTTGGATCAATGACAAGCTGCTCCCGTTTGAGATGACGGATGCACTTTGCCAGCTGGTAGTGACCGATGAAGACATCGAAGACACCGAGAGAAGGCTCCACAAATTCGCTCCGTATATAAAGAAGTGCTTCCCTGAGACAGCGGAAGACGACGGACTGATCGAATCGCCGCTTGCCGACATCCCTGAGATGAAGAAGGCTCTCGAGGAGAAGTACGATGCTGAGATACCGGGAAGGTTCATGCTCAAGATGGACAGCCACCTTCCTATCGCGGGATCGGTAAAGGCCAGGGGAGGTATCTACGAGGTGCTGAAGCACGCGGAGGATCTCGCTCTCGAGGCAGGGCTCATCACCGAAGATGACAATTACGAGAGATTCGCCGATGACGACATGAAGGAGTTTTTCGGCAAGCACACCGTGCAGGTCGGCTCGACCGGAAACCTGGGACTGTCGATCGGCATCATGAGCGCCTTCCTCGGATTCAAGGTAAAGGTGCATATGTCGGCTGACGCAAGGCAGTGGAAGAAGGACATGCTCCGCAGCAAGGGCGTCGATGTGATCGAATATGAAGAGGACTACTCCAAGGCCGTGAGCGAGGGCCGCCGGCTTTCGGATCTCGACCCTACGAGTTACTTCGTAGATGATGAGTACTCGCTGCCGCTCTTCCTCGGATATGCGGTGGCCGCGGGCAGAATGAAGAAGCAGCTCGAGGAAAAGGGCGTTACCGTCGATAAGGATCATCCGATGATCATATACGTACCTTGCGGGGTAGGCGGAGCTCCGGGCGGAGTCTGCTACGGATTCAAGCGTCTCTTCAAGGATGATGTACACATCTTCTTCTGCGAGCCTACGCTGTTCCCTTCGGTTCTTCTGGGAATGGCTTCCGACAGGTTCAACGAGGTGAATGTAAGCGACTTCGGACTTACAGGAATGTCAGCTGCAGACGGTCTTGCCTGCGCCAGCCCATCGGGACTGGTCACAAGGATCTGCCGCAATCTTCTGTCCGGAGACTTCACGGTTCGCGATGCGATCCTCTTCGACTACATGAGGATGCTGAAGAAGACAGAGGACATCTTCATCGAGCCGTCGAGCTGCGCAGCGTTCATAGGTCCGCTCAACATAATGAAGCTCGATGCCGGCAAGGCATATCTTGAAAAGCACGGACTTACTCCGGAGAAGCTGGCTAACGCCACACAGGTCTGCTGGGCGACCGGCGGACGACTCGTACCGGATGAGATCTGGGACAAATACATGAACACTTACATGGAATAAAAAAGATCCCCGGGAACAATTCCCAATGTCATTAAGTTAAGATGACCAACAAATACTCTCGCATCATAAAACGATGCGGGGGTATTTTTTTCGCACTAATTACTCGCCTTCAAATCCGCCCCCATATAACCCATCCTCGCCTAGCACACATTTCAAATAAATT
>JAFRJV010000058.1 GCA_017432075.1 Mogibacterium sp. | reverse complement strand
TGGCGGAGGACATGGGACTCGAACCCACGGGGCTGTTACGCCTTACCTGATTTCCAATCAGGCTCCTTAGCCACTCGGTCAATCCTCCACGGCTAATTATTATTGATTATTATGTCAGCCCGATTATGTTAACACATCGGGTATCTGTTTGCAACTGAAAGTATATGAAAATTAGTTATTCCGCGAAAGCAGACTCTTTATCCCACTCACCAAAGCCTTCACCATTTTCAGTATTTTGCCTTTCAGTCCGACAGCTTCGTCTTTATACGCATCATCTGACATCGGGTAATCCTCTTCGAAGAAATCGTCATCATAGCTCTCATCAGCAATATGAGAATTCTCAAAGCCGGATTCGGCAGGTACCATAAAGTACTTATATTGAGATCCGACATCGTCCCATGTCACATCAATATAATAGTAGTCATCGTTCAGTTCAATTATGTTCCACGTATGCGCTCCGGATTCTCCTGTTTCAGAAAGACCTTTTCCGAATATGATCCTGTTGTCTATTCCTGCCTCCAGAAGCAGTCTGTAAAGACTGACCGAATACCCCTGACATACCGCCTTGCCTTCGATCAGTGCGCCATATGCCGTTCTTACGGTATCACCGCCTTTTTCAGCAGCCTCAAAATCGACATTGTCGCATATATAATCGTGGATCGCAGTGATCTTTTCATAATCAGTCTTCTCATCAAGCTCCAGACTTTCGATGATCTGACCGACTTTTTCATCCACTTCTGCTTCCTGCTGAGCGTCGTCATAATATGACAGCGTATACTCTATCTCCATCGCAGGAGAAGATCCCACATATGTTGTCCGGGCATGGCCTTCATACGAAGCATACTGAAATCCTATGTAATCCCCTTCGTCGGATTTTCCTGTATGAGCTACGGCCTTTTTTACAAGCCTTCCGATAGTCTTCTGGAGGCCTTTCTGATCTACGCTGCCCATCAGTCCTATCGTAGCGGTTTCGTCACGAAGCCTCATGTGCTCACGCAGTTCTGCTGCCGCTTTTTTTTCGGAATCATAGTAAGTAATGTCGGAAGTTTCAGCAGAAGACAGACCTGCGGAGCAGATCATGATTATCAGTGCCAATATTGAGATGAAGCGCCCCGAAGGGCGCTTTTTCTTATCCCGTGTCATATTATTCAGGCAATATACCTATTCGTAAATTTCCCAGTGTCCTGTTCTGAGTGCCTTGAGGGCGCCTTCTGCAAGTGCTCTCATCTCCTCTTCGCCAGGGAATCTCATGATCGGAGCGATCTTGCTGACATAAGAAGCGATCTCATCACAGAATCTCTCTGAATAAGCCATTCCGCCCGTGAATATGATAGCGTCTACGTTGTAGCGAAGTACTGCCGACATTGCGCCGATATCCTTTGCAAGCTGATATGCGATAGCCTTGAAAGCCATCAGCATCTTCTCGTCTCCATCATTGAAAGCAGCATTCTCAACATCTCTGAAGTCCTTTGTGCCTGTATACGAGTACACGCCGGCCTCCTGCCCGATTATTCTCTTTACATCAGCCTTAGTCATGCCTTCCTTGAAGCAGAGGTTTACGAGTGCGTTAGCAGGGAGAGCTCCGCCTCTGTCCATGCCCATGGCACCATCATCCTTAACATTGTTGACATCGACTACTCTGCCCTTCTTGTGTGCAGCTACGGAAACTCCACCGCCGAGGTGGCATACTATCAGGTTAAGTTCTTCGTAAGCCCTGCCAAGATGCTTTGCAGCTTTGCGTGCTACAGACTTATGGTTGAGTGGGTGGAAGAATGACTGTCTCTCGAAACCTTCCAGTCCGAGGCCGGAGTATCTTGCAAGCGGCTCCATTTCATCTACACATACAGGATCGACAAAGAATGCAGGAATGCCTACAGAGTCAGCCAGTTCTTTTGAGATATATGCACCGAGGTTGGCTGCATGTTCTCCGTAAGGAGGATTCTCGATATCGTGGATAACTGCATCATTTACCTTGTATGTGCCTGACGGGATGTGCTTGAAGAGTCCGCCTCTTCCGCAGATAGCGTCGAAGTCCTCAAGCTTATATCCGTTCTTTTCGATGGTCTCAAGGATCGCAGCCTTTCTGAACGGTGCCTGATCTACCACGTGCGGATATTTTGCGATCTCGGAAGCATCGTGGTCGATGCCGACGCGCATCACTTCTTCTTCGTCCTCGAATACGCAGATCTTGGTCGAAGTAGCGCCAGGGTTGATTACAAGAATTTTCATTTTTAGATTCTCCTTTCGGTATCTGATATAGCTGATCTCTGTCGCTTCGTTTCCCCTTTTTATCGCATGATTACCTGTTCATGCGGTTGTTATATTTACGCCTCTCAAGCTCCGTGAGGAGTTTTTTACGGAGACGGATATCTGTCGGTGTCACTTCCACAAGCTCGTCATCGTCGATGAATTCCAGTGCCTCTTCGAGGGTGAACGTGCGAGGAGGTGTCAGTTTAATGGTTTCGTCAGAACCTGCAGCTCTCATGTTTGTGGCCTTCTTGGCTCTGCAAGGATTTACCACCATGTCATCCGATCTTGCGTTCATGCCCACAAGCTGACCTTCATATACGTGATCCTGCGGTTTCACGAACATCTGCACTCTCTCCTGGATGGTGAAAATGGCGTATGCTGTGCAGTTGCCTTCTTCCTGAGCAACGGCAACTCCGTTGATGCGGCCCTGGATCTCACCTTTCCACGGTTCAAAACCGCTGAAGCGTCTCACCATGGTGCCTTCTCCGCGGGTGTCATTGATGAACTCCGAGCGGTATCCCATGAGGCCTCTCGTCGGAGCGGTGAAAATGATCCTGGAATATCCGTTGCCTTCGGACATCATAGCAGTCATGAGAGCTTTGCGCATGTTGAGTTTCGAGATGACCGGTCCTGTATATTCGTCAGGCACGCTCACCACTACCTCTTCCACAGGCTCGAGCTTCTCACCGTCAGGTCCGCGCTTGATAACGACTTCCGGTTTGGATACCGCAAGCTCATACCCTTCGCGGCGCATGTTCTCAATAAGGATCGAGAGATGCAATTCACCTCTGCCCGAAACCTTGAAGGAATCCGTCGTATCAGTCGGTTCCACCAGAAGTCCGACGTTTACCTCGAGTTCCTTTTCAAGCCTGTCCTTGATATGTCTCGACGTAACGTACTTGCCGACCTTGCCGGCAAACGGCGAAGTATTGACCATGAAGTTCATCGAAAGTGTCGGTTCTTCTATGCTAATGGTTCCGAGCGACTCCGGATGATCGGGATCGCATATCGTGTCGCCTATCGAGATGTCAGGAATACCCGATACAACCTCGATATCGCCGGAACCCGCCTGCGCTGTTACGGTACGGCTGAGTCCTCTGTATACGAATATCTGGTTGATCTTGTTTTTGGTAACACTGCCGTCTCCTCTGGTGACGGATACCATCTGTGCTTCCTTTATGGTGCCGCGGGTGATCCTGCCGATCCCCAGTCTGCCTATGTAGTCGTCGTACGCGAGCGTCGATACCTGGAGCTGAAGCGGCTCATCGTCCGTGTCCGGATACGGATCGCAATGTTTTGTGATGCACTCGAGCAGAGGCTCTATGCTGAGTCCGCCGTATCCCTTTGGCGATTTGCGGATCTTTGCAGCACCTTCACCTATCTGGATACCCTCTACCTCCGAAGGATCGTTGACTGCAATGCCCTGTCTGGCAATTCCGTAAAGAATCGGGAAATCCAGCTGGTCATCATTGGCTTCGAGGTCCATGAACAGTTCGTAGACTTCGTCGACCACCTCGTCAATGCGCGCGTCCTTCTTGTCGATCTTGTTGATGAACAGGATAGGGTTTATGCCCTGCGCAAGCGACTTGCTGAGGACGAACCTCGTCTGCGGCATCGGTCCTTCGCTGGAGTCTACCAGCAGTATTACCGTGTCCACAGTCTTCATGATACGCTCGACTTCCGAGCTGAAGTCCGCGTGTCCCGGTGTGTCGACAATGTTGATTTTGTAGTCTTTGTACATTATTGAGCAGTTTTTTGAATAGATCGTGATGCCGCGTTCTCTTTCAATGGCGTCGGAGTCCATCACGCAGTCTACTATCTGCTCGTTATCTCTGAATACATGTGACTGTGCGAGAAGCGCATCAACAAGTGTTGATTTTCCCGCGTCTACATGTGCTATTACCGCTATGTTAATAATCTTCTGTTTGTCTGCCATTTATAGTCCCTTAATTGTTGTCAAATGTTCTGATGAATGATCTTAGATCCCTTGCATAATCGATAGTTGTAGGAGCGACCCTGAGGTTGGAGAATGCATGCCCCTCGATATCGTCGGAATACCACTCCGGCTCAGGCACATCCAGGGTCAGGAATGATATCGCCCATGCTTCCTCAGCTCCGAATGCCAGAGCGTAAAGCAGCATATCGTAGTAATAATCACTGTCCGCCAGATGATTCTCAAGAAGCTCCTTCGGAGTCGGATGAGAAATGAAATGCCTCAGGCGGCGCACTCTGTTTACAATAACCGCGTTCTCCTTGCCCCTCGCTCTCATGATAATGATGAGGAATTCCGCGATTCCCGATGCGGCTATCATCGGAATTGCCGCGTATGGCTTTCCTGTGTTCATGACGACTCTGAATACCGTGTAAATCACAGGAAGCGCAAATATCATGGTGGCAAGTAACTCTGCGTATCTGCGCGAATCTGCAGACGATGAGTCTCTGTCATCTATTGCTTTGCAGAGCAGGAGAGCTGCGGCTGCACCGGCAGCAGCTACCAGAATCGCCTCGACATAGTTCGGTGTCTTGTAGTCATAGTAGTATGAGAACATGGCCGAAAGTCCGAGTCCGATACCCAGCAGAGCGGCGCCTACTGCCCTGAATACACGCGATAGTGGTGTGAACGGCAGGCTCTCACTCGCAGTAAATCCGGCTGCAACGTCATCGGTGATCACGGCCCTGATCTTTTCGATCCTTGGTCCGATTTTATCCATGCTCAGTGGTCTGTCTTCATATACGTCTTCGAAGAGGATCCTGAAAGCATTACGGTACATTCTCTCCTCATCTACCGGTGATTTGCGTCTTATCAGCCTGTAGCGTTTAGGTTCATATTCACTTATCGTGAGATAACCTTTCTGTCCAAACTGCAATATCAGGTTAAGTACGTCTCTCGTTCGTACCTCGCTGTTGAATATGTATCCCAGTTCTACCGGCGTAAGTCCCTCTACAGGCTTAGTCACGATTTCCTTCCTCTTGACTTTCGGGTCTCTGCCTCCGATGAGCCACAGTATCAGAAGGATGAGCGTGAAGCCGGTCATGATGAGCGTGATAGCAGTTATCGACCAGCTCCCATCAAGTGTTTTCTCCCAGTATCCATCCGGCAGCTGGGCCTTAAGTGTGATACCGAAGTTCTCAGGGATCATCTCCCCCTTGACGCTGACAGTGTGCTTTGACTCTTTTGCTTTGAATTTGATCTTGTTGTTTGCGTCCTGGACTCCGAACTGTCCGGCATAACACTGCATGTCATCGAACGGGAAATCATCAGGGAAACTGACCTTGATCGATACCTTTCCTATCGGCTGCTTCCATTCAGGAAGGAGCACATTGAAGTAGAACATGTCTTTCGAATCGTCATGATCCCGGTATTCGCGAATCCTGTATTTGATAGTATAGACATGAGACCCCTTTGTGAGCTTCTCCGGATCGGATATCACTATCCGGCTTGCCTCTGAGGCGGTCTTTGCCTCATATAGTGCATTTTCCACCTCGATCTCGCCTATCCGGAAATTACCGCTCGGTATCGCAAACTCCACACTCTGAAGCTTGTCAGGGATATTTACGCTTATTTTTTCTTCAACAGTATATGTATGATCCTTGCCCACTTCTGCGGTCATGTCGTAGTCAGTGACCTCGAACGCTCCTCCCTGTATACCCACCGTGTTGGCAGGGACAGCAGGCTCAACGTTTCCCGGACCTGCAAACACCGGTAATGCGAACGAAAATGCTAAAACGATGAGTGCCAGAATGACGAACACCGTCTTGTGTGCTTTGCTGCTTTTATTTCTGTTTGTTCCTGTTATTTTGTTCAATTTATCGTTAATCCTTTATGAAGCCATAGTTATTGGTATTTTAACACTCCGGAGGCTGTTCTTTCAAGTCCACTGCCCTTCCCGGCGGGCTTGATAACAAGGCCCTGCCGGTTGTAAAATCACATCAAATGGATAGTTTATGTCCGGCACACCGCCGGAGTTTCGGAGGTTATCATGGTAACTAAAAGAGAAGATTATATTTCATGGGACGAGTACTTCATGGGAGTTGCCATTCTTGCCGCAAAGAGGAGCAAGGACCCTAACACTCAGGTAGGAGCCTGTATAGTGGATAAAAACAATGTCATACTGACGACAGGCTACAACGGTTTCCCGAAGGGCTGCTCGGATGATGAGTTTCCGTGGGACCGCGAGGGTGAGATCACAAAGTATCCTTTCGTGGTGCATGCAGAGCTCAACGCCATACTGAACGCGTCAGGCAAGGATCTCAGCGGATCAAGGATCTATGTAGCGCTCTTCCCTTGCAACGAATGCGCCAAAGCGATCATCCAGTCGGGTATAAAGGAAGTCATATATCTCTCAGACAAGTACGCCGATACGCCGTCCACGCAGGCATCCAAACTGATGCTTAAAACCGCAGGCGTCAAACTGACACAGATGCATCCTGACATCGAGCAGCTGGTGCTTGACTTCAAGGTTGCAAAATAGGAAAAGGAGAAGCCTTATATGAAGATGATCATTACAGCTCCGCGCGGCAAGATGGCCGGACTTATCGTTGCCGATGCCGCGTCGAGGGATGATGTGGAGATAGTTGCCGGCATAGGCCCTAAAGGCAGGGACTACATCGGGAAGGACATCGGTGAAGTGGCTATGATCGGCAAAACAGTCGGCGCGCCGGTAGTCGATGATATAGAATCGGTTATCGACGGTGCTGATGTAGTCTGTGATTTTTCGACAGTAGAGCTGGGCATGGAAGTGCTCGATGCTTGTCTGAAACATAAAAAGGCTCTTGTAGTAGGCACGACCGGGTTCAATGCGGAACAGCGTGCCCGCCTTGAAGCAGTGGCTGCCGAGATCCCTATCATGATAGCAGCCAACACAGACCGCATGGTAAACGTGATGAGAAAGCTCCTTATGGACGCCGCGAAAGATCTCTATGATGATACGGATATCGAGATCATCGACATGCACGACAACACCAAACTCGATGCGCCGAGCGGCACCGCCCGCGAGCTTATCGAGTCCATGGGCGAAGCGGTCGGCGTCGACCTCGTCGACGATGCCGTATATGGCAGGCCGCTCGGCCGCCATCCGCGCGAGAAAGGCAAAGTCACCTTCCACGCAGTCCGCGGCGGTGACACGCCGTCAAGCCATACGGTATATTTCTTCGGCGAGGGTGAACGTCTCGAGATCACCCATCACTGCCTCAACTGGAAAGGCTGTGCAAAAGGCGCAGTCAACGCATGCAGATGGATGGTCGGAAAGCCTGTAGGACTCTACGGCATCCGTGAATCCATGGGCCTATGAAATATAATCGATGAGATACAGGTTCAAGGGAATAAAAACCAATATTGACGTTCCGATGTCAGAGCTTCCGGCTGTCACAGCAGCGAAGCTCCGCATTCCGGTCTCTGATATCATGGACTTTGAAGTCCGTCGCAAGTCGGTGGACAGCAGAAAGAAACCGTATATACAGTTTGTGTATACGGTCGATTTCTCTGTGAATAAAAAACTCCGCATCCCGAAAAAGCTTTCTTCGGATATAAGCATTGCAGACGATAAAAGCGAGCGTCCTCTGTCGCCTGCTCCCGGCAGTAAAATACTCGGTTCCCGTCCGGTAGTTGTCGGCATGGGTCCCGCAGGCCTCTTCGCTGCTCTTGAGCTGGCGAAAGCAGGCTACCGCCCGCTCGTGCTGGAGCGCGGTCCAGCTATGGAAGGTCGGATCGAAGCAGTCGACCGTTTCAGAAAAGACAGAGTCCTCGACCCGGAAGCCAACATGCTCTTCGGTGAAGGCGGAGCCGGCACTTTTTCAGACGGCAAGATCGGAACGGGTATAAAAGACAGCCTCATACGCGAAGTGCTGAAGGAGTTCCGCGATGCCGGTGCCGGAGATGACATCATGTATCTCGCCAAGCCGCACATAGGAACTGACGTGCTGCGCACGGTTATCGTAAAAATAAGGGAAAAGACAGAAAGCCTTGGCGGGGAGATCCTCTTTGACACTAAACTGGAATCACTCGTGATCGAAGACGGCCGCCTGACTGCTGTCGACATTGTAAGAAAAGATGCCTCTGCATCTGAGCGTATTGAAACCGATGCTCTCATACTGGCCATCGGTCACAGTGCGCGTGATACCTTTTCCATGATAAATGCCTCAGGATTGTGCATGCAGCAGAAGCCTTTCTCGATAGGCGTTCGCATGGAACACCCTCAGAAGCTGATTGACGAGGCACAATACGGCCGTGAAAACATCGGAAAGCTTCCGCCAGCCGACTACAGGATCAATTACAGGGCATCAAAAGGCCGCGGAGTTTATTCATTCTGCATGTGTCCGGGCGGAGAGGTCGTTGTCTGCAGCACAAAGGACGGCGAGCTCTGCGTCAACGGCATGAGCAACAGAAAACGCGACAGCGGAACAGCGAACAGCGGCATACTCTGCGATGTCAGAACTGATGACTTCGGAAGCGACGATGTTCTTGCGGGAGTGAGATTCCAGGAAAAATACGAGAAGCTTGCCTTCATCAACGGGGGCAGCGACTTCACTGCTCCGGCCTGCAGTATGGATGCCTTCCTCAGCGGAGCACCGGAAGCTGCAAAAGTCACAGGATCGCTCCCTGACTTTGCCGCGGAAGCTATCAGAGAGGCTGTGCCGGATTTCGCCCGAAAGATACATGGGTACGATGATCCGTCTGCGGTGGTAACGGCTGTAGAAACAAGAAGCTCATCTCCTGTAAGGATAGTCAGGGATGAGCATGGTGAAAGCAATATAAAAGGCGTATACCCTGCCGGTGAAGGCGCGGGTTACGCCGGAGGCATCACTTCTGCCGCCTGTGACGGCATCAGAGCTGCGTGGCACATCATTGAACGATATCGTCCGCAGCAGCAAGACCTGTGAGCCAGGCATTGCTCAGGTTGTAGCCGCCGCACTGGTAATCCCTGTCAGCGAGCTCACCTGTAATATAAAGGCCTTTTATGAGAAGCGACTCTGAAGTCGCTTCATTTATTTCATCAAGAGATACCCCGCCCATCGTCACCTGAGCATCGTTCCATCCGCGTATGCGCAGAGGATGGAACTCAAGGGCGTGCACGTGATCAGCTATCGCGAGCACCTCTTCATCGCTTAGTGACGAAAGCGGTCTGTCCGCGAGTATCCTGCCGTCTTCGTCCGGGCCGTTATCCGCTGACGCGATCACATAATCAGCAAGCGGCTCTTTGAGCACGGTACGGAGGATCTCCCCGGCAGGAGTGTCCGCAAAGCTGCCCTTCTGCCTGTCGCGTATGTATTCTGCGATGTCGCCGTCAGGGAACAGATCGACCCTAACAAGGAACTCATCAAGGCTCTCGCCTGCGCGCCTGTCATATCTCATATGTCTTGTCATATTGAAGATGCAGATCCCCGAGAGACCGTATTTAGTGAACTGTATCTCTCCCGCCTCTTCAAACACTTTTGTTCCTTCGCCGAAGACTTCATCCGGATCCTTAAACAGTGATACCACGCCTGTGCTTCTTGTACCGCCCAGCGTTATGCCGCACGGTTCACTTCTTTCGTCCCACTCGTCGCATTCTATTCCGGTAAGAGCCGGCACAGGAGTCACTATGCTGTGACCCAGATTTCTGGCGATCCTGAACCCGTCGCCTATGGTTCCGAAAGTCGGACCGGCTTTGCCTCCCATGGCAAGTATGACATACAGCGCATGAGTTCTTATGCTTCTGAGTCCGTCACGGTCTTTTATCACCGATTCAAGCATGAAGATATTTCTGCCTTCCGGAGCTCCGTCAAAAGCGAGAGATGCAGGCAGGTATTTTACCGTCATGAGTTCTTCCCCGCACGCAAATCTCACACCAAGCGATGCCGCGCGCTCAGTCAGGAGCGCAGTAACATCCGCCGCAGATTCAGAGTAAGGGTAGACGAGCCCGTTTTCATAAGTCCTGGTGACCAGCCCTATCTCCCTGAAGAACTCCATTATGCGGCTGAATCCGGCAGCGCCGGTGTTGCTTATATTGCAGCGGCCGCTTCCGGTTGCGCGTATCTTGCGCCCCGGCTCAGGCATCTTCTCAATGACCAGCACGTCAAGGCCCGGGGCCTTCATCCCCAGTTCTATGGCCGCTGCCAGTCCCGATGCGCCGCCGCCCACTATCACAACATCCGCTCTTCTTGTCTCTTTTTCCATTTCTGCCCCCGGACTATCTGTCCGTGCTTCCGAATCCGCCGTTGCGCGAGTCTTCAGACTCTGCTCCGTCCGGCACCTCATATCTCACGACTATGCCCTGCGCAAAAGGCTTGCCTTCTCCAAGCAGCACAGTCTGATCTGACGGGTTCACGAGGCTCACGATGATATGCCCTTCGTTGTCAGAATCACAGTAATCCGCATCGATGACACCAACCGTGTTTGACAGTCTGATGCCATATCTGAATCCGAGTCCGCTTCTCGGCATCACGAGGAGCACCTTGTCTCTGCCCTCCTCTTCATCGCATACCCAGCGCACGCCTGTCGCGATCCTGAAGCTGCTTCCGCCCTCAAAGTTCAGACTGAAAGGCATGAAGAAATCGCATCCTGCCGATGCAGCAGTCGCCTGTTTCGGAAGTTTTATTGCATCATACCACTCCCTTAGACCGCTGTCAGATAGCCCCTTGACTCCGCAGTCAGCCTTCCATTGTTCAAAAGATACCTTTTCGAAATGTGACATTCTTTTCTCCTAACAGCCTGCTGCTCTTCTGAGTTCGTCCGCCTTGTCTGTCTCTTCCCACTTTACACCGAGAGCGGTCCTTCCCATCTGTCCGTAGGCAGCAAGTTCTCTGTACTGCGGCTTATTGAGTTCCAGCTTTTTGATGATGGCAGCCGGACGCATGTCGAAATGTTCCTTTATCAGACCGGCTATCTGCTCCTCATCGAGTTTTCCCGTACCGAATGTATCAACACATACCGAAACAGGTTCAGCAACTCCTATCGCGTATGCCAGCTGCACCTCGCACTCCTCTGCGATCCCCGCAGCCACGATGTTCTTGGCAATATAGCGTGCCATATATGCACCCGAACGGTCCACTTTCGTTGGATCCTTGCCCGAGAAAGCACCGCCGCCGTGCGATGAATGCCCGCCGTAAGTATCAACTATGATCTTGCGTCCCGTGAGACCGGAGTCTCCCATAGGGCCGCCGATAACGAATCTTCCGGTCGGGTTGATATAGTATTTTGTTTTCTCATCTATTAGCTCTGCAGGAACCACCGGCGCGATCACATGAGTCAGAATATCTGAGCGGAGCTGCTCAAGTGTTACATCCTCGCTGTGCTGGGTCGATACTACGATAGTGTCTATTCTTGTGATCTTTCCATCGTTGTATTCGACAGTTACCTGTGTCTTTCCGTCAGGTCTGAGGTAAGGCAGTGTACCGTCCTTTCTGACCGCAGTAAGCCTCAGGGCGAGCACGTGAGCCAGTTTGACTGACATCGGCATCAGCTCCTCGGTCTCTTTTATGGCATATCCGAACATCATGCCCTGGTCGCCTGCTCCTATAAAGGCGAGCTCATCACTCTCAAGTCCTTCCTTTGCCTCGAAGGACTCATTGACTCCCATTGCGATGTCGGCCGACTGCTCTTCCATATGAACGATTATTCTGCAGTTATTGCCGTCAAAGCAAGCGTCTTCACTGTCATATCCGATATCGCAGATCACCTTGCGTGCGATCGCTTCGTAGTCGACGTCAAAATTTCCCGAGGCTTCGCCGAATACCATGAGGAAGCCAGTCTTTGCAGCGCATTCGCATGCAACGTGCGCATTAGGATCCTGCGCCAGAATCGCATCGAGGATGGCGTCAGATACCTGATCGCACAGCTTATCCGGATGACCCTCAGTGACTGATTCGGATGTGAATAGTTTTTTCATTTTCTGTTTATGATCCTTTCATTATATCTAGGCCATAAAAAAATCTCCCTGCCGCACGCAGAGAGAACCATAGATCCTCATCTGCCGGAGCATGGCCTTCGCCCCGTGGGAATTGGCACCTTCACTTCCTGTGAGGTTGCCGCGGGATCATCGGGCCCATTCCCTCCTCCGCTCTTAATAAGGACGTACTTATTATATCCCCGCCGTATGCAAAGTCAAGTCTCATCTGTTATACTTGATGCATGGCTGAACTGAAACTTATACATGGAAAGCAATCCGTAAAATACGATCATTTCAAAGAGTTCGACTTTGAGTCCTGCCGCGCTGTATGCACGAGGCTCATGGGAGTCGTAGCTCTTAAAGTGACCTGGCGCAGCAAGGCCGACAGGCGGGAGCGCATGTATCAGGTGATGCATCTCGATTATTCCGAGTACGGCATCGATGAGTATAAGGAATTCATCTGTACACCGGGTAATGAAGACTTTGCCGAAAAGAAGGAAGAAATGACGGCTCTTTGGAACCACTTCGTCTCCGTCATGGGCGGTCAGCTTGAAAGCATCGATGAGGCATGCATGCTGAGGCTCATAGAAGACGCTCTGCCTCTTGCCTCTGAAGACGTATCCCGTGAATACGATAACGAGGAGAACAAAGAGTTCCGCGCTTACGCAAGGTTCCGCCTCGGACTGATGCAGGACGCGCTTAACTGCAGGGGCATAACATCTGCAGACTGCAGCAGCAGAGACGCGATCGAAACCACTTCACCGCTCAAGCTCTCGGCATATGAGACTATCAACTATTTTATTATGAGGCTGGTCGACAGTGACTTCGCCGCAGCATCGTATCTTTCGACCATGAACATGAACGATCTGCGCGACTGCGAACTTACCGCTCCCGGCATACAGACGCTGGTCAAGTGTGATATCGAGAGAAGTGACAGGAAAAAGGATGCTCCGGAGGACAGATTCTCTTTCCCTTTCCGCTGCCGCCTTACCACTCTTGCAAGGGATGCGTACTATCATTACACACTCGTTATCTGGCTGAACGGAAACCACCGCGCTAAAAATCCTCTGGTAACGGATATAAAGGTAGGCTCAGTAATAAAGCTTTCGGATTATGAAGCTGCCATGCAGGTCGGCAGATCCGAGTTCCTGACCGTCTTTGACTGCAAGGATGAAATGATCAGGGGCTTTGATCCTAAGTATATTGGCCCGTTCGCCAATTCCACACAGATGGCAGTGCCGAACGGATGGCTGTATACCGCTTACAAGGGAGATAATTCGCATGTAGACTCTTCGTCGTACAAGCTCAATGACGATGTTTACGGCTTTGCCCTCCTTTCGATAGCCGGCGAGCTGATACTGATGAGCAACGAGCTCAGATACATCTCGATGCTCGATGACGCCACCATTTTTTCGCTGTATTCCCCGTTCATAAGCACCAAGGGAAGGTACCGCATGGACACACCTATCTTCCAGACACTGTGCGGTGCGGCCGGAGTAATGTTCGATGACATGGTCGAACCCGAAGGTGACTGATCAGGTTTTTTAAAAAAACAAAAATAGTGCATCTTCACATTTTGTTCGATTTTTTGCCACAGCTTTTTCAACAAAACAGGAAAGCCTTAATTTGCAAGGTTTGCGACTTTTCCACAAGGTTTTGAAAAATCGTATACAATCTTTTCCACTTATACATGTGGAAAACTCCAAGTGCTGATTCGTTGAAATTTCAACGTTTGAAACGATTTTTTCCTTGTGTCAACAGGATTTATCCACATATTTCAGTTTTTTTATGGCACGCGATTTTGTTCGATTTTGTGAAACGCGTGAAACATCGGAAAGGAATAAATATGGTCACAAAAAGGATATATCAGAGCGACCCATATGCTGCCGGAAACGAGGCTGTAGTCACAGCCATACGCGAGAAGAACGGTATGGATGTCATCGCCTGCAATGAATCGGTGTTCTATCCCGAAGGCGGAGGCCAGCCCTCAGACACTGGAAGTGTATCTCTGATCGACTCGCAGAAGATGTTTGAAATAAGCCGTGCGTTTGATGAGTCTCTCACGGGCGATGTATGGCATATCACCGGCGCCCCTGCGGGTACTTTCAGCGTCGGTGACAGGGTCTTACTGAGTATCGACCGTGATCTGCGCTTCAGGAACATGCAGCGTCACTGCGGCGAGCACATGCTGAGCGGTACCATGGACTCACTTTTCGGCGGAGTCAACAAGGGATTCCACATGGGTGACGAATACATCACAATAGACATCGATCTCGGCGGGCGCTTGCTTACGGATGAAGAACTCGATCTTGCAGAACACACTGTCAACGAAGCGATCTGGGCTGATCTTCCGGTTACGGTCACCTGGTTCGATGATTATGAGTCATCACTTGCGCTTCCTGTGCGCAAGCAGGTGCCTCACGACGGCAGAGTTTCCGTAGTGACTGTCGGCGACCTCGATGACCCGTATGACTGCATAGCCTGCTGCGGAACACACCCTGCAAGGTCATCCGAAGTCGGACTGCTTGCCATATACAAACGCGAGCCTAACAAGGGCATGAACCGCATCTTTTTCGACTGCGGAAAAGCCGCACTCGAAAAACTCAGCACCGACTCAAAAATACTCTCGGAAGCAGCAAGGCGTTACTCCTGCTCCCCTTCCGATCTTTTGAGCAGACTCGATGCCGAGGCAGACAACATCTCCTCGCTCAAGGCGAGGCTCGCGGAAATGACAGCATATATCAAAGATGCCGAGAAGGAAAAGATCCTCGCCTCTGCTGTAAACGCAGGTGCATCCGGTTATGTTTACAGCTCGGATATCCTTAATGCCGATGACCTTCTTAAGCTCGGCTTCTCAGTCGTAAACGAAGTTCCCGGCCTCTTCCTGATCATGAGGCAGCCTGAATCGCATACATGCCTGCTGCTGTCTTCCACAGGGGAGCGCAAATGCGGAGCCATAGTTAAGGAAAAAGTAAAAAGCTTCGGCGGCAAGGGTGGCGGACGCGATGACAATGCGAGAGCCATCTTCCCATCCACGGCAGACATGGACGCTTTCATCGAAGAAATAACATCTCAAAACTGAGATAGCGTGGTACAATTAGACAGCAGAGAGACAAGGAGGATCGAAATGAATGACAAAGTCATCGTAACAATAGACAGGGAATTCGGAAGCGGCGGACATGAAGTCGCAAAGCGCCTGGCAGAGAGGCTCGGAATACCGTTTTATGACGAAGAGATCATAGCCATGGCTGCACAAAACACAGGATACAATACGGAGTACATCCGCGACAACGACGAGAAAGCTCCTGATTTTTCATTCAGCAATATGTTCTCCGGATTCGACACGTTCCAGACCTCACCTTTTGCCAAAGTGCAGGAAGAAGAGTTCAACATAATCCGCGAGATAGCGGCCAAGGGAAGCTGTGTCATAGTAGGACGTGCTGCTGACTACATACTTGCCGAAGAGCGCCATGTCAGCATATTCCTCTTCGCTCCGTTTGAAGAAAGAGTCAGAAGAAAACAGCAGATCCACAATACCATGGAGCCTGAAAATCTCTTTGATGTCCAGACTGTAGAGAAACAGGTAAAGCAGATCGACAAGCAGCGCCGCAGATACTATGAGTTTTATACCGATAACAAATGGGGCGGCCGCGATGAATATGACCTTCTGATCAACACCAGCCGTGCCGGAGTCGAAGGTGCAGTAGACATAATAGAGGCGTATATAAAGGGCGGCAAAGACAAGGATCTTATGTCGGATCTGGAATACTAAGAAAAGAACACAAATGTACGGGTTATATGAACACAGTCCGCGTATTACGGACTGAAATTGTCCTTTGTGCGTGAGCGGCGGAATTCTGCCGCTTTTTCTTTTCTCAAGCTCTCGCCAGCCTTGAATTCACGGATAATTAGTGTAAAATCTTAACTAACTTTATACATTATATTGTACGGCTTTTTCAGACGTACGGTATCATCTGAAAATGTTTAAGATGGAGGAATCAAAATGAAGAAAATTCTGGTATTGGTACTCTCTCTCATGCTCGCGATGCTGGCACTCGCAGGCTGCGGCGGCGGTGGAGATTCGGGCTCCGGCGGCGGAGACACCATCAAGATCGGCGTATTTGAACCTGCTTCGGGAGACAACGGTGCAGGCGGCAAGCAGGAGACACTCGGCATTCAGTATGCTAACAAGATGGCTCCTACTGTCACTATCGGCGATAAAGAGTATAATGTTGAGCTCGCTATCGTAGACAACGAGTCAGACAACTCCAAAGCTGTAACAGCAGCTCAGAACCTCGTATCACAGAACGTATCCATCGTTCTCGGATCATACGGTTCAGGCGTATCGATCGCTGCTGCTGATGTATTCGCTGACGCAGGAATGCCTGCAATCGGCGTTACATGCACAAACCCTCAGGTAACTGCAGACTGTGAGCAGTACTTCAGGATCTGCTTCCTGGATCCTTTCCAGGGCACAGTTCTTGCTAACTACGCAAGTGACAGCGGCTGTAAGAAGGCTTACTGCCTCTCCAAGCTGGGCGATGACTACTCAGTAGGACTTGTAAACTACTTCGTAGAAGCATTCAAGGCAAACGGCGGCGAAGTCGTTGAAGAGCAGTTCCCTGACAAGAACTCCGACTTCACTTCCTATGTAGCAAACGCCAAGAACAAGGGCTGCGACGTATTCTTCGCACCTGTATCCACAGAGGCTGCTGCACTCATCATTGACCAGGCTGAGGCTCAGGATCTCGGAATGCCTATCCTCGCAGGAGACACATGGGATTCCAACGTAATCACAGAGGCTGCCAAGGGCAAGAACGTAGACATCACTGTTACTACCTTCTATCAGGAAGGCGGAAACCCTGACTTCGACGAAGGCATCAAGGCATGGATGGAAGAAGATTCAACAGCCATGACAAACAACGGCGGCAACACTGACCTCGCAGCTGTAACAGCAATGGGCTATGATGCATACTTCGTAGCACTCGAGGCAATGAAGGCTGCAGGCTCGACTGATCCTGCTGACATCCTCGCTGCACTTCCTTCACTTCAGGTAAGCGGCCTGGTATGCGGAGACGTTTCGTTCAACGAGACAGGCGACGCCAATAAGACTGAGGCATTCGTAAAGAGATGCAACACCGAAACAGGCGCCTGGGAGTTCGTAAAGACACAGTCCGCAGAATAATTCGGGTATAGACAAGGGACAGTTTCAGAGATCAACGGTCTTCTGACAAAGTAGAAATGCGGGAAGCCGCGAGGCTTCCCGCGATTTTGTAAAAAAGGGACAAAACATGTTACAAACCTGGTTACCATACATACTCGCCGGCATAGCTGTCGGCGGCCAATACGCACTGATAGCCATAGGGTACACGATGGTTTACGGTATCCTGAG
Organism: Mogibacterium sp.; assembly: GCA_017432075.1. GTDB lineage: Bacteria > Bacillota > Clostridia > Peptostreptococcales > Anaerovoracaceae > Crickella. The sequence goes on along the minus strand of JAFRJV010000058.1, from coordinate 37,413 downwards.
GCTCATCAACTTCGCACACGGCGACGTATTCATGTGGTCGGGACTTATCATGGTTTACCTCATCACCGTGCTCCCTCTCTGGGCATCGGTCATACTGGTAATAATCTTCGCGATAGTTCTCGGCACAACCATAGAAAAAGTCGCTTACCGGCCACTGCGTTCTGCACCGCGTATGTCCATAATGATCTCTGCGATCGGTGTGTCATACCTGCTGCAGAACTTTGCGCTCTACATTACCGGCGGTCTCACAAAGACATATCCTGAGATCGGCTTCCTGCAGAAGACGGTAAAGATCGGCTCTGCTACCACCAAGATGGTCACCGTGATCACTCCGGTGCTGACGATCGTTCTCGTATTCCTGCTTGTAATGCTCATCAAGCACACAAAGATCGGTATGGCGATGCGCGCAGTTTCCCGTGACTTCGAGACGAGCTCACTCATGGGCATAGACATCAACAGAGTCATCACAGTCACATTCGTGATCGGCTGCGGACTCGCCGCGATCGGATCCGTACTCTACTTCTCCAACTACACAGGCATCAACCCTATGTCGGGAGCCATGCCGGGTCTCAAGGCTTTCGTAGCTGCAGTATTCGGAGGAATAGGATCTGTACCGGGTGCCGTAGTCGGAGCCTTTGTAATAGGTATCTGTGAAAACCTCATCAAGGGTGCCGGCTGGACAACATTCTCTGACGCTTTCACATTCGTTCTCCTGATAGTGATCCTCATGGTCAAGCCTACAGGACTCTTCGGAGAGAAGAATATCGATAAGGTATAGGAGGGCGCCATGGAAGTTACACTGAAAAAGAAAACCAAATCTGCTCTCTCCGTAGCGGCGATCGCCCTGTTCCTGGTTTTGGTTTATCTCGGAGATATCATGATTTCTCCGGGATCATCCTGGAAGATGCTTATCACCGTTATCGAAAAGGGATCCATTTACGCGCTGGTAGCAGCATCGATGAACCTGCTGAACGGCTTTACCGGACTCTTCTCGCTCGGCCAGGCCGGATTCATGCTGATAGGCGCATATACTTACGCCATATTCACCATCCCTGCCGCTTCGCATGACGCCGTTTATCAGTACTTTGAAGGCGGCGTGATCAAATGGTCGATAGTTGAATCACTCGAGGGCAGCCTCGGAGTATTCGGTCACTATCTGGGCATGCTGATCCCTATGCTCGGCGCAGGACTTCTGGTCGCTGTAATAGCATTTCTCATCGGGATCCCGGTGCTGAGGCTCAAGTCAGATTATCTGGCGATCGCTACGCTCGGTTTCGCTGAGATCCTCAGAGCGTTCTTCCAGTGGAACACTCTCGGTCCTGTCACAAACGGATCGAACGTGCTTCGCAAGTACACCACATACGGAAACGCCATATTCCCTGTTCTGATCTCGGGCATATGCATAGCAATCATCCTGCTGCTGATCAACTCAACATACGGACGCGCTTTCCGTGCTATCCGCGATGACGAGATCGCAGCAGAGGCAATGGGTATCAACCTCTTCAAGCATAAGGAGATATCGTTTGTAATATCCTCCTTCTTTGCAGGCATAAGCGGCGCACTTCTGGCGATGTTCCAGACCACCATCAACGCCACCCCGTTCAACACCGTAATGACTTACGAGATCCTTCTCATAGTAGTCATCGGCGGCATCGGTTCCATCACAGGCTCCGTGATCGGCGCATTCCTGTTCACAGCTGCGTCGGAATGGTGGCTCAGAGGTCTCGACGCAGGAAAGTGGCTCGGTATTTCGGCATCGTTCATGAGGCCGGGATTCCGTAAAGTCGTCTTCGCCGTACTCATCATGCTGATCGTGCTCTTCTACTCGCGCGGCATCATGGGTGACAAGGAATTCAGCTGGGATAAATTCATCTCGGGTCTGAAAAACCTTCCTGCAAATCTGAAGGCATGGCCTTCAAAACGCAAGGCAAAGGCAGCGGCCAGGCGTGAAGCAAGGGCCGCAAACGCTGCAGCAAGAAGCAGGGCAAGAGAAGCAAAGGCTTCCAACGAGGCAAGAAAAGCTTCGGGAGAGGCTCTTTTCACCCCGCTGGAGGTATCTGATACCGTAATAGTATTCGACAAGGAGGGCAAGTGATGGACAACAGAGAAGTAGTACTCAGGCTCTCCGATATAACCATGCAGTTCGGCGGAGTAGTTGCCGTAGACAATCTCGATCTGGTTGTACATAAAAACGAGATAGTCGGTCTGATCGGCCCTAACGGTGCGGGAAAAACTACAGCTTTCAACTGCATAACCGGCGTTTATGAGCCGACAAACGGCGCTGTTGAGATCAACGGCAAAGTCGTGATCGAAAACCACCCGCAGGGCAAGATGAAAGACGCCTACAAAGGCCGCAATGCGGGTAAATACACTAAAGCTATCACCATGCTTCCTGACAAGGTCACAAAGCTGGGCGTTGCGCGTACATTCCAGAACATCAGACTCTTCAAGGGCATGACAGTTATGGAAAACGTCATGGTGGCAATGCACATGAACCAGACCGAGTCTGTGTTCGGAGCAACATTCAGAAGCAAAAAAGCGAGAACTGAAGAAGCCGCTATGAGGGCTGAGGCCGAAGAGCTGCTTCGCAAGGTCGACCTCTATGAAAACAGGAATGACCTGGCGACCTCACTGCCTTACGGTAAACAGAGGCATCTCGAGATCGCGCGTGCGCTCGCTACACACCCTTCCATCCTGCTGCTCGATGAGCCTGCCGCAGGCATGAACCCTCAGGAGTCAGACGACCTCATGAAGTTCATCGGAAGGATACGCGATGAGTTCGATCTTTCAATACTGATGATCGAGCACCATATGCAGGTCATCATGGGAATCTGTGAACACATATACGTGCTCAACTACGGCGGCCAGATCGCTGACGGCACTCCTGCCGAGATCCAGGCCAACCCTGCTGTTATTGAAGCTTATCTGGGAGGTGACGAATAATGCTGGCAATCAGAAATCTGAATGTACATTACGGCGGTATCCACGCTCTCAGAGGTATCGACATCGACGTACCTGACGGCAAGATAATCTCGCTTATAGGTGCCAACGGCGCCGGAAAATCCACGACTCTGAAATCGGTCATGGGCCTGGTGCCAAAGAGCGACGGCCATGTCTACTGGGATGATACCGAGATCACCTCGCTCAAGACTAAGGACATAGTAGGCGAAGGTATAATCCTCTGCCCTGAAGGGCGCAGGATCTTCCCTGATCTTACGGTGGATGAGAACATCGCAGCAGGTGCATATCTGCGCAAGGACAAGGCAGAGATCGCCAGGGACAGAGACTGGGTATACGAGCTCTTCCCTAGAATAGCAGGCAGAACCTGGCAGCTCGGTGCTACCCTCTCCGGAGGAGAGCAGCAGATGCTTGCGGTTGCGAGAGCGCTGATGTCAAAGCCTAAGCTGCTCATGCTCGACGAGCCTTCTCTCGGACTTGCTCCGCTGGTCATCAAGGACATCTTCGCAGTAATCCAGAAGATCAGGGAGGACGGCGTGAACATCCTGCTGATCGAGCAGAACGCCAAGGCCGCTCTTGAGATCTCCGACTACGCATATGTAATGGAGACCGGCGTCATAACGATGGCCGGTCCGGGAAAAGCACTGCTCAACGACCCTCGTGTACAGCAGGCTTACCTCGGAGAATAAACACCGGAATAAATGCACTGAAAAAGGAGCTTGCATCAAGCTCCTTTTTATATGTTCTTAAGATATGCGTTTGAGATGCTCCACCTCGGCCGGGCTCAGCTTGCGGCACTGTCCGACTGCCAGCCTGCCGATCTCAAGGTTTCCGAGTCCCGTGCGGCAAAGCTCCAGCACAGGATGACCTATCGCCTTGAACATGCGGCGCACCTGGCGGTTTTTGCCCTCGTGTATGACTATCTCTGCAAGCGTTGAGTTACGGTCGTGCTTGAGCAGATGCACATCTGCCGGTGAAGTGACGAATCCGCCTATATCTATACCCTTCTCGAGTCTTGCGGCTTCGGCTCTGGTAACTATGCCCTGAGCCCTTACGAGATATCTCTTGCTGAACTCATGAGACGGGTGCATCAGCTTATTCGACAGCTCTCCGTCGTTTGTGAGTATCAGGAGTCCCGTGGTGTTGAGATCGAGCCTTCCTACAGGGAACACTCTCACGTCATCCGGAACGAGCTCCGTAACAAGAGGTCTTCCCTCCTTGTCTGCCGTCGATGTCACATAGCCCGCCGGCTTGTTGAGCAGGTAATAGACCTTGCGCTCAGCCGGAGTTATGCGCACTCCGTCGACCTCCACTATGTCGCCTTCCTCCACATGATATCCCGGTGATGTCAGGACAGCTCCGTTCACCCTGACTCTTCCATCTGCAATCAACTCATCTGCCTTGCGGCGGCTCGTAACGCCCGCCGACGCTATATACTGATTTATTCTCATTCCTTTTCCTCAAAATCTATCGCTATCTGGCCGTAGCCTTCCTCTTCGCGTTCCCTTCTCATCTCTTCGTATTCCGGTACTTCCGGAAGGTCTTTCAGCGAGGAGAATCCGAACTTCTTCAGAAACTCTTTTGTTGTCGCATAGATCAGCGGTCTTCCCACACCCTCTGACCTGCCGGATATTTCTATAAGACCCTTGTCTATAAGTCCGTCAATGACTCGCTCGCTCTTTATGCCCCTGATGGAATCGATCTCCGATCTGGTCACCGGCTGGCGGTAAGCTATGATGGCCAGCACCTCGAGCGCAGCCTGCGACAGCCTTCTGACCCTTACCGGGGTGCAGAGCTTTTTGAGGAAAATGTCGTTCTCGGCCAATGTAATGAAACCGAAAGCGTCATCGACTTCGCGTATCCTTATACCTCTGCCCTCCTGCTCGTATTCCGCCTGAAGTTCCCGGAACAGTCCTCTTATTACATTTTTGTCTGCCTCAAGTACCTCAGCCGCATCCTTTACTTCGAGCGGCTCTCCCCACATGAACATCATGGTCTCGAGCGCGGATTTCATCGTTTTATTGCTGTACATCTGCGATCTCCCTCTTGATAACTTTTATTTCGCCGAAGTTCTCATTCTGCTCTGCGTCGTAGCCCTGATTCTTTATCATCGAGAGCAGCGACATGAAGCTTAGAGTGATGTCGTATCTGTCCGGCTTCTCAGGCAGCAGCTCATTGAAGAGCACCTTGCCGTTTCCTTCTCTGAACTTCTTTTCGAGGAGCTCCGTCATTTCGCTGATACGCGTCTCTATGGTCTCCTTGCGGCGGCGTACCCTGCTGTAGCGTCTCGTGACTTCCTCTACTTTCCGCTTGCGGGTCAGGAACATTATGAATGCGTTCACCATCTGTTCGTCACTGACCTGCAGTATCTCGTCAGGGTTTTCAAGATAAACGGACATGTCCTCGGCAGGTTTTTCATGCACCGCGAGGTTGTACTCCTCGGCTGCCATCAGCATTTCGGCAGCCTTCTTGATGCGCATGTAGTCGAGAAGCCTTCCCCTGAGCTCGATCCTCGGATCCTCGACTATCTCGATCTCTCCGGCCTCGTTTATCCTCGGCAGCAGCATGCGGGATTTCAGGCGTATCAGTACAGCTGCGAGCACTATAAACTCGGTATCGACCTCAACGTTGAGCTCCTCCATTTCCTTGAGATAGCCGATATACTGCTCCGTTATCTCGGCGACCTTTATGTCATATATGTCCATTCTCGCGTTTTCGAGAAGGTATATGAGAAGGTCGAACGGTCCTTCAAATTTGTCTATCCTGACTTTGTACAATTTATCTCCTGTCGTTTTATTCGAAATATATCTCTTTAAGGTAGAGCCCCTGCGGCGGCGAAGTGAACCCTGCTTTTGAACGGTCGCGGCTCTCTATTGCCTCGCGGACGCTGTCCGCCGTCCTTTTGCCCGCGCCGGCTTCCACGAGCGTTCCCGTGATGATCCTCACCATATTATACAGGAATCCGTCGCCCGTTATCTCGATCACGATCGACTTTTCATCTTCGCTTATATCGAGTCTGCTGACTGTCCTCACCGTCGACTCACGCGGAGTGCCTCCCGCTGTCTCAAAGCATTTGAAATCGTGAGTTCCGACTATGTGAGCTGCCGCCCGGCGCATAGCATCCGTGTTCAGATCAGATGCTCCCGGATACTGAAAAGCGCGGTTCCTTACGAAGATGTCGCCTGTCTTATCGATGACATATCTGTATGTCTTGCCTTTGCAGGAGTATCTCGCATGGAAATCATCAGGCATCACATCCGCAGATATGATGCGAATATCTCCGGGAGCTCCGCTTCTGCCTTCTCCTCCCGCACCGAACCTGCGGTTCATCACCTCAGGCAGTTTTTCCACGGGCATGTTCGAATTCCATTCGAAGGTAGCGCACTGTCCGAGCGCATGCACTCCCGCATCGGTCCTGCTGGTTCCGTGTATGTGCACTGGCTCGCCGGCAATGTACCTGAGCACATGCTCTATCTCGCCCTGCACAGTGCGGACATCGGGCTGTATTTGCCATCCGCTGAAATCCGTGCCGTCGTATTCGATTTTGATCAGTACATTCACGCCCATTATATAAGAGAAACTCCTGTGTTATCAGAACAGATTCAGCAAAAGCATGTCTCCCGTATTGAAGAGGAAAAGGAAGTATACAGTAACCGCGGCACACGCCGACGGAAGCATCGGGTTCCTGTCCTTTATGCTGCCCCTTTTTGCCGCTATCAGAACTGCCGAGTGGACCGCAAAGAGCAGCGTGGTCATTATAAATATGATGGCTATTCCCGTCCTGCCGGTCACCAGGCCCATGCAGGTGAAGAACTTGATGTCCGCACCGCCTATGCTTCCCGTTCTGAACAGAAGCAGGCCCAGCAGCAGTATCGCCAGTGAGATCCCAAGCCCGAGCGCCGCTCCCGCAGCAGGCTCCCACCAGTTCTCATGGTACTGGACAAAAGCCGCAGCGGATATCGCCAGCATTATGCTGAACTCATCCGGAACAATCCTGTACATCTGGTCTGCCATCGCCATCTCAAGGACGATAAACAGCACGCAGAGGACCGAAATCTCATATGTGAGGCTCCCGCCCCTTATTGCCAGATAAACGCCTGTAATCGCAAAATATCCCGTGAATGCATACTTCCACGGACTGCTCGGGATCCTCTGGCGGCCTGCATTGTCGGCCTCCAGAAGCTTTGGCGGAAGAACCTTGCGTGGCTCTCCCGGTACCGTGCCCGACTGATCCTCGTCGTAGTCTTCGAACCAGCGCGGTTTTATGCGGTTAAACGCGACAACACTGCCGTTGCCAAATAATATGGCCAGAACGGCAGCGGTGATTATTCGTGTTATGAGAGCTGCGCCGTATTCCATCCGGTATGTGGGATGCCCTTACTTCAGGCAGCTGTCCAGGAACTCAAGCATGTCTGCGTAGACCTGATCCTTGTCAGTCTCGTTGAGGATCTCGTGCCTGTCATCATCGTAGATCTTTATTGAGACGTCACACTTCGTGTTGTCACTGTAGACCATGAAAGTCTTGCGAACACCTTCGCCCCAGGCTCCGACAGGATCTTCCGCACCGGATGTGATCAGGATAGGGAGTCCTTCAGGAAGCTTCTTCATGCGTTCGATGTCGTGGGCCTTCTGCATGCCGCTGAACATGTGATAGTACGCATTCGGAGTGAAGTGGAATGTGCACCATGGCTCATTCCTGTACCAGTCAACTATCTTCTCATCTTTGGTCAGCCAGTCGGAAATGGTGCGCGGATTCTCGATTTTCTTGAGATACGAGCCGAACGACATTCCGTCTATAAGCTTCGCCGGCTTGCCTACTTTTTTGGTTCCCAGCATCTTTGCGACAAGTTTGCCTGCTGCAAGTACAGGAGCCGGCTGCCAGCCTGTTCCCATGATGATGACGCCCGAGAGTCCTTTAGCATAATCCGCTCCGTTCTCGGTGATATACTGTCTGATCAGGAACGATCCCATGCTGTGTCCCAGCATGAGGTAAGGCACACCCGGGAATTCCTTCTGCATCATCTCTCTGAGTCGATGTATGTCTGCAATTACCCACGCATTGCCCTCGTCGCCGAAGTAGCCGTGGTATTCATCGGACTGTACCGATGCTCCGTGGCCGATATGGTCTTCGCCCGTGACCAGATAGCCGTGCCCGGTGAGGTATTTTGCAAAGTCATCATACCTGTCTATGAACTCGACCATGCCGTGGATTATCTGCAGTATTGCTTTCGGCTCACCTTCCGGTTCCCATCTTATAGCGTGTATCTGTGTTTTGCCGTCTGTCGAAGGATAGTAGAAATCTTTTTTAGTCATGGTTCACCTCGCGTTTTACGGGTCTGGCTCCGTGGTACTGATAAAACTGCGTTTCTATTGTTCCATTATACAACTTTCTGCGTCTGTCCGCCTTACGTCCGAGTTCTTTTTCCAGAGACTTGTCGGATGTGATAAGAAAGAAGGACCAGTTAGGGCATTCCTCCATTATTGTGCGGATATGCGCGTATATGGCTTTGATGGAGTCGTCGTTTCCGATACGCTTGCCGTATGGGAGGTTGGATATGACGACGACATGATCGTCTTTCGACGCGCCCTTTGGGATACCCGCGCCGGGCTCCCATGCGGTCATGTCCATTTTCACTATGTCTATATCATCGGATTCGCCGGCCTCATCCGCGTTTTCCTTTGCCGCGCGGACGGCTCTCGGATCGATGTCCATTGCTGTTATGTGAAGCGGTCCGTCCGCGCCCGTGTCGGCGGCCTCATAGGCCAGCCGCCTCTCCTCCTTCCAGAGGCCAACGCCTGTTATATCCCAGCCTTCAGAGGCGAATGACCGCCCAAGGCCCGGCGCTATATTGCGCGCGATGAGGGCGGCTTCTATAGGGATGGTCCCCGAGCCGCAGCACGGATCCACCAGGATCCGGTCCTTTCTGTAAAAGCTGAGCTGCACGAGTGCTGCGGCAAGAGTCTCCTTCATAGGAGCCGCCACGTCACGCACCCTGTATCCCCTCTTGTGCAGACCGGCACCGCTGGTATCAAGCAGCAGCAGAAACTGATCCTTGTGGGCGATGAACCTTATCCGGTACTCGGAGCCGGTCTCCGGCATCATTTCCCTGCAATAAAACTCGGACAGCCTCACTGAGACTGCCTTTTTAATTATCTTCTGACAGGCCGGAACACTGTGGAGGACTGATTTGACCGATCCTCCCACGACCGGGAACGCTCCTTCGAGCGGAATGATACTCTCCCATTCCAGAGCCTTTGTCTGCTGGAAGAGATCTTCGAATTCAGTCGCCCTGAATTCACCCATGCGCACATATACTCTGTCCGCCGTTCTCAGCCACAGGTTCGATCTTGCTATGGCGCGCTCGTCGCCCATATACGTGACCCGTCCGTCTTCTGTTTTTATTACTTTATAACCGAGCGCTTCGATCTCACGTCTTACTACTGCCTCGAGGCCGAATGTCGCTGTCGCTACAAGTTCGAGTTTCATTTACGATGCCTCCATGGTCAGATCTTTATCTCGAAATCGAATCCTGACTTGTAAGGGATCACCATTCCGGTGTCTCCCTCCTTTCTCGCTATTCTTGTCTTCTTCATATCAATAACGCGCTGGTTTTCGGATCCGCAGTACACGAGAGTCAGATTGCGCAGCTTCTCGTCATATCTACCATCCACAAGAATATCGAGCATTTCCAGAAGCTCATCGGTCGCTTTATCATGTCTCGCTTCAAGCTCTTCAAGCGTATAGCCGCTGTAACTCATAAGAGTGAGACCTGCTCCCTTTATGTTCTTCGCAAGGTCCAGAAGCGCCGGCACCTGCTCGAAAGGCTCTCCGCCGGAAAAAGTCACTCCGCGAAGCCATGGCCTGCCGCATATATCCTCAAAGACCTCATTGACTGTCATGTCGTATCCGGCATCAAAAGCCCACGACTCCGGGTTGTGACATCCGTGGCAGTGATGCGGGCAGCCCTGTACGAACAGCACGTACCTGAAACCAGGTCCGTCAACTATCGACTCCGGTTCGATACCGCACACTCTTATTTTTTTGCTTTTGTCCTTGCTTTTGTCCATCTCGACCATTGCAGTACCTCTTCTTTCACAAAAATAGCCGCCCACCGCTTTCCGGTTCAGGCGGCCATTTGCATTCAGATGGTCAATTAGTTGTGGGACAGTCCGTGCTTAACTCTGTCCTGTACCTCGGCTCTCTTGCCGTTGTTGAATCTGTCGAGTGTTCCGACGAGATATCCTGTGATCCTTCTGATTCTCTCGAATCCAACGCCTTCACCGACCTGACCGTTTACATTCTTGACGACTTTATTATTCATACCGGCACCTCCGTATTATTTCTTCTTTTTGTGCGCACTCATTTTATTCCCTGCATAGGGATTTGTAAAGCAATATTAATGTATATTGTTGTATATTTTATGGCATACCACATCATCTTGTGGATAAGTCTGTGGATAACCCTGTGGATAATCGTATTTCCGTCTGATTAGCGGTTGCAGTCGCATGGTACCGGTACACTCGGGAACCTCATGCGAAGCTCATTCAGTCTCTCGATCGTAACAGGCTCGCCTTCGCGTCTTCCGCATCTCGGGCAGACGTCATCGATGACTCCCGTGTATCCGCAGACCGGGTCTCTGTCTACAGGATGGTTGACCGAACCGTATCCGACGCCGGCTTCCTTCATGAATCTGATTACAGATTCGAAAGCTTCAGGATTCTTCGCTGTATCACCGTCAAGCTCAACATAGCTGATGTGGCCGGCATTTGTGAGGTCATGATAAGGTGCCTCGATGGCGATCTTCTCGAATGCTCCGATCGGATAATATACCGGAACATGGAACGAGTTGGTGTAGTAGTCTCTGTCTGTGATCCCAGGCAGCTTGCCGTACTTTTCCCTGTCGATCTTTACGAATCTTCCGGAAAGTCCCTCAGCAGGTGTAGCGAGAAGCGTGAAATTGAGGCCTGTCTCTGCGCTCTTCCTGTCGCAGACCGCTCTCATGTGCTTGATGATCTCAAATGCCTGCTCTCTGGCTCTTTCATCTTCGCCGTGATGCTTGCCTGTCAGAGCCTTCATGGTCTCGGCAAGTCCGATGAATCCGATCGAGAGCGTGCCGTGCTTGAGTATTTCAGCAACGCTGTCATCAGGTCCGATGTTGTCGGAGTCGATCCAGATGCCCTGTCCCATCAGGAACGGATAGTTGCGGCCTTTCTTGCTGCACTGGATCTTGAACCTGTGGAGCAGCTGTCTCGCAACGAGATCCATCATGGCATCGAGCTTCTTGTAGAATACGTCGAAGTCTCTGTTGGACTCGATGGCAAGTCTAGGCAGGTTGATCGATGTGAACGAGAGGTTTCCTCTGCCGCATACTACAGCCTTTGTAGGGTCGTAGTTGTTGGCCATTACTCTCGTACGGCATCCCATGTAAGCAACTTCCGTGTTATAGTCGCCCTGTCTGTAGAACTTCTTGTTGAAAGGAGCGTCGAGGAAGCTGAAGTTAGGGAACAGCCTCTTTGCGCTGCATCTGATCGCCAGCTTGAAGAGATCATAGTTAGGATCTCCCTCGTTGTAGTTGATGCCCTCTTTTACCTTGAAGATAGATACAGGGAAGATCGGTGTTTCACCGTTTCCGAGTCCTGCCTCCGTAGCGAGCAGGAAATTCTTGATGACCATGCGGCCTTCAGGAGTAGTGTCTGTACCGAAGTTGACCGAGCTGAACGGAACCTGTGCGCCGGCTCTGGAGTTCATGGTGTTGAGGTTGTGGATAAGAGCCTCCATTGCCTGGTAGGTCATCTTGTCTGTCCTTGCCCATGCTGCCTCTGCTGCCTGTGCGCTGCATCTTACCAGCTGCTCTCTTGTGAGTCCGCCGGCCCAGCCCGCCTTATCGAACCACTCGCCCAGCACTTCGCCGTACGAACCGTTGGTTGCAAGTGTCGGAGCAGGTGCCTCAGCCTTGATCTTGTCTGCAATGGCCTTTGCGTCCGGATAAGCCGCGTCGAGCTTTGCGGCAATGATCTCAGTCAGTGCCGAGAAGAACTCCTTTATATATGTTCTTGCGACACCCGGTGCCATAGCATAGTCGAAGTTAGGTACCGACTGGCCGCCGTGCATCTCGTTCTGGTTAGCCTGGATCGCGATGCATGCCAGTGAAGCATAGCTCATGATCGACTGCGGCTCTCTGAGGTAGCCGTGACCTGTGCAGAATCCGTCCTTGAAGAGCTTGATCAGGTCGATCTGGCAGCATGTCTCGGTGAGCATGTAGAAATCCTTGTCGTGGATGTGGATGTCACCGTTGATATGAGCCTTAGCGATGTCTTTCGGAAGTACGTAGTTGTCTACAAAGTACTTAGCACCTTCCGAACCATACTTGAGCATGGTGCCCATCGATGTGTCGCCGTCGATATTGGCATTCTCTCTCTTGATGTCAGCATCCTTCGAGTACGAATAAGTGAGCTCGTTGTAGATGTTCATCAGATCCGATTCAGCCTCACGGATCTTTGCATGCTCAGCGCGGTAAAGGATGTAAGCTTTGGCGGTCTTTTCCCAGTCATACTTGATGAGCATAGCCTCGACGATATCTTGCACCTGTTCTACAGTGCATGTCTCGCCGTCGAGCTGTTCTACGACTTTCTTAGTGAGGTAAGTGAAGTCGATGCTCGTCATCTTCTCGCCGTCTACTGCCTTGTTGGCTGCATAGATGGCATTGAAGATCTTAGACTCGTCGAACGGCATCTCCTTGCCGTCTCTTTTGATAATGCTTTTCATGATCGTTCTCTCCGTAATTTTTTATGGTTATATATATAGACTTTCTTAAGTATTATCTGTTTCTGTGCCGGGGCGCCAAAAGCCCTGTTTTTCATGCCTTTCACGCGCTTTCTGATTTAAGGCGTAAAAAATAGCGTTCCTTTCCGAACACTATATATTGTAGTCACAGCGTTATATGGTGTCAATATATTGTTATATTCTTTTCAAACTTTTTTGTTTTTTAATCCAAACCTGCGTTGTGTCTTCCGCATCCCGGCCTGTTCTGCGCCTTGTATTGTACCCGTTAATCAGTTATCATTTTTCCCAAAGGAGATGATCAGATGTACAAGCTTCACAAGACTAAAGATATAGACATAATAGGGGTGCAGATCGACTTCGGCGCATCTCAGAAAGGCGTTGCCATGGGGCCTCTGGCGATCCGTTACGCCGGTGTCAGGGAAGATCTCCGCCGGATGGGATACACGGTCCGCGACAAAGGCGACATAATCCCTCCTCCTGACGGGATGAGCCTGCGCCACATGATCCGATATGAACAGGTGAATGCCACCAACAAGGAGCTTTATGAAGCAGTTTACGCTACTCTTGCGGAAGGCCACTTCCCTCTTGTTCTCGGAGGCGACCACAGCATAGCTGCGGGCAGTGTCTCGGCAATAGCGAAACATTATGAGCCGGAAGGCGAAATCGGCGTGATCTGGATCGATGCTCATGGGGACTGGAATGACGACAAATCCACCCTCAGCGGCAACATGCACGGCATGCCTTACTCGGCTGTATGCGGATGGGGTCCGGCAAGCATGGTGGACTTCGGGCAGAAGCCTCACTACGTTCCGACAGCACACTGCGTGCAGGTAGGCGGTCACGATTTCGACGAACCCGAGGCCGCCCGCATGAAAGAAGCCGGAATGAACGTCTTCCCTATGGGCGATATCGACAGGCGCGGCATGTATGAAGTAATGAAGGATGCCATCCGGATAGCCGGTGAAGGCACTGTCGGCATACACCTCAGTTTTGACGTCGATGCCATCACTCCGGAGTACGCTCCGGGCACGGGAACTCCTGTACCGAACGGTATAACCGCAAGAGAAGCCTTTCTTGCTGTGGAGATGCTGGCTGACTCCGGCAAGCTTCTCTCTATGGACCTTGTCGAAGTCAACCCTATACTCGATGAGCGCAACAAGACCGGACAGCTGGCTTCCGATCTGATTCAGCTCGCACTTGGCAAGAAGTTCTACTGATGGCTATCGTCACCCTCCTTTCTAGTTAACGTTGCTAATACTATAGGGTTAACCATTATGGTATAATATACCCAGGCTCAGTTTTAAGCAGCGTGACAGAGAAAGGGGAACGATACCATGGGGAAATATGTAGTTAAAAATACTGCCACAGGCGTCAAATTCGACCTTAAGGCAGGCAACGGCGAGATCATCGCAAACTCAGAAGTTTACACAACAAAGGCAGCATGCCTCAACGGCATCAAGAGCGTAATGACCAATGCTCCTGTCGCTGCAGTTGAAGACCAGACTGTGGAAGGCTTCGAAAAGTGCAAACACCCTAAGTTCGAAGTGTATGTTGACAAGGCAGGAGAATTCAGATTCCGCCTCAAAGCGAAGAACGGCGAGATCATTGCAACAGGCGAAGGCTACAAAGCTAAGAAAAGCTGCCTGAACGGAATCGAAAGTATCCGCAAGAATGCAGATTCCGAGATCTTCGAAGAAGAATAGAAAGAAATGACAGTAAGACCTGCGGAAATCCGCAGGTCTTATTTTAGTTCTTGCCGCTTTTTTTGGACAATTGGCAAGAAGAAAAGAGACCATCATATTAAATGACAATCTCTTTAGCAATTAGCTTAATTCGTTGATATTTCCATGTTCACCAATGAAGCGTAACTGATAAACTCTTCTACTGCGGTTTCCTCATCAGGTAAGTGTTCGGCTCTGTCCGGTTGTCTTTCAACACGTATCCAATGACAATAGTCATTTGTTTCGGAATCATATGTGAACCAAGTGCGTTCTCCATATCCGAAATAAATCTCAAGCTTATCCGGCGAAATGTAAACGGACGGAAGCTCCGGTTTGGATCCACCGCTTAAGAGCGTTGCATACGCTTTCGTGGCTTTCTCTAATGATGCTTCTGAAAAAGCAGCCATTTCTACTAGCCGAAGTATCTCTTCAGCAGACCGGCAAATGCCTTGCCGTGTCTTGCCTCATCTCTAGCCATCTCATGAACTGTGTCATGAATAGCGTCGAGGTTCTGCTCTTTTGCCTTCTTAGCGAGCATGAACTTTCCGAGTGTAGCACCGTTCTCAGCCTCTACTCTCATTCTGAGATTCTTCTCTGTGCTGTCTGTCAGCACCTCGCCGAGGAGCTCAGCAAACTTAGCTGCGTGCTCAGCCTCTTCAAAAGCGGCTGTCTTCCAGTACTCACCGATCTCAGGATAGCCTTCTCTGAAAGCTACTCTGGACATAGCAAGGTACATTCCTACTTCACTGCACTCGCCTTCAAAATTAGCTCTGAGGTCTGCGATGATCTCAGGATCCACTCCCTGTGCAACGCCGAGAACGTGCTCAGCAGCCCATGTCATCTCCTCTTCCTGCTTAATGAACTTCTCTGCAGGAACCTTGCATACCGGGCACTTTTCAGGAGGTGTGTCTCCCTCATGAACATAACCGCAAACACTGCATACCCATTTAGCCATAATCTTTTCCTCCTTTGGAATGATATCATTTGTCTTTGACAGAGCATCCCTGCTCTTCTACTCAACGATGTAATATTACCACAACCGTTCACATCTTGCATCGTTTTATGTACAATTTCATATGATTTTTACGTCACAAAATGTTAACCTCTTCTTAATTGAATATACCGATAGAATATGATATTGTTATGACCATAGTAAGCGATCCGCACAGAAGGAGAAACGGATATGAAAATACAGCAATCCGCAGAAGATTATCTTGAAGCTATGCTCGTGCTTCAGGAAAAGCACGGCTACATACGCTCCATCGATATAGCGAAGTACCTCGGTGTTACAAAGCCGAGCGTTTCATATGCCGTAAAACGCCTCAGGGAAAGCGGCTATATCAACATGAATGCAAACGGGCCTATTACTCTGGCTCCTGCCGGATACAAGATCGCAAAGAGGATATATGAAAGGCATAAAGCCCTGACAGCATTCCTTGAAAAGCTCGGCGTCAGTGAAGAGCAGGCAGAAGAGGACGCATGCAAGATAGAACATGTTATATCACATGAAACTTACGTGGCTATCTGTGACTATATAAATGAAGGCAGTGAAGAAAAGCTGGGCAACTACGAGTTCGAATAACAATCACAGACTGATAAAAAAGCATAACAAAACGCCTTACCGCACACGGTAAAGCGTTTTTTATTTGCGTTATGCAATTACTTGAGGATGATGGTGTTATCGATAGCCGAAGCATCCTCTGCGATCGCCTTCAGTCCATCAGAAAGATCGGATACTGTAGCGTGCTCAAGGTCTGTGAAAGGGATGCTGAAATCTGCAGCAACCGACGTCTCATCTGCAACCTTATCCATAACGATCGTAGGAGAACTGACTGCTGGCTCTGCTACAGGCTCTTCAGCTGCAGGGATCTCAACTTCATCTGCAAGATCTCTGATGATGTCGAAATCATCACCATCAAGACGCTCGAGTTCTGCCTGGAGCATTTTGCGGAAATTGTCTTTCAGTCTTCTTACTTTGGCGCTCAGTATCTCGTGCTCGTCGTTCATCTTTCTGACGTTTACCTTTGCGTCAAGAAGCATGTTCTCTGCCTCGAGTTCAGCGTCTCTCATCATGAGCTCTGCTCTTCTCTCAGCACTTGCCGAGATGTCTGCCATCAGCTTCTTTGCCGTCTCAAGAGTCTCGACCATTGCATTGTCGTCTTTCTGAGCCTCTTCGAGCTGCTTCTCAAGAGCTTTGATCTTATGTGCCATTGACCTGTTGTCGTTGAGCACCTTCTCGTAGTCGGCTACAATAATGTCCAGAAATTCGTCTACCTCTCTGGAGTTATAACCTTTCTTATCGCGGCTGAATTCTTTCTTATCAATATCAATCGGCATTATCATAGTGTCTTTACCTCATCTTTCCTGCTGAATTATCTTAACTTATTTATTGAATGGAACTGATTATTTCCAAGGACTTTCTTTTGCTGATTTACCGGCCTCTGTAGCCCTGTCTACCATTGCCTTAATGTTAACATTATGAGGAGCAAAAAGGTAGATGTTCTGGTTGATTCTCTGGATGTTGCCTCTGAGAGCATACGTAGCTCCGCTGAGGAAATCGAACATCTTGCGCGCGAGATCTGTCTCGACCTTTTCAAGATTGATGATCACAGGCTTGTTTGCTCTGAGATTGTCGATCAGCTTACGACACTCATCGATGTTCTTCGGCTCTATTATCACCATCTTGAACGCGCCAGAGTCATTGCGCGAAACCTTGTCCACAGGTTCCTTGTTCTCGGTGAACTTATGCGGCGGCGCCACCTCGCTGAATGCGAGCGGGCTGATGCCTGTGCTGAGAGGCGGTTCCGGAGTAGCTGCGGCTGCAGCTGCAGACGATCCTCTCAATTCTTTTTTGTAAGCGTCGATCTCTTCCTGAGAGATGCTGTCGTAGTCGTCTTCATACTCATCTGTGATTCCGACCAGGTCTTTCATTTTATCCATGAAACCCATTTTGCCTTTTCCTCCTCTATCTGTAATTGCGCGGTCCGAATATCGAACTGCCGACTCTGACTATTGTTGCTCCCTCTTCGATAGCCACCTCGAAATCTCCCGACATTCCCATCGAGAGCTCAGTAGGCGCGAATCTCTCCGCGGGAAGCTCCCAGCCCTTCATCTCACCGAAGAGCTCTGCCGCCTCTCTGAAGTACGGCCTTGAATCTTCAGGCTCCGCTGCGATCGGCGGTATGCACATTATGCCGCAGACCCTCACATTGGAGCATTCTTCCGTTATTTCCGTTACGAGCTGCTTGAGATCGGATGCCGCTATGCCTGATTTTGTCTCTTCCATTGCGGAATTGATCTCGATCAGCACATCCATCCTGATGCCTGCTCCTGCAGCACGCTTGTCTATCTCGCGGGCGAGCTTCAGCGAATCAACAGAGTGTATCATGACGACTCTGTCTATCACCTGCCTCACCTTGTTAGTCTGCAGATGGCCTATAAGGTGCCATCTGACCGGACTGACATCATCGTATTTTTCGAGAAGCTCCTGCACGCGGTTCTCACCGATGTCGGTCGCACCTGCTTCGATCGCCTCATTTATTTCACGGGCTGTGTGCGTCTTTGTGACCGCTACAAGCTTCACATCTGCGGGTTCCCTGCCGCTTCTTACAGCAGCTTCATCTGCCCGTCTTTTTACTTCCTTATATCTTTCACCTATGGTCATTGTTTTGTCAGTTCTTATCGCTGCTGCCCTTCTTAAGAGTCGCAATATCCTCTTCCGACGGCTCTGCGATGATCTCATCATAAGTACCTATGGTCTCAACGTAGTTGCCGCCCTCATCGACATAAATGTCGGAGTAGACCACGCACTTCGTTCCATCGTCAGCCTTCGTTCTGACCGGTGTGAATACGTGCTGTCCAAGTTTATTGACCACAAACACGCCCCTCTTGCCGTCCGGAGCTTCGACTATGCTTCCGTCCTCAAGCACAAGACCTTCGGCGCTCTCCACGGTGACCTTTGTGTCGAGATTGCGGATCTCCAGGAATCCGTCAAAGAATGTCTTGCATGTCAGCGTGATCCTTGTGTTTTTCCCTTCGTCCCTGACCTCTCTTACAGTAACCGGTACGTTTTCACCGTTGACTTCGATGTATACGGTCTCTCCCTGCGTATACTTGGCCGCTTCTTCTTTTTTCAGGTAGTATACGAGATACCACTTTCTGTTGCGTACTATTTTGTATACAGGGTAGTTCTTTCCGCAATTCTGTGACGGGACCTTTACCGCCTTGCGTCCTGTAAGTTCCTTGAGGTCTTTATAGTTGAGGCTCTCTATCGCCTTGGTGCTGAGTCTGGATTCCGCCCCGTCAACATAATAGCTGACATATCCTGCTGTGCGCGTACTTCCGTCTTCGGTAACAGAATACTCTTCGCCGAGATCTTCCATAATACCTGAATATCTGCCCAGGCTTTCGGCTTTCGGGTCCTCTGCTTCAGCCTCCTCAGTCTTTTCGGTGTCGCCTTGTTCAGACTTTTTATCGTCCTTTTTTTCGTCACCGGACTCAGTCTTTGAATCCTTGTCCTTTTTTGTGTCGTCTGTTCCGGCCTTGTCTTTTGACTCTGCCGCGTTCTTGTCATCTGTTTTGGTTTCAGCGTCAGCCCCGGCTTCTTCTTTCTCAGCTTCCAGATCAAGAGTGTCCTTGACCGGCGTGAGCTCTACGACCTTTGTGCCGGCATTTACGAGCCTGTTGCTGTCAGCAAGCCGGTTGATGCTGCTCTTCTGCCCTGCGACATACACTCTTTCGTCTCTCACAATAAAAGCAGAGACCTCGTCAGCGACGTCTATTTTGCCATGTTCCGCTATATAGGTCCTTTCGAACATGCCGATGACAGAAGGCACGACATAGAGCGCTACACAACACAATGCGACAAGTCCTATATATACCAGGAACGCAACTATCCACTTTTTGTTAAATAGCCCTCTTCGATTGGTTTCCATAGTTCAGAAAGATTATACAACAAAAAAGACTTGCGGTACAACATATATTTACTCGCAAGTCTTCTAATAACAACATTTTGTGGCAATTTGCATCACATGTATTTTGCAAGAATCGCCTTCTGTTTTTTTGTGAGTGCAGGTTCGCTTTTCACATACGCCTCAAAGAGATCAGGCCGTCTTTCTCTGGTCAGTGAAAGGGACTGTTCCCAGCGCCAGAGATCTATCTCGCCGTGATTTCCCGACAGCAGTATCTCAGGTACCTCATCGCCGTCATACTCGCGCGGCTTTGAATACTGAGGATATTCCAGCAGGCCGGAATATATAGACTCATCGCTGACTGACTCATCTCCGGCAAGAACGCCGTCGATGAACCTCGCCATCGTATCGATCAGCACCATGGCAGGCAGCTCTCCTCCTGTCAGCACATAATCTCCGATCGAGATCTCACGCGCACCGAGCCTGTCGAGAGCGCGCTGATCCACGCCTTCATAGTGCCCGCAAAGGATCGTGATTTCATCCTTTTCCGACAGTTCTTTGGCCATGTCACCCGAAAGCATGTCGCCTCGAGGCGACATGTAGATGACATCACCGCCGAAGCCGCTCGCTTCAAACGCATCAAGTATAGGCTGAACCTGCATCACCATGCCGGCACCGCCTCCGTAAGGCGTGTCGTCGACACGGTTATGCCTGTCAGTCGTATAGTCCCTGATATCCGTGACGTTCAGCTCGATTATTCCGTTGTCTATCGCCCTTCCGAGCATGCTCATGCGAAGCGGCGCAAACATGTCGGGAAAGATCGTAAGAATGTTTATTTTCATATCAGTCCAAAAAACCGGGTATGAGCTCGACTCTGATCTCACCGGCCTCTTCATCGATGCCTCTCATGAAGGCATCAACTGCAGGGATAAGAACGCTCCTGCCCTCAGCTGTCTCGACTTCGAGGATGCTCTGTGCGGTGTTCTGTATTACGTCTTTGAGGATACCGACTTCCCTATCATCCGTTGTATCGATGACCCTGCATCCGATCAGATCGCGCACATAGTGTTCGCCTTCAGGCAGTTCCTCCAGGTCGGAGGCGTAAATGCTGACCTCCATGCCTCTGATCTCCTCGGCAGTATTGCGGTCTTCAACACCCTCAAGCTTCACGACCGGTCTGTCCTTCTGGTATCTGAT
The DNA here is from genome assembly GCA_017432075.1 of Mogibacterium sp. Lineage (GTDB taxonomy): Bacteria > Bacillota > Clostridia > Peptostreptococcales > Anaerovoracaceae > Crickella. Next base: position 16,843 of record JAFRJV010000058.1, on the reverse strand, counting down.
CCTCCTGATTGCGGCCTCAGTCGTTTTTCCCGCACGCTCAAGAAGGAGGACTTTGCCCTCCTTCAGATTGGTCGAATCCTGCGCATAGAGTGTGATCCTGACTTCGCCTTTGATCCCCACAGGGCTTCCGACTTTGCCTATTAAGACCGTCTCATTTGTTTTATCAGTCTTCTTCAACTATCTCTACCGACACTCTGAGATTCTGCTTGATGGCCGCAGCCTTTACCACGGTCCTGATCGCCTTAGCTATCCTTCCAGACTTTCCGATGATCTTGCCGATATCTTCATCAGCTACCTTGAGCTTGACAATTATGTCTCTTCCGTCAGTCTCTTCGGTGACAAGGACCTCGTCCGGCTTAGTGACCAGCGCTTTCGCGATTACTTCTACCAGACTTCCCATGCCGCGCCTCCTTATTCGATAGCGCCGGACTTCTTGAGAAGTGCTCTTACTGTATCAGTAGGCTGAGCTCCGTTAGCAAGCCATCTCTTTGCAGCCTCGTTGTCGATGATGATCTCACTTGGGTTCTTCAGCGGATCATATGTACCGATCTCCTCGATGAACTTTCCGTTTCTCGGTGTTCTTGAGTCAGCAACAACTACTCTGTAGAAAGGCTTCTTGTGAGCTCCCATTCTCTTAAGTCTGATCTTTACCATTTTTGTTCCTCCATTTATTAATAAATTAGTTTTATATCTTTTAGAATCCGAGGTTGCGCATCATGCTGCGCGCCTTTTTCGAATCCGGATTAGCGATTACCTTTGTCAGCTTCTTCATCTCTTCATATTTCTTGATAAGCTGATTTACGTCCTGAACCGTATGGCCCGATCCCGCTGCTATACGCTTTCTGCGCGACGCGTTGAGCACATTTGGCTTTGCCCTTTCGAAAGGTGTCATCGAGAGGATAATAGCCTCCCACTTTTTGAGCTCGGCCTTGCTCTGCTCAAAGTTGATGTCCTTCTTCTGTGCAGCAGAGATACCCGGGATCATATCGATAAGCTTTGAAAGACCGCCGAGCTTGTTGATCTGCCTCATCTGACCGAGGAAGTCCTCAAGGTCAAACTTATTGCGGCGTATCTTCTCCTCGAGCTTGCGCGACTCTTCTTCATCAAAGGCGTTCTCTGCCTGCTCGATGAGTGACATAACGTCGCCCATGCCGAGTATTCTGGACGCGATCCTGTCAGGATAGAACGGCTCAAGAGCATTGTACTTTTCTCCCGTTCCCATGAACTTGATCGGTTTGCCGGTGACAGCCTTTACCGAGAGCGCAGCACCGCCTCTTGAGTCACCGTCCATCTTAGTCATGATGATCCCATCAACTCCGAGCGCCTGGTTGAAACCGTCGGCGATATTGACAGCATCCTGACCTGTAAGAGCGTCGACTACTAGAAGTATCTCGTGAGGTCTGATGGACCACTTCAGTATCTTAAGCTCGTCCATGAGCTGCTCGTCTATCTGAAGACGTCCGGCCGTATCGATGATCAGTACGTTGCAGCCGCGTCTCTGAGCCTCTTTGACAGCTTCAGAAGCGATCTGTTCAGCATCACGGCTCTCCCTGTTGACGTAGACCGGGGTATTGACCGCCTTACCTACTATCTCCAGCTGATCGATAGCTGCAGGCCTGTAGATGTCGCAGGCAGCCAGCATCGGATGTTTGCCTGTCTGCTTGAGCCATGCTGCGAGCTTACCCGCGGTAGTAGTCTTACCTGTACCCTGAAGACCTACCAGCATAATGATCGTGAAACCGCTCGGTGAGAATGTCAGCTTGCTTGCTGTACCTCCCATCATGTCGACCAGTTCATCCTTGACGATCTTGATTACCATCTGGTCAGGAGTCAGGCTCTTCAGAACTCCGGCTCCGAGCGCCTTCTCTTTTATTGTTTCAACAAATCCCTTGACGACCTTGAAGTTTACGTCTGCCTCGAGAAGAGCCATCTTGACGACACGCATAGCGTCGTTGAAGTCCTTCTCGGAGACCACTCCCTGGCCTCTCAGGTCCTTGAATGCACCTTGTAGTTTTTCGGATAATCCTTCAAATGCCATGTTTCTACTCTGTTATTTGCTCTATTATTTGCTTCAGTCCATCTGCATATGACTCTGCCATACCTGCAGATTCAATTATCTTGTATGCTTTCTGTGCACGCTTACGGTTCTCTTTGTATGAGGCAACCAGCCCGAGCTTTTCCTCATATGACTTGAGAGCCTTTTCGGCCTTCCTCAATGTGTAGTGGACGGCCTGGCGTGTCTGTCCGAGTTCTTCGGCGATCTCCGAAAGAGACAGGTTGTCTTCATGATAGAGCGCCATTATTTCATTCTGGCTCTCGCTCAGCAGGCTGCCGTAAAAGTCATATAGCATGCTTGCGTATTCAACTCTTTCGATGTCGTCTTTCATCGCCCTTCTCCGCAAAAATATCAGCGGCATGACCGGTCCTGCCGGTCACACCGCCATATAATAGCATGTTCAAAACCTTCTGTCAAACATTTTCTTTGACAGATATTATTCCGTTATGGACACATCACCCGAGACTTTCTCCACAGCGACAAAACCATTGGTAACAGTAACAGGCGGGATCTCGCTGTACCTCCACACATAGAAGTCCTGCACCTTTGAAGATGAAGTCTCTCCGTGAAACATCTCGAAAACGACATTGTCAGGGATCGTTATTTTTGACACATCCGTATGCACGTACAGTTTATTGATTTGCTTCATAAACTCGTCAGTAGAGTACATCCTGTAATTTCCGACCTTTCTTGCCGCCCAGAAGGCTTTCCAGCCCATGTTATCGACCTGTATCAGTGCTTCGATACACTGCTTGGCGTTCTCGGTACAATTTTTGTCAGTGAACCCTATCACAGTCGTGGCCTTTTTCGTCGAGTTTGCGCCTTGCCACCAGCCTTTCTGATATCCGTAATAGTATACGAGCTTTGCTATCTTGGAATTATTGCTTATTACCTTGACAGTCGCCTTTCCGCTCTTTGCATTGTCTACTCCCAGAGTCGCACAGGTTCCTTTAAAAGTATTTCCTCCGGTCTGTACGGTGAACTTCACCGGATGCGATCCTGCGGAAGTATAACTGACCTTCGTATTGTTTGCAGGAAGTCCCGATGCTGCTTTGAGCAAAGGCGCCGCTTTCATTTTCGGAGTTTGTTCCACAGGTGCCGGATCCTCATACTCAGGTTCTGTATCTTCTTTTGCTTCCACGTCTGCCGGCTCTGTTGTCTTCTCTGCTTGACTGTCATCCTCTATGCTTTGCGGATCCTCAGTCTCAGACTCATTTTCCGCTTTCAGTTCTTCCTGCACCTCCTGCTGCGTTGTTTCAATTGTTTCGGGATCCTGCTTCTCAGCATCTTCGATCCCGCTTGATGCAAAGGACGGGATCCCAAGGAGCAATATCATCAACACAGCAATGATGCATACAGCTCTTTTTCTATTCGTAACCATTCTGCACCTTCCTTCTTTTATTGAATACCCTGAATACAGCAAGCGCCGTAAGAGATACCGCAGAGGCAATCAGTATGACTAAGTAGCCCAGCACCTTGCTGACATCACCTGTTGCAGGAGCCACTTTATCTTCATACACGAGTTCACTCTTCTCATCGCTTCCTTCTTTATACGCGAGCACATATCCATGGCCGTCATTCAGAGCAATCACCTTTGCCTTGTATACCGTCCCATCCTTGGTCACGCCTTTTCTCTTTGTCAGGTTCCGGGTTACCGTATACCAGTGCACACCCGGTTTATCAAAACGGATGTCACCGAAGCTGTAGGTACCCTCATTTCTTATATTGATCGTCTTTTTGCCTCCCTCTGTGCCACCCGGCATGGGTGATGACGGATCATCTGCCGTCAGAGTGACCGTATCACCGCCTGCGATCTCCGCATTGCCGTTTACGATATAAGTAACAGGGATATCTACGATCACAGGTATGTTTGAGCTTGCAAAGACTTTAGCCGGTATGTATGAAGTGAAAATCATCAGTGCCGCCAGAAGCGCTGCTGCAATCGCCCTTGTTTTATATATATGATCCTTCATAAAGGTCTTCTCCTTACTATTGTGAACGCTTTGCCCTTTATCGCCTTGCGCCGGATCAGGCCAAAGGTTCTCGAATCCGTTGCCGTTTCCCGGCTGTCACCGAGTATAAGAAACTCTCCGATTCCGATCTCACCGCTGATGTCTTTCTCTCCGGCGTAAGTCTCGTCATAAAGCCCGCTTCTCTTCTGTACAGGCTGTATATTCCCATTGATGGTGAGCAGCCCGCCGTCTGTCTTTCCTACAGCCTCAGCCTGAGTGCCCTCCACGCGTCCGATCTGCAAACTGCCTCCCGGGGCTTCGTATATCACGACATCAGTGTTAATGATCCTCCCCGGACGGTAATAGACAATGAGATCTCCTTCGTGTATCGCAGGGAACATGTCATTTGTAGGAGCAAGCGTTATTCCGAAAACAAAATTGAATGTGATGAATAAAACCGCCGCAGATCCGGCGACTTTTATGACCGCATCGTGCCTGAGCTGCTTTATGAGTCTCTTTTTCCTTTCTATATTTGAATATGTTTTATCCATGTTGCTATCTATGCAGCCTCCTGTTGAGCAGCTCACAGAACACCACCACCCTGTTGTCAGTCATGTCGTCAAGACAGGTAGACAATGCCAGGACTTGCGCCGGGGATTCAATGTTTCTGCGGTTCACTGCATTTTCAAGTATATGTTCCATAGGTGCATTTTCACCGGGTCCATATATCATGCTGTCATAGGCATTGAATATGCCTGCAGCAAATACCCGCAGGTCGTAGTCATATGCAGGAGTCAGAAGCGTACCGCTCTGATTTTTGGCGAAGAATCCCGGGTCGGTATACCTTCCCAGATCACCGAACATGGCTCCTCCGGCCATGTGATGCCCGTGAATGATACAGTATGGATCCTCAAAGCTCTGATTGCCCTTGTCCATGAACAGAGTTCCGCCGGCATAGAATTTCCCTTCGAAACTTCTATCAAGATAGTCAAAGTTGTCACTGCTGCGCACTACCGGGTGGTCAATATGTGTACCGTCCATGGTAAGCCACGCGACCGTGTCCGGGTTTATCTCCATGAGCTGAGCGAAACTATGATACCTGACCCCTGCTATACCCTCTTCAAGGAATAAGAATCCGTCGATCAGGCCCGATCCGACAAAGGCTGTCAGGAAAAGCAGGATCGACAGAAGGATCCTGTCGATCCATATGTTTATCTTTCTCCACCTGCGGAACTGTATATTCAGTTTTCCGTATAGTGCTTCCTTCTCGCTCATATCGCTATGCGGTAAGTTCATCCTCCTCAGCGTATTCTCTCCGTCTTCTGACAATCATCAGTACGGCTGCCAGGAGTACTGCGAACGCAGCTGCGTATACCATATAGTCCAGGCCCGTGATGCCCGTAAGCGTCGCAAGATCCCTGTTGTTTTTGAAAGTGATGGTCACAGTCTCATCATATCTGTCTACAAACTCAGTCTCTGTTGACAGTTCAGCATTCGCATCCGTATTTGCCTTGCCCAGGTGGATCGCATCTGTGCCTCCCGGTGTATGGTCTTTTTCCGTGAATACCGGTCCCCTGCTTGCGATCCCAAATCTTGTAGCAGGAATATCATCATTTCCGCCACCTGCATTTGAAGATACGATATTGTACTGCGCAACATGATCTGATGCCTGCTCCTTTACCTGATACGATGCAGATCTTGGCAGGGAGTTGAGAACCAGGATGTCGTCATCTTTAAGGTTCACTTTGAACGAGACTGCGCCTGTACTGTCTGTGATGAAGCTCTTTCCATCTGCAGCAAGAGATGCTGCCGGGGTCATTTCATACATTTTTACATTTGCTGATGTGACGTCCTCTGTCGATACAGCCGGCACATCAGTCGTATAAGTCTGATTAGCCTCAAGTCCTGTGAGCGTGACCTCAAACACAAATTCCTTAGTCAGGTCTCCAAGGTTGCCCGTTACATTTTTCTTCAGGACAACATCATGTGTGATCTGCCCGTTCCACATTCTGTACGCTTCAAGAAAGTTCGGATTCTCCGGTGTGGATATGCCTACCTTGCCCAGGTTATCGTGTGTTACAGTCGATTCACCGCTGCTGCTGTTGTCTACTCTTCCGGTATTGAGCTCTGCATCATGCCCTCCATCACCGTAATCAGTACTGTATTTGCTGTCGACATCCTGACTCTGCATAAGGTCATTGAGCCATTTCTGTGTATCCGCGAGCTCATCGGATGTTCTCATGCTGTTGTCAGGCCTGTAGTCTGTACCGGTACTGTTTGTCCATGATGTTATCGTGTGCACATAGACACCGTCGATCGTATCGCCCGCATCTTCTTTATTACATACATAGAACACTACATAGTATGTATTGTCGTCGTAGTCCACTCCTGCGACATCTTTTCTCAGTGCGCCAAGGTCTCTGATGCTGCCATTCGGGCTTGAGCCAACCTCCTCGACCTTGTACATGTAATACCCTGCTTTTGTGAAGTTGAATGACACATCGGTCACCCTCGTTCTTCGCATACCCTCATCGATCTTTTCTGTATTGCTCTCCGAATCAGAGTTCACATATGTATGGTTGCTGTCACCGTAAATACCGGATGTGTTGTCTTCTGACGCATTCCTGAAATTTCCGATGGCTGCCAGCGCAGACCATGGCGCTGCTGCCTTAGTTTGCGGCCTTATGACATTTACATTATGATGACTTGCTGCAGATGTTTCAGGCATAGGTATTTCTGACGCCGGGATCATCTCTCCGCTTTTGGAAGTGCTTTGGTTGGCGTTGTCCCATGCGGCAACCGGTGTGATCATATATACAAAATCCTCGATATTCGGGAATTTCCCCTTTTGATTTACCGTCAGGATCTTTCCGAGCCTGATAGTACCTGTAGCTGATGAATTGTCCTGTCTGATCTCAGTACTGTTTCCTGTTCTGTCAGTGTTATAGTCCGTGCTGTCGCTGTCGGCAGCTCCGGATACCGCAAACGCATTTGCTGCCATTGAAAGCACCATAACAAGTGCCAGCAGCAGAATGCCCGCTTTTCTTTTTTTCATATCGTTTCCTCCTATTCGTGTCCGTATCCAGTGTGTTTTATAAGCAGTGCTGCTGTTCCCGCAAGCACTAATACTGTTGCAAGAGCCCAGATGCCGAGGTATGACTGTACCGCAGTGACCGTAGCCAGATCCCTGTTGTTCTCCCATGCGATCACAACAGTACCGTCGAAAATATCGACTGTCTCAAGAGCTGTCGAAAGTTCCTTTGCAGCATCTTCTCCGTTGCTGCCTGATGCCAGAACGATCTTCGCGCCCTTATCCGCCATATCCTCTGAAAACGCCTTGAATTCAGCCACATGGTCGGATGCCGCTTCCGTGATCTGATATTTTGCACCCTTTGGAAGTTTTTTAATCGTAATGTTCCTGCCATCCATGAGTTTCAGTGGAATAGTGGCGTTCCCTGATTGATCTGCATTGAAGACCTTCCCGTCATAGCCCTCCACCGTATATGACCTGCCGGGAACGAGACCGGTGAACTCCGCAGTGTATTCAAATACCTTGGACAGGTCTCCGAGATTTCCCGTAACGTTTTTAGTTATCTTCAGATCCTGGAATATCTCCACAGTCTGGCTGCTGTCATTGATGTCCTTATGTTCTGCTATCGGAATCTCCGTATCTTTCCCGTCTTCTTTGCGGATCAGATAAAGCTCTTCGAAAGCAGTCAGGCTGTGACCCTCCATGTCATCATAGCCATCCGTGCTGAGTATCATTTCGACCTGTCCCGATGTCTCTGAGCCGGCCTCAAGCGCAACACTTCCGTCTGAACCGGGAACCTTCTCACCTGTCACTGTGTCCACAAGCCATCCTCTGAACATGTAGTTCGCATCAGGTACCAGGTTCTCGTATGTGATGATGTCATTTACCTCGTGATTGCAGTTCTGCAGAGAAGCGGTCGTAGTTATGCTTGGATATGGCCTGTTTACGAATACCAGAGTATTCTTTTTCAGTTTAGGATCTTCACTCGTTCCTTCGATCTCCGTTACAGCATCACCTCCCTCAGTCGGCTGATATACGTGCCCGTAGCATATCCTGTCGGAGAGCCAGAACCCCGGCGGCGCTTCGGCCTCTTCGATCGTGAACCAGCCGAGGGGCAGCACTCTTTTTGTCTCACCGTTTTCACTGACCTCATAAAATGTGCCTGTACCCTCGTGGCTGAAAGAGACCGGTTCATCTGTCTGCCAGTCGAAACCGGCTATGTACGTTCCATCCGGTGTTTCTTTTTTCACCGTCTCGAATATCCACTGGTCTTTCGGCTCAGCATCCCTGATCTTGTCTCTGGCATCAACGTCATAGTATTTCACCGTGAACTTCGCACCGAGAAGCTTTGTGTAGTCGTAGGCTCCAGCCGGGTCAGTCTTGTGTACCATAAAATCCGGTACACCGTAGACCGGAGGCTCACTTGAAGTGAAGGCCGCAGGGTTGGACGCAGTATTCGATGCAGTTACCTGAATGGTATAAACTCTGGCAGCTCCGCTCTCTTCGGCATCCAGCCTGTATCCCCGGGACGGTTTGATCTCCCTGGCGTAGTAAGTTCCCGGCTTTATCTCAAGCACATTCGAATCTCCGTTTTCATCAGTGGTAAGTATTGCATTACTTCCGTTTGCAGCTACGGCCTTTGCAGTACAGGCACTGTCGGTGTACAGCTGATACTGAGCACCTGAAAGGCTGTACATGCTGTTGGCAGTTGATGCATAAGCTCCTCCTGTTATCACATCTGCCATGAGCAGACATAACAGGCTCAAAAAAACAATCAGCAAATAGTTTCGACATCGAATGAGCAATGACAATTTTTCTAGCATGATGTGTGTTCCTTTCATTCTCCGTTGATTGGGTCCCGCCGGCGGAATGTCCCCATTCTACACGCAGAAAAACAGCTGTCAACGCCTTGAAAATACAGGGTTACAGCCATTTGGGAGATTTCGGCCATCCATTGCAGGATACAGGTCGAATACTGATGATTATCGTGGAAAAAATGTAGTGTGAGTATTTCCACACAAACCCGCGGTACACAAAATGAGGCTGCTTATTCGAGCATTAAAAAAGAGGCGGGAAGTTCCCGCCTCTGCGTAACAGATCATGTATTTTATATATCTGTCCTGGCCAATATCTGTGCCGGTGTCTTGCGCAATGTTGCAAACACCGGAAGGATACCTGTAAATAGATTAAATATCAGCAGTAAGCCGAAAGTCATGGCAGCAATTGCAGGTGTGATCATATACTGCCCCTGTAAATAGTACGTAGTTTTTACTACCTGCGACAGGCCAAGGTACATCACTGCGATACCCGGAAGAGCCGTTATACAGGTTATTACAAGTATTTCCCCAATGAACATCTTGTAAATATCGCCTTTCTTTAATCCTATTGCTCTGAGGATACCCACCTCTTTTATTCTTGAGAGGAATGATGACCTCAGCATAAGGAACATCTCTATAAGTGAGATCAGGATTATGACCGCGGCTACGACTATCGCAGAAATGAGCTGGTTTCTGTGAGCATTTATATAAGTGTCTCTTTCACTGATATCATTTACACTGGACGGAACACCTGCCTTGTCGAGCATGTATTTAAGAAGTGCAGTATCCGGTGCATACACCGAGATCTCTTTCTGCCTTCCTATATAATACTTATTTACAGTATCTGCATGAACATAATAAGTATCATCGTCAGCTATATCACTGGTGTAAAAGCCAACCACTTTCAGATTCTCCCCGGCCACCTCAGTACTGATAGTCTTGCCTATCTTCATGCTTTCTTTGTTTGAAACATTGACGATTACTTCAAAGGCCTTTTGCGGTTTACGCCCGCTTTCTATTTTTATCTCACCTTTCGCAAGATCAAGATCCTTGACCTTGCCGCTCCTTACAATGTCTATTTCTCCCTCTTCGCCTTCGACATATCCTAATGAAGTATCATCACTGGCGTCACCGGCATTAGTCAGGATATACATTGCCTGACCCGGATCCACAAAAAGGGACGGGGATTCAGTATCTGCTATTCCTGTTATCCGGTAATCCTCCAGATTTGGAATTCTGATCCGCCTCCCGATAAATTCTTCCATCGTATCAAGACCGACCATCTTTCCGAGGTCCTCTCTCAGAAATGCATCCACAATAAACTTATCTATTACAACATCATGCGGATCTGCAGGCATAGTTCCCGCTATCAGCTTTTCCGGATCCAGTATACTTGTCAAGACAACAGATACCACTAAATCTTCACTTGCGTAAACAGTCTGGTCGTAATCATCCAGCGGAAGCGTTACGCTCTCTCTTGTCTCTCCCGGCAAAGCATAAGCGACCTGTTCAAGACTTCCAACCAGATCCAGCAGATCTTCTGTCCCATCAGTGTTGTCTATCGTTATATAATTGCCGTTTGTCATTCTGTAATCTACCGGTTTTACTTCAAGCAGACCGAATACATTGCTTATTGCGAGAAAAGCAAACATAGCAGCAAAAACGAAGCCAAAAAGAAATATTTTCTTTATTCGTTTGAATTGTTTTAAAGCATTCCATCCGCCGGCAAGCATATTCGGCAGATTATATAAGGATCTATACCTTGCCTTATAACCGGACGGGAGAAACGCATTATAGTCGAAGTCACTGCCTTCAAAAAAGGTCTCATCCATGCCCTCATAGTGAGCATCGATAAGCTGTACGTTAGATCCATTATCTGCAACGTTTAACTTACCCCCGGTATCGATGTATATAACGTTGTCCCTTATAACCAGCTTTATATCCGTCTTACGGTCCGTATCGCTATACAGATCGATGCTGACGTTTTCATTAAGGAGTCGCTTATGTATCTCAATGTCCTTGAGATATATCTTATTATCGAGCTGATAATCAAGGAATCTGGACGAGTCGTTACTATATGTATCAACGATCTTTCCATCCTTGATCTCTGCAACATGATCAGAATAGAACTCTGCTATTTTACGTTCATGCGTAACAAGAATGACAAGCCTGTCAGTTGAGATCTTCTTTATTATATTCATGATCTCAAGAGTATTGGCGCTGTCGAGGTTTCCTGTAGGCTCATCGGCGATAATGACATCCGGGTTCTTTACGATCGCCCTTGCGATCGCGACACGCTGGCGCTGACCGCCTGAAAGTGAACCTGCAAGCCTGTTTCTGTATTGGTCAATTCCCAGCTTTTCGAGGCAGTACCTGACACGGCTTGTTACTGTTGCATCATCAGTTATGCCTGTCATCCGGAGAGCTATAGCAACGTTCTCAAACACCGACCTGTCATCCAGCAGATTAAAATTCTGAAATATGTAGCCTAAAGACGCATTGCGTATATTGTCTATCCTGTCGGAGGAGCGTCTTGTAATAGGTTGATCATTGACAGTGATAGTTCCGCTGTCAACGCGGTCTAGCCCGCCAATAACATTAAGCAAAGTCGTTTTTCCGCATCCGGAAGGTCCAAGAATACAAAAGATCCCTTTATCCGGCAGAGTCATCGAAGTATCATCTATGACATGGATCTCATTTGACTTGCCCTTGTTAAAGTACTTATTTACTTTATCGAGTCTGATCATGCGCTACACCCCCTCTCTGAATGACTTCATGGCACTCATTGTGAAGACATTCCTGGAGTATCTGTTAGCAATAAGCAGCGACATGACAAGAAGCACAGCGCCAAGTATGCCATAATCAAAAGGAGTAAGATAGTACAGCAGTTTAGTGACCTCACTCATCTCGTATCCGGTCATATCCTGAATAATGCCTTTGTTTACAAGCAGCACGATCAGCAGGTCCGCTGCATAGGCGATCATCATCATCAGTATGAGTTCAGTTCTTATAATGCTTGCTGTGTTGCTCTTAGAAGCGCCGAGTATCCTGAGAGTTGAGTAGTATGAATTCCGGGATCTCATTATCAGCCTTATGACTGCATAAGCAATAAAGAACAGTATTATGAACTCAAGAGCCAGCCTTAAATAAGTCATTATATCAAGCATTTTCCCAAGGCCGCCGGTAGAATCCGTAAGAGAGTCTTTCAGCGCCAGTGTTGTAAAGCCCATTTCATTAAGCGCCTGCTGGGTTTCATCAGACTCCTGCTCGTTGGTCATAAATACGCTTACCTGATAAAATCCCTTGTCAAAAAGCTTTATATAATCTTTGTTGTTGATGAATACACTATTTATAAATGCTTCATACTCATCTACCGGAACTCCAACCAGATTGTAACAATTTATCCGGGTTATGAGCTTGTCTACCTCATACTTCCCTTCGGATTCAAAAGATCTGTTATATACCTTCAGTCCGAAGTCTTCTCCTTTAACATCTTCGTCATCGTAATAATATGTCTGATTTTCAAACAGGTAGACTTTGCCTTCAGGCACATTAGGAGAAGAGTACACTGCACGTCCGTAATCGTTAATGACTCTTGTACCTCCAAAGTTAAGCTCGGTTTTTGATACTGCCGCTCTCATTGCGACAAGCAGCTCTCTGGATGCAGCTTCGCTCATATATATAGTAGAGTAACCATAGATCGAATAATCCGCATCATCACCAAGATCACTGTTCAGGATGATCCCGGCAACTTTAATATCTTTGGAAAACTCATAGGTCTGTATCTGCTCCATATCTGTGAGCGATACAATACTTCCTATATAGTCATTTCCGTTACTTGCAACATTTATAAAAGCATTGGTCGCTGAATCGACCCTGATCACTATCTCGTAATCATTCTGAGGCATATGCCCATATGTGATATCTTCTTCCTTCAGCAGATCAGTGGAGACCACCGGCCCGTCAACATAGAAGTCACCGAGGCTGATACTGACACCGCGGTCAATCGCTAAATCATTTTTGATTATTGTATTTACATTAGGAACACTCTGTATCTCAGCAAAATCATGATTGGTGAAGCTGCTTTCATCAGCTTTTTTCACGATCATCCTGTCCGAGCTGGTGTTGGAAAAATACGGATTCTTGCCCAGTATGTCGCTTTCATGCATGCTGTTCTTTGTTGTCGCATACTGTCCAAGTACTGCGGTCGAGACAAAGAAATATACTATGAACAGCAGAATGAACTTGGAAGGCAGATTGAATGTGTTGCGCACTCCCAGTCTAAGCTCTGAAGTCTTCTTCATTTTTCCGGGGATCACTGATTCATACCGGCCGGATATTCTCTCCGCCTCGGGTTCGTTTTCCGAGTCTGTTTGGCCCTCAAGGCTAGCTGCTTTCTTGAGAGAATCATAAAGCTCCTCATAAGTTAAAGGTTCTGCGGACTCTGCCGGAACGATCTTCTTATCTTCAATGATCCTGCCGTCGTGCATCGTAAGTTTTCTGGTCACATACGGCTCAGCCTGCTCATAATTATGAGTTACGATCACTACAAGTCTGTCTTTGGACACTTTTGCAAGGGTCTCCATTACAGCATCGGCAGATGTGCTGTCCAGATTGCCTGTTGGCTCATCTGCTACTATGATAGGTGCATTTTTTGCAAGTGCTCTTGCAATAGCTACTCTCTGCTTCTGCCCGCCGGAAAGCTTAGACACTTTTGTATTGCGGTGGTCGGTGAGTCCGACCAATTCTATCAGCGCATTGATACTTTCTTTGCAGTCTTTCCTGCTTTTCCCGGAAAGCAGCATCACGACTTCTATATTCTGGTAAACCGTATAGCTGTTTATCAGGTTGAAATCCTGAAAAATATTGCCTATATACGTTTTCCGGTATCTCTCATAATCATCTGTTCCGTATGCAGTCGTGTCTTCTCCGCATACAAACATCTCGCCTTCTTCATAGGTGTCAAGGCCGCTGATCACATTGAGAAGCGTTGACTTTCCGCTGCCGCTCTCGCCTGTGATGGCAACAAACTCACCTATATCGAGGTCAAGGTCTACACGCGAAAACCCCATGTTGACGGAGGTTTCGTCAGCATAGTATTTTGAAACATTTCTTAACTCAATCGTATGAGACAATTGTTCCCTCCCTGTTTATGACCTGCAAAGCAGGCCGCACTCCAAGTCATTATAACATTTAGGAGCACGTCATTCTGTTTTTTTACCAAAAACTCAGAGAGAGGTGCAATTCTGCACCTCTCTCTGTATATCATTCTCTGTTTTGTATCAGCTTATGCTTCCTTAGCAGTGAAGTGAACAATTGCGTGTACGAGTGCTACTGCTCCAAGGATACCTGCAGCTACCCAGGCTGCTGAGCCTGCTGTAGAACCGGCGATATCCGAGAAGTATGTACCTGCATTTGTACCGTAGAATGCGCCAAATGCACCTGCTGCAGCTGCGAGGATCGCGAAGACTCCTGCGCCTTTGTTCTTCTTGAGGAAGGACAGTATAGCAGCGAGAACTGCGAGAGCACCTGCTCCGAGAAGAGCTCCTGTGCCGACCGCTCTTGCCATGATCTCGTCTGTGATGAGAACGCCGTCTTCAGCCTGATAGCCTCTGCCGACTTCTACTGCTGCAAGACCTTCGTCGAGTTCAAGATGGTTATCACCATTGTCGAAGTCGTCATCGCCATTAAGTCTGTCCAGGATGCTCTTGAGTGAGAGATCAGCTTCTGTACCTGCGAGTGTTGCAAGGCCGTCTCTTACCTGCTGCTCACCGTCTTCATACTGAGCAAGCTGAGCTTTACCATCGGCAAGTGCCTGACGTCCTTCAGCGAGCTGCTTCTCTGCATCAGCAAGCTTTCCAGGAGCTGCTGCGTAGTCAGCCTTGCCCTGAGCAAGCTGAGCCTTACCGGCTGCGAGGTCTTTCTCGCCCTGTGCAAGCTGCTTTCTTGCGTCTGCAAGCTTCTTTTCACCTTCCTTGATGGCTTTCTTTCCTGCCGCGAGGTCAGATGCACCGGTTTTAGCCTTGTTATTCAGAGCAGGCAGAACTGCCTTGAACCCGGCTTCGATCTTATTCATATCATTATAGAAGTTTTCGAGCTTTGCATCAGAAGCCATGTCTTTTGCGAGCTGCGAATTTGCTACCGGAATATAGTCAGTCGGCTTGAAGCCTGCCTTCTTTGCCGCAGCATTCATTCCATTGATCAGTTCATCATTTTTGCTGGCCAGTACACCGCCGATGATCTGTGCAACACCGCCGACAAGCTTTTTCTGTCCACTTGCAGTTTCTTTGCTGGTTATCTGAGCATATCCATCGATCCACTGTGAAAGTTTTCCTGTTTTTTCTGCAGTGTAACCGGTTATCATAGTCTGGAAGCCGCCGATTGCTGTATGAACATTTCCGAGAACACTTCTGAGATCACCGATTGCTGTTGCTACATCAGCAGGATTCCCGCCATTGATTTTCTGAACGATTGAACCTACAGTTGTCAGTTCATCTTCGTCAAAGTTTTTCACAAGAGTCTGAAGTTCCGCACCATTAGCCTCAGCAAAGCCCTGGACCTTCTCAACTATCTGCTGTTTCATCTGCTGACCGGCACCGGCGATCTCCTCCTCGGTCATAGAAGCTATCGTCTTGGCGTACTGTGCCTTGATAGCCGCCTCGTCAGTAATGCCTGCCTGAGCCATTTGTGCAGCTACCTGTGCATATACTGCTTTCGGTCCGAGTTCAGCATTATCAGTATTCAGCATGCCCTGAATTTGCTCAAGCGTCATGCCGTCAGATACTACTCCGTCCTTTATACCAAGAACTTTTGCATCGATCGCTGCGAGGACCGGAGAGCATGCATTCAAAGCATCTTTAAGATTCTTTAAAGCAGCATCAAAGTCATCGTAGTCTTTATTGGTAAATCCGGTTTTAGCAGCCTGTGTCTGAAGAGTCTGGCTTGCAGCTCCGAGTTTCCCGAGAGCATCAGTATTTTTAGCTTCTGTAAGAAGTGTCTGAACCTTCTCCAATGTAGGTGCGAGCTGAGGGACTTTCTTGAGAACATCTTCAGTTCTTCCGTCTCTAAGCTTTTTATAACCATTTTTGAATTGCGGATAACCATCAACTACCTGGTTGATTCCATCGATAAGAGTGTTAAGATCAGCGAGCTGCTTTTCGCCTACCTTAGCAGCTTTCTTACCTGCTGCAAGGTCCTTCACACCCTTATTGTACTGTGCATATCCGTCAGCGAGCTTAGCCTCACCTTCAGCGATCTGCTTTTCACCGTCAGCAAGCTTTGCCGGAGCTGCTTCGTAATCTGCGAGTCCCTGTGCATACTGTTCTTCGCCGTCTGCGAGTGCTTTTTCACCATCGGCTACCTGATCCTTACCATCGAGGTATGCCTGCTCATTTTCCTTGAGCTGGTTAAGTCCATCCTCCAGCTTGTTCATGTTTGCTGTGGATTCCTCACCTGCCTTCTCCCAATAGTCTTTGCAAGCAAGAATGTCATTCAGGTTAACGGCACTGCCGTAAAAGCCGAATAACGCTGCTGCTATGAGAAGAATGCTTAATCCTTTTTTCATCGTAATTCCCTCTCTATAACAAGTGTTATTTTATTGGTGTTTTCCAACATCGGGCGCACCAAAAATTCGCAACCCGTATTGCTGAAACTATTTTATCACTTTCAGTTCCCGAAGCATAACAGTTGATTGAAATTGATGTATTAATTTTTGTATTAATTTAAAAACATGTTTTAAAAAACAAAGAAGCATCCTTATTTTTGTAAAAAAATAAGGGTTTCGCTGATCACATGCGGAGCTGCCGCTGTGCAGAAAACCCTGAGTCGCCGGTGTTAAAATTCGAGAAATAAAAAAAGCGGCGACGTCCTAATTTCCCAGAGGGTCACCCCCCAAGTATCATCGGCGCTAAGGAGCTTAACTACTGTGTTCGGGATGGGAACAGGTGGGACCTCCTCGCTATTGTCACCGCAAGTGGCTGAGAGTGCA
>JAFRJV010000057.1 GCA_017432075.1 Mogibacterium sp. | reverse complement strand
TGTGAACTTCCAGAGAATCTGAGGACTCAATCGACGGCCCTCGCTCACCAGAGGCGCTAAGCCTTGAAATTTCAACGAAAATCGCGAATAATCGCTTGCAAAATATCGACGAAAACGGTATAATTAAGTATAAATTAGGACTCAATAACAAGCAAAACGGAGGCCTGAAAATGTACTACGATTACACCGTCGAGATACCGAAGATCCGGGGCAAGATCGTCACGAATAAGGTCAAGAATACGACCTATGTGTGCTATGAATTCGGCAGAGTGTACAATGCCGAGAAGAAATACAACACACCAAAAAGGACGACCATAGGCAAGGTGAGCGAGAAGGATCCTGACAGGATGTATCCGAACCTTAACTACCTGAAGTTCTTTCCGGATGCAGAGATCCCGGAGGAGAAAGAATCCGGCAGGAGCAGCTGCCTGAAGATCGGTGCGTATCTTGCGATCAGAAAGATCATCAAAGACTGCAAGCTGGAGAAGCATCTGAGCGAGCACTTCAGTGAAAGAGATCTCGGGCTGCTTTTGGATCTTGCAGCATACTCGATCATAACGGAAGACAATGCCGGGCAGTATTACCCTGACTACACATACAACCATCCGCTGCTGACGCAGGGCATGAAGATGTACAGTGATGCGACTGTCTCATACTTTCTGAACAACAGTATAACGGCGGATCAGAGAATAGGATTTCTCGAAGGATGGAATGTAGTCAGAGACCACAGAGAACGTATATATGTATCCTATGACTCTACGAACAAGAACTGCCAGGCCGGAGATGTAGAGATAGCAGAACTCGGTCATGCCAAGGATGATCCGGGCAAGCCGATCATCAACTACGCAGTTGCGTATGACTGCAACAACCGCGAGCCGCTGTTCTATGAAGATTATTGCGGAAGCATAAACGACGTTTCGCAGCTGAAGCAGATGATCGATAAAGCTCAGGCATACGGATACCGTAACATAGGGTTCATACTGGACAGGGGATATTTCAGCCAGAGCAATATCCACCACATGGACAAGTGCGGATACCACTTCGTGATCATGATGAAGGGCATGAAGGAGCTGGTGAACGAACTCGTCCTGAGCGTCAAGGGGAGTTTCGAGGAACGCAGAGACTGTGCGGTAAAGGAGTTCCATGTATACGGAACAACGGTAAAGAGACAGCTTTACCCGTCCGATGAGAAAGACAGATATTTCCATATATATTATGACAGTGCCAAGGTTCATAAGGAACGGGAGGATCTTGAAGACCGGCTGGATAAGATGTCGAAGAATATGGCCAAGCACTACGGCGAAAAGGATGTGACCGTCGGGCCGGGGATAAGGAAATACTATGTTGTAGAAGAACACAGGGATGGAACATTCCTTGGGATAGATGAGATAAACGAGGTAATAGAGAAGGAACTCAAGCTATCCGGCTATTTTGTCATCATCACATCAGAGAAGATGACGGCGGCAGATGCGCTCAGACTGTACAAAGGAAGAGATGCATCGGAGAAGCTGTTTCGGGGAGATAAATCATATCTGGGAAACAAAAGCTATCGTAATCACCATACAGAATCAGTGGACGCGAAGATCTTCATAGAGTTCATAGCGCTGATCGTAAGAAGCAGGATGCATGTGCTGCTTTCTGATGAGAACAAGCGCCAGGACAGCAAGAAGAATTACCTGAACGTGCCGGCTGCAATACGTCAGCTGGAAAAGCTGGAAATGATCCGATTGCCGGGCAACGTATATCGGCAGGATCATGCGATCACAGCGACACAGAAGACGATCCTGGGAGCATTCAACATGACGACAAATTACATGAAGAATGCGATCAGGGAATTATCTGAGACACTGACAGAACTGGAGGCATAAGACGATGGCAAGAAGAAAAGTCACTCTTGACGAGAAAATAGAAAAAGCCCGCGAGACGATGTTCAAATACAAAGCCAAATACGAGGCTGCTCAGGATGAACTGAAGGCGCTGCTCGAAAAGAAGTCGGCTGAGGATCTCAAGGAGATAATGGAGGCTGTGAAGGCCAGCCCGCTGAGTAAGGACGAGATACTAAAACTCCTCGCCGGAGAAGACGAGGAGACCGATTGAGTCCCAAAAACACTGGAAGTACAGACT
>JAFRJV010000010.1 GCA_017432075.1 Mogibacterium sp. | reverse complement strand
CTTGTGAGGAGGTAATGCTTAGCTACAGCTCTCAGAGGTGTATCGCCTTCCTCTACATTGATGTGGTTCCTTGCTTCGAGTGATCCGTAGCAATATCTGTCTGCTACTACGAGTGCTCCGCAGCCTTCGATCAGCTTGATGAAATCAGGGTCGTCGTTCTCAGAACCTGCAAGCATAACTTTGATCTTGTAATTAGGCTTGTCGTCAGGCTCTCTTGTCTTGAGTTCTTCAAGTGTCTCTCTCAGCTTATCTATGATCAGATACTTAGGGCAGCACATCGAAACGAGTGTGATGACACTGAATTCATATCCTGTGATAGTCGGCCTGTCGAGTTTACGATAGTCGCCGATTGCTGTTACGATATCGTTGACTTCGTTGTTGAGTTCGATCGCTTTGAGAATAGCTTCGTCCGAAGTGTCTACTCCGAATTCTCTGTTCAGGAAATCCAGTACATGGATCTTGAGCTGCTTCTCATAGTGGTCGATACTGTTCTCATTCTTCTTGAATGGAACGTCTGTAAATTCTGTCTTGAACGATGCATTGTTGATTACACCGTCCATGTAATCGAGATGCTCCTGGAATCTGCAGGTTACTGTACAAGTTTCTGTTGCAAGCTGTGCATCGATGAAATTGTAGCCTCCCTCAAGAGCTCTCTCAAGAAGTGATCTGCCGTAGTGGCAGGTTCTTCCGGACATATAGTATGTAGCCATATCCGGAGATGTGCACCTAGGTGCTCTCAGTCTTACCGAGAAGCAGCCAGGCAGATCCAAAAGGACCTCAGGCATGAAGTAGCATGTGTAGCCGAGGCACAGATTGCCATCTTCCTTGCCCTTGCGCACGAGGTCATTGTTGGCCTCCTGCAGCAGGTCCTCAAAGTAGATCAGATGCTTTAAGTCACGCATTATGTGTCACCTTTCCTCTCCCTCTTTGAGTAAAAATTTCTCGCTCGATGAAGTGCTATTTGATCCGAAAAACTTCATCGGGCACACTTCACCTCACAATATACTATTGGTATAATTTTAAGGCTCTTGTTATTAATGTGTCAATGGGATATACTCAATTAGAACCGCTATTTTGCAAGGATTTGTGTATTTTTTTGAAACTTCTTTTTCCAGTTGGTCAGTATCCCCTATATAGGGATATAACAATATAAGAAATCACAATTTATAGTAACCACTTGTAAAATATTCCACGTTTTTCTGAAACAATTACCGGGCGCCTTATTTCTATCCATCCGGTCATTTTAAGAGGAGGAATAACTATGTGTAACAGTACAGACCACGAGCACGCAGAACATATCCACGAACACAGCCACGAGCACACTCACGCTGACGGTACAGTCCATACCCACGAGCATTGCCATTCGCATTCTCATGAGCACTCCGGCGGGCATACTCACGAACATATCCATGAAGACGGATCCGTTCATACACATTCTCACTCGCACGCA
>JAFRJV010000056.1 GCA_017432075.1 Mogibacterium sp. | reverse complement strand
CGTAAGCTTGGGAAGCTCCAGTTTTGCCATTAAACTACACCTGCATTTATTACGCCTATACAGTATACCGCAGAAGCGGACTTTTGTCAGTTGGTTTTTTCTTTTGCGACTGTCAATATCGCTATACCGGCAAGTATGGCGATGATGCCGCCGATCTCTGTCGGATGAAAGCTCTGACTCAGCAAAAGCACTGATGCCACAAGAGCCGTAACCGGTTCGAACAGATTATATACTCCGCCGCGCACCGGACCAACTATGCTTGTACCATAAAGGAACAGTGCAAAGGCGCAGGCTGCCCCCGGCAGTATTATGAATATCATTCCCGCTATCAAGGTTGCATCCCACTGCGCCGGAAAGTTCCACAGTTTACAGAACGGAGCGGTGAAGATGCCTCCGACGAACAGTCCCCAGCCAACCGTCTCAAGAGTCCCGTAGCGTTTGATCAGGTCGGATGGCAGGGTTATGTAAAGCGCGCAGCAGAGAGCGGATACAAGTCCGGATATAAGTGCGACCGGGTGGACCGCAAGAGCGCTGATGTCTCCGTGCGTCGAGATCAGGAAGGATCCGGCGATTACCAGAGCAAGCGCACTGAGTTCTGCCACTGTAGGCTTCCGGCGTTCCTTGATGATAACATATATGAGCACGAACACAGGGGCCGTCTGCTGTATGACAGATGCGATACCTGCGTTGCTGTAATCAATCGAGAGATAATATGTAGGCTGGCACAGGCCAAACGCAAATAACGCTATTATCAGCAGCCTTATAACGGAAGCGCGGTCCTTCCAAATGTCGAAGAGACCGCGCCTGTTTTTTATAAATGCAAATATAAGCAATGCAAACCCCGATGTGATCATGCGGAAATTCACCATCCACATCGTATCTATTCCACGGGCCATGAGGTATTTGCTTACTACCGCATTCAATCCCCACAACCCGGCACCGAGCAAAGTGATCAGAGTGCCGCTGAGCATTTCCGGTTACTATTGTGCAGGCTGCACGGTGATCTTTACGGTGCCCGTTGCCTTCTCAGTTACGGTCGGCTTTATCATAAAGGTGCCTGCACCAAAGCTTACAGACTGCGTGTTGGTTCCCTCCAGAAACGCAGTGTATATAGGTTCACCATCCAGTTCCGGAAGTTCTTCAGCGCTTTGCTCTTCACTTGAGCCAAGGAACTCCACCGTTATTGCGCCGGATTCGAGATCTGAATCTATGGTGATCTCTTCACCCTCTTCAACGACAAGAGATCCTGTTGCAAAGTAATCTCCGGCATCTGCTTTCACGGCTGTGATCGTCATGTTTTTATCGTCCTCGACGGAACCGCTGAATTCCTTTTTGCCGCATGATGTCATTGCAAGCATCGATACAGCCAGCACAGCTACTAAAATAATTGAAATGATTCTTTTCACAGTAAAAACCTCCGGTTTGTTTTATTTACATATATTTTATGGAATACCTGCAGGCAAATCAATCCATCGCTGCCTTGATCAAAGCAGGGAGCCTGCGGCATTTGTCTTCAGAGCTAGCCGCGATCGACGCCCTGACGCCTCCCTCGAAAGGAATCAGGAACACATTCTTTTCGCTAAGCCTGTCACAGACCCCGTCAGGATCATCGCATGGAATAGTCACAAAGAATCCGGCGCTGAAAGGCACCGTCTTCAATCCGCACTTTTCAGCCTCTTCTTCAAACGCCTTCCCTCTTGAGAGAAGCATATCGCGCGCCTCTGCCCTTTCGGCCTCAACTTCAGCCAGAAGTGTTTCGTCAGAGTAGATGCGTTCTATTACTTCCTGCGGAGCTCTCGGCGGATTGGACCACGTAGCTCTTGAAGAATACGAATTGACCTTTTCGAATTCCTCTGCTACATCAGGGCTGTGTGCCAGGCAGATCATTGCCGCACACCTGCCGCCGTAAAGCGTGAACGTCTTGGAAGCGCTGTATGCGATGATTGGAAGAATGTTTGATCTGAGATTGTCGATCACGCTGTAGAACCGCCTTACTTCATCAGGTTCTCCCGCGAAATCAATGTAAGCGACATCGAGTACCAGGGCCGTTTTTTTCTCAAGCGGTATTTCGTCCAGCGTCTTCTTCACAGCGTACCAGTCGTCCATGGTCAGCGTGTATCCTGTAGGATTGTTCGCCGGTGTGTTGAGTATTATCACCAGGTGTTCCTGGTTTCTTATGAGCTTCTTTACCTTGTAGTCGAAATCTGCGGTATTGAAGCGCCCCTCTTCATCAAACAGTTCGAAATACTCAATGCCGCGGTACATCTCACCTGCTATGCTCTTATACGGAGCCCAGTGCCAGTTATGAGTGAGTATCCTGTCTCCCGGGCACGAGTAGTTTGCGATAGCATTCCTGATGGCAGCAGTGCCGCCCGGTGTTCCAATAGCACAGGTATAGCTCTTCGGCTCAAAACCGCTCAAAGCTGCTTTGAGTATTGCCTTCCTGAAACCTGGAGTTCCCGCTATAGGCGCGTATGCAGCGAAGTCCTCAGGCCTGAGCGCTTTCATCAGTCTGTCTACAGATCTGAACACAAGGAGCTGTCCTTCATCATCATAAAGCGCGCCGACCGTAGCATTTATGACCTCATCCGGTCCGTATTCGCTGACAGCGTCAAGCGCCTTTTTGCAGGCCGCGAAAACTTTATCCTCTTCAGGTATTTCACGTCCATTGTATGCCACCATGCTCTTCATATGTCAGATCCTCCCCATCTTCTTATCGATCCTGAGGTTCCTGAAATACAGAACTATGTCTGTCGATACCAGCAGTATGTCCGCCAGATAGAACCAGAACGAGGCCTGCAGTTCTCCTGTTCTGTTGAAAAGGATGATCTTTGCAGTGATCCCGCACATGTAACCGATGACTACCATTATTTCGAAAGCCAGGCTCTTTCCCAGCGTTGTTCTGCTCGTCAGTGACTTATAGATGTTTGCCGGCCATGAGCATCCGAAGATGATCAGCATCAAACTCTCACATAATACAACTATGTCCATGTTTTCCTCCTGTGATCAGACCTGCTGTCTGCGTCCGATCACTACTCTTTTGATTTTTTCTCCGAAGCCGCTGTATTTGGCTTCATATTCAGTTTCTATGTTGAGCGCGTTTGCCTCCGGGTCTGCATGGAGGTCGCGTGTTATATCCAGGATCTTAAGATCTGCCGCTATTATCTCAAGGACCGACCAGTTGAACAGATCCGTGTTGTCAGTCTTGAAGGTTACCGTACCCTCAGGCTTCAGTACCCTGAAGTATGACTTGAGCCTGTCCCTGTAAGTCAGGCGTCTTTTGTACCAGTAATTTTTCGGCAGAGGGTCGCTGAAATTGAGATATATACCGTCTGCCTCGCCGTCTTCGAACCACTCGGACAGGTTTCCTGCAAGCTCCGGTATGAACACGACGTTTTTAAGGCTGAGCTTTCTGATCTTCTCCATCGCGCGGAGCATGACGCTTTTGTTCCCTTCTATCGCAACAAAAAAGTGCTCCGGCTCGCGCGCCGCGAGTTCGGATATGAATTTGCCCTTGCCGCAGCCTATCTCAATAAAGAGCGGCGCGCCGCCGGACAGCTCAGCCCACCTGCCAGGCATTTCCGCCGGCATATCGACAATAATGTCCGAGCAGGCTTCATATTTAGTATCAAGATTTCTTAGTTTTCTTTGTCTCATTTATGTATTTATGCGGGCAAATGAATGCCGATGTGAGCGTTGCGCAGGAGACGCACGGAATGCCCGAGCGAGACCGTAGCTGATTGGAATGGAACGAGACTCGCAAGCGAAGCGTCAGAGCCGTTCCCCAAGAAGCAAGGTCGAACGAGATGGCATTCCCGTCGACGAAGCTTGCGAGCAGAGGCATTCATTTGCCCGTATATTACTATATAAACCTTGAAGCAATTATGACAATCAGAAAGACCACCATCAGGACGGCTGCCACTGCGTCGGCGCGCTCGAAGCGTATCTCGTTCATGCGAGTCCTGCCGCTGCCGCCGTGATAGCACCTGGCCTCCATCGCGAGCGCAAGATCCTGCGCTATCCTGAATGAACTTACAAAGAGCGGCACCAGTATAGGTATGAGGCTCTTTGCCCTCTGGAAAAGATTACCGGATTCGAAATCCGCGCCTCTTGCCTGCTGGGCCTTGATTATCTTGTCCGTCTCCTCCATGAGAGTCGGGATGAACCTCAGCGCTATGGTCATCATAAGAGCGATCTCGTGGCTCGGAAGCCCTATCTTAGAGAACGGGTAAAGCAGTTTTTCAAGGCCATCTGTCAGCTCAACAGGTTTGGTCGTAAGCGTCATTATAGACGATCCGATGATGATCAGAACCAGTCGTATAGCCATGAAGAACGCTCTGGAAAGTCCTTCATAGGTGATAGTAAGGAACTTCCAGTGCCACAGCACCCTTCCGTCTACCATGAAAAGATTGAGCAGGAAGGTGAACGCTATGATCAGGAACACCGCCGTGAGCCCCCTGAAAATGAACTTCACCGGCACCCTGGATAATGCGATCACCGCGGCCAGTACAGCCGCTGTTATCAGGAAGCCGTAAAAATTGTTCACGACAAAGAGCTCTATAAGATAGAGCAGTGTCGCGATTATCTTGGTCCTGGCATCGAGCCTGTGGACCCACGAATCGCCCGGATAGTATTGTCCGAGAGTTATGTCTCTTATCATCCGCGCGTTTCCTCCAGATACCGTCTGATGTCACCGGCGGCTTCGTCAATAGTAAGCGCTTTGCTTGAGAAGTCCGGAGCCTTTCTTTTGATGAGTTCCGCGATCTCTCTGGCAGGAGGAACGCTCAGTCCCATGGCCGAAAGCTTGTCTCCCTGCGAGAAGACCTCCGCAGGCGTTCCTTCGAGCGCTACCTGTCCGTCGCTCATAACCATGACTTTGTCAGACATCTCTGCGACATCGGCCATGTTGTGAGATACGAAGATCAGTATGATACCCATCTCATCGTGGATGCGTCTTACCATCGCCAGTATGTCCCTGTGAGCTGAAGGATCGAGTCCTGCTGTAGGCTCATCGAGAATGAGGATCTTCGGATCCATGGCTATTACTCCGGCGATCGCAACACGGCGCTTCATACCGCCCGAAAGCTCAAACGGTGAAAGGTCCTTGATCTCATCATAATCCAGCCCGACCAGACCGATGGCCTTCTTCACCCTCTCCTGCTGCTCCTCTTCGTCCAGCCCGAGATTCTTCGGTCCGAAAGCGACGTCCTTGCTGACAGTCTCCTCGAACAGCTGGTATTCAGGATACTGGAAAACGAGACCGACCTTGCGTCTGATGTCGGTCATCTTCGTCTTGCCGTCAGTTATGCATTCCCCGTCTATATATACCTCGCCGGAAGTCGGTTTGATGAGCCCGTTCAGGTGCTGCAGCAATGTCGACTTACCCGAGCCGGTGTGTCCTATAACGCCCAGAATAGTACCATCAGCCACATCAAAAGAAACATCGCGCAGCGCGACCGTCTCGCCCGGCATACCGGGATTATATATGTAATTGAGGTTTCTTACTGATATGGACATTATTTCTTTGCTATATAATCCGCTATATCGTCTGCCGTTGTCAGATGCTCCGGCAGTCCGGCCTTATCGCGTATCTCTATCGCCGGCGGCATCTCCAGTCCGGCTTTTTCTATCATTTCCCTGTCTGAGAACAACGCTTCAGGAGTCCTGTCACAAAGGACCTTGCCTTTTTTCAGCACGATGACTCTGTCAGCCTGCTCGGCCTCGCTCATGAAGTGTGTTATGAGTATGCAGGTAATGCCTTCCGCGTTGAGATCCCTGATGATGCTCATTACGCTGGCGCGTCCCTTAGGATCCAGCATGGCAGTAGGTTCGTCGAACACTATGCATTCAGGCCTCATCGCGATAGCACCTGCAATGGCGATCCGCTGTTTCTGACCGCCCGAAAGCATATGAGCGCCTTTATCCTTGAGCTCATACATTCCGACTCTTTTGAGAGCGTCATCTACGCGGCGCCTGATCTCTTTCGGCTCAATGCCCAGGTTCTCCGGCCCGAAGGCGACATCGTCCTCAACTATCGACGATACGATCTGGTTGTCGGGATTCTGGAAGACCATGCCTACCCTGCGTCTGACGTCCCATATGTGCTCCTCTTCGGCAGTGTCAAAACCGCCCACAACGACGCGCCCCGCAGAAGGTGCGAGCAGTCCGTTGAAGCACTTGGCCAGAGTGGATTTTCCCGAGCCGTTCATTCCTACGACCGCAACAAAACTGCCCTTTTCGATATCCAGACTGATACCGTCCAAGGCTACCTTGCCGGGAACCTCCCTGCCATTCTCGTCGATCCTGGTGAATTCAATTTTAAGATCTTTTACTTCTATAAATTTCACGTGGATTAGTATATCACAACAGAACGCGCTTTGGGCAACGAAAAAGCCGGTACAACCGGCTCCAACGTAAGTGCTTTATATATTAACCCTTTTGCTTCGTGAGTATTCTACTACCACGTTATAAAGAGGTCAACAATAAATTATGTTTTTTCACAAAAACAATAGGTGCTAATTTGTGGATTTTTACAAATTTTTCCTTTAGTGCAGAGGTTTATTTGTTCTCAAACACCTCACCTGCATACACTTTTGAAGCATCCACTTTATCATGGACCTTCTCGTTCCACTCTGCAGGGTCCACATCGTGGATGGCTACTGACAGATGGCTTCTCTGACATCCGAGCTCCCTGATCATCGTCTCTACTACTGCGTCAGCTACCTTCTTCTTTAACTCGTCGTCTCTTCCCGAGAACATGCTGATGTCTACATGTGGCATAATGTTTCCTCCTTTTTATTTACCAGGTCAGGCCTATGCCTGCTTCCGTTGCCTTGTCGTATACCTTCTGAGCTGTATAAAGATCGAGCGCGCCTATCCCGACATTCTCGAACACGATTATCTCTTCATCGGATTCTCTTCCCGGGATCTTTCCCAGAATGAAATCTCCGATATCGCCGGTGAACTGTTCCTTGCTGAGAGTTCCCTCGTCGAGAGGTCTCAGTATATCGCCTGATTCCGAAAGCACCGCCTCTTCAGAATCGAAATAGATCTTTCCGCACTTGCTGAAAACAGCAGGATCGAGCTCCTGCATATCGTATGTATATGCTCCTACCGCGCTTATGACCGCACCGGGCTTGAAATACTCCGCGCTGCAGACGGGCGTTCCGGATACGGTGACCAGAATGATGAGGTCTGCCTCGTCAACCGCCTTATTGGTATCTTCCACAGGGATGATCTCTGCGCCGTAGTGACCGAGTTCTTTTGCGGCCTGCTCTGCGAAAGCCCTGGTCTTTTCGAAATTGCGGGCTGCGACCCTGACCTCTTTGAGCTTTCTTCCGGAGAGCATGGCTTCGAGCTGGCACATTGCCTGGCTGCCCGTACCTATCAAAGCTCCGACAGAAGCGTCTTTGAGCCCGAACAGATCGAAAGCCGCTCCGCTGGCCGCCGCAGTCCTTAGTGCCGTTATATATGTGCCGTCCATCATCGCCTTTACAACTCCGGTCTCGCCGTCTATCAGCAGTACCTGTCCGATCGATGCCGGAAGTCCTTTAGCAGGATTCCCCGGCATTATGTTGACGATCTTGAGCCCTGCTGCTTTCATCTCCTCATTGTACGCCGGCATGAAAAGGAAGTTGCCATGACTTCCGTTTATCACCGCGCGCAGAGGCACGTCGAACCTGCCCTCGCTGAATGCCTTATAGCACTCCTTGTCCGCCTCGATGGCGTCGTGCATGGAAAACACTTTTTTGATCTCGTCTTTATTAAGAAGTAACATCGCTTACCTCCAGTATCTTTCCGGCCATCCTTGCCGCTTCTTCAAAACCTTCATCGTGCACCACTTCAGCCGCGCGCATCAGAGCATCTTTGAAAAGCGCTCTTTTTTCATCGAGCCTCGGCATGAACAGCTTTTTGTTGAGTCCGCATTCCTTACATGCTTCCTCGAAACAGCTGCGATCTATATTTTTCCATTCGATCTGACCGCCCACGGAAAATGCCATTTCAGATGAATGGGTGTCATACAGGATCGTGCTGACGATATCGTAAGCCGGCGCCAGCCTGACCGCCTTAAGATTTGCATCGTACACAAGTGAAAAATTCTTGATATGCCCGTCCGTATTGCCGATCAGCCAGTGGAATACGATGATATCCCAGAGCTTCATCTGATCTTCGATCGGAGATGCCGAATACCGCCTCAGAAGGTCGAACATCTTCTTCATATGATGCTCTCCCGGCCTCTCGTACTTGCCAGATGCAGGGATCCCAAGAGCCTGGCCGAAGTCTTCCTGATGAAGTCTCAGCGGGCAGAGCATGCCGTCGATGATATCTTCAGCCCCTTTGAACGTTCTGTCGTAGCGCTCAGTCGCGAAAAGCACGTTCTCTGTGACCGGCGGGTTGAGCCCCGTGTCATGGACCGGCTCCGGATATGCCTCGACGATCTCGCTCTTCGGCACCTCTATGTCGAGGAGCTCGGCAGTCCTCAATGCAAGCTGTTCGTTTTGTACTATTTTATCATAGCGTATGTGGCTCTGCTTCAGTATGTGTGTACTGGGAGCGCTTCCAACAGGAAGGAACCATCGTCCATCGATATTCTTATACGCACCTATCTTTCCGGACGCGCCGGTAAGGGAAAGATGCGCTTCTACGACGAGGTCAGCTGACCTTGTCGCGCCTTCCGCCGCGAGCTTGTACATGGTCTCGGGATCGAAAGCCTTGTACGACGGCTCTATATTTTTGTAGTTTTCGCCTTTTATCTGTACTGCACCGAGACATTCGGCGCCGAGCATCTCCAGGATGGAGAGATAGTCGCCGTCATCAGTTCTGTTCTGCTCCGCTACTGTCCTTCTCATGAACCCTTCAGGAAGCAGTCCCTCAAAGAACCTTCTCGTAGGCTCAGGACCGTAAGGCTTATCAGTCAGAGGAAGGCTTATGGAGAGCGGACGGGCCGTTCCGGAATCCAGATAGTGTTCAGAATAGCAGAACGAGGCATCATAATCGTTGCTGCCGCTTATGGTGCCGACTTCCCTCTGCCGCCCGTTGATTTCTATCGAAACATCAAGCTGCTTCATCTGGCTTATTCCCCCCTGTTTCTGATGCATACATCCATACCAAGCAGGCTGATGACCTCCATCATCTTACCCGCCTGTATGGTCTCCTTACCGTTCTCGAGTTCGGACAGAAAGCTCGCGCTTATCCCTGCATAATCCGCAAGGAATGCCTGCGTATATCCGAGCTCACGCCGCCTGTCTCTTATTGCCTGGCCCAGGCCCTGCATGTCATGTATTGTTTTCATGTTTTATTCCTTATATAGCCGTTCGGCTAAATCATGCATATGCATCTAACAAAATAGCCGTTCGGCTAAATCTAATGTAACTACATTATAATTTAGCCGAACGGCTATGTCAATTACACGGTTACGCCCTGCCGCAGATGCCGCAGACCGCGTTGCACGCCAACTGATGCTTACAGAAGTGCGTTAAGCTGTGCCTTCTGCATGAGACCGGCCTGCTTGAAAGTGATCTCTCCGTTCTTTACTACCATGATGGTCGGAATGCTTGTGATGCCAAGCGACATCGCGATCTGCATTGCTTCATCTATGTTGAGCTTGCAGAACTTAACATCAGTTCTCTCCTCAGCGAGTTGCTCAACGATAGGGCCCTGCATCTTGCATGGACCGCACCAGTCAGCATAGAAATCAACGAGAACAGTACCTTCAGCCTTCATGACTTCCTGTTCATAAGTCTCACTTGTAAGTTTTACTACCACTATTGTTACCTCCTTATCAGGTTTAGTTTTGTTTCCGGGTCTGTGTGCGCCTGTACATGCGCACGGAAATTGTCAACGTCAACAGTATAACACATTCCGCAAACAATATGTGTAGATTAAATGAATACGAAAAAAGGCACCGCCGAAGCGATGCCTTGGTACGCGTTTGTATTACATCTGTAAAACGCAGAAGTGTGCAGCCAACGATGCTGCGGGCAAAAAAGACAAGTTTTACTCGATAACTTCAGTTACAACGCCCGAACCTACTGTTCTGCCGCCTTCTCTGATAGCGAATCTCAGTCCTTCCTCGATAGCGATCGGTGTGATCAGCTCGATCTCCATGACGACGTTGTCGCCAGGCATGCACATCTCTGTGCCTTCTGGAAGATGCAGGTCACCT
>JAFRJV010000055.1 GCA_017432075.1 Mogibacterium sp. | reverse complement strand
TATCCTTATCAAGCTGGTATCGATGGTATCCATCGTATTTGCCGGACTTATCGCTTCGGTAAGCCTTCTCTAGGAACGGTTTAAAAGCATTTGACAAAGCAGCATCTGCATTCTTGCAGATGCTGCTTTTTATTCCGCTGATGCAAAGTTAGTTCTTTCGAATTGTGCTATAATCACTCTATATTTGAAATAAACAATATAAGGAGCAACTATGAAGGCAAAGGTCCTTGTGACCGGAGCGTATGGCCTTCTGGGCAGTCATACGGTAAAGGAACTGATAGAAAACGGATATCATGTCAGAGCGTTCGGACGCGATGCAGAGAAGCTTCAGAAACTTGCTTCCGAGTATGAAAGTGACCGGATCGATATTTTTTGCGGGGACTTCTGCAATGCAGCTGAAATAGAGAAAGCATGCGATGGAATGGACTTTGTCATTCATTGCGGTGCGCTGCTCAAAGGATGGGGCAGAAGAAGTGAGTATATCAGGACAAACGTCGGCGGTACGAAAAATGTACTGGATGCGTGTGAAAAGCATAATGTGAAGCGTCTGGTTCATACATCATCACCAAGTGCTCATGCTCTGAAGAACAATCTCAACATAACTGAGGAAGATCAGAATGAGAACAACAGGTTAAACTACTACATCGAGAGCAAGCTGTTAGCTGAGAAACTGGTGAGAGGACAGGATAGAGTACCGTATTCAATGATCAGGCCGAGGGGCATCACCGGCATTGGAGATAAAAACATGCTGCCCGTCCTGATAAACGTTAACAGACAGATAGGGATCCCTCTTTTCCAGAAAGGAAAAGTACTTGTGGATCTGGTATGTGCCGAAAATGCTGCTCTTGCGCTCAGACTGTGCATGGAGAAAGACGAAGCACTTGGGCAGGCTTACAATATTACGAACGGAGAACCGAAGCCGGTTACAGAGCTTGCCGAAGAGATGTTTACGGCGCTCGGCACAAAAGCAAAATACATAAGACTCCCGTTCATGCCGGTTTACGCAGCAGCTGGGATCATGGAGGCAGTATGGAAGCTCCTGAGGATATACGATAAGGCACCTCCGCTCACGCGGATAAATGTCTGTACCCTGGGAAGAAGCCAGATATTCAGCATAGAGAAGGCGAGAAAAGAGCTCGGATATGAACCGAAAGTGAGCCTGAGCGAAATGATAAAAAAATACGCGGAGGATTATAAGCGTGGATAAAGGCCGCCTTAAATTCAGATACAGATTAATATATAAGACTGTGGGAAGCCTTGTTCCGCTGATACTGCGGAAGTACGGATTCACAACGGAGAGAATAAGCAAGAAAGATGAACCGTATATCGTTGTGGCCAACCATCTGACGGAAGTCGATATGCTCATGCTGGGCGGAGCTTTTGCCGAGCATATGTACTTTGTAGCCGGTGAGCATCTGCTGAGGACCAAGGCGGGACCTAAGATGAAATGGGCTCAGGATCCGATCTTCACGTACAAAGGTGCTCCTTCCATCGATACTATGCGCGAGATCATCAGAAAGATCAGGGCTGGTCATAACGTAATGATATTCCCGGAAGGCAGCAGGTCTTTCAACGGTGAGACTATGAGGCTGGGCAGCGGTATTGCCAAACTCGTTAAGACAGCAGGCTGTGCTCTGGCGACATACCATATAGAAGGCGGATACTTCGTAGCTCCGAGATGGGCTTATACTACCAGGACAGGTCCGATGAAAGGGCATATAGTAAATATCTACTCATCAGAAGAAGTGAGTAAAATGAGCAAAGAGGAGCTCACGGACTGCATCAACAGAGACATATACGAAAATGCCTACGAGACTCAGCGCCGCAATATGTACACTTATAAGGGCAAAAGACTTGCTGAGGGACTCGAGAACTATCTTGTCAGATGCTCATGCTGCGGAGCCTTCGACTCCATGGTGACAGAAGACGACAGATTCAGGTGTACTGAGTGCGGACAGTCCGGAAGGTACACGCCGCAGGGATTTCTGGAGGGAGAAGGCCTCAGGTTCGACAGTGTATATGACTGGGGCGTATGGTCGGAGAATGAGACCTGTGAATATATAAAGACCTTCGAAGGCGGCGGACCTGTCTTCAAAGATGCTGATACAGTTCTTTATGAGGTGCTTCCGGACCACAGCAGGGCCGACCTTGCCTCAGGTGAAATTAAAGGATATAAGGACAGGCTGGAAGCAGGGGACATGGAGTTCCGCTTTGATGACATAAGCGGGATGGACATGCTTTATTTCGGCAAGACGCTCGTTTTCTCATATAAGAAGAGACACATGGCAATTACCGGAGAGCACTTCCATGCGATAAAGTATCAGAAGCTTTTTGAAACCAACAAGACAAAAAAAATAGACCATATAGTACAAAAGGGCTATACTATAGGAAATTCATTTCAGTAGTACTGCATAGTTCGTTTCATAAAGAAGGCATTGAAAATGGGAAGACCACTGGAGAGTCAAACAGAACATAATAAAAAGAGTAAATTCAGCATGGGTATGATCCTTGTCGCTATCGGCATCGTATACGGCGACATAGGAACATCCCCGATGTACGTTATGAAGTCCATTGTAGAGGGCAACGGAGGCATACAGCATGTCGATCCGGATTTCATAGTAGGATCATTGTCGCTCGTAATATGGACGATTACTCTTCTGACTACGGTAAAGCATGTTCTTATCGCCCTGAAGGCAGATAACCACGGCGAGGGAGGCATATTCGCGCTGTATACACTGGTCAGGGATTATGGCAAATGGCTCATTGTCCCTACGATGATAGGCGGATGCACCATGCTTGCAGACGGAGTGCTCACACCTGCTGTTACTGTTACGACAGCCGTTGAAGGACTGCGAAGCATACCATTCATGAACAGACTGCTCGGGGAAGGGCAGTTTGTAGTAATAGTTATCACTCTGACCATTGTCAGCGTGCTGTTTATGATACAGCGAAGCGGCACCAGTTCCATAGGAAGAATGTTCGGACCGGTGATGATGATATGGTTCCTGTATCTTGGAATAACCGGCATATGGCTTTCGCTGGGCGACCTTTCAATAATCAGGGCGCTAAACCCGTTATACGCGGTGAAGGTGCTGTTCAGCCCGGGCAATAAAGCAGGACTGATGATACTCGGCAGCGTATTTCTTTGTACGACAGGCGCTGAGGCTCTTTATACAGACATGGGTCACGTGGGCAAGGAAAACATCATGCGCAGCTGGCCTTTCGTAAAGACATGCCTCATCCTCAATTATATGGGACAGTGCGTATGGATACTGGAGAACCGCACCAACCCTGAGATCACTGCGATACACGATCTCAATCCGTTCTACATGATGCTGCCGCAGGGTATGCGTCCTGTAGCCATCGTACTGAGCGCCATGGCGGCTATTATTGCAAGTCAGGCACTCATAAGCGGAAGCTATACACTCGTACATGAAGCAGCGGCACTTGACCTCATGCCGCATCTGAATGTGAGATATCCATCCGATACCAAGGGGCAGATCTACATCCCTATAGTGAACAACATACTCTGGGTGCTTTGTGCAGCCGTTATCCTGTACTTCAGAAGCGGATCACGCATGGAGAACGCATACGGTCTGGCGATCACGATAAGCATGCTCATGATGACTGTTCTATTTACAGTCTACATAGGAGTGCTGCATAAACGCATCATCGGAGCGATCCTGTTTGCGGTTACATTTGCTGCGCTCGAAGGGATATTCTTTGTATCCAGTCTGGGCAAGTTTACTATCGGCGGCTATGTCGCTATAATCATTTCACTGGTCATCCTGCTCATCATGATCAGCTGGTACAGAGGAACACAGATAGAGCGCATGCAGAAGGTAAAGCTTCCGATACGTGACTACCTCAGCAATATTAAGGGATTGCAGAATGATCCGGATATCCCGTATATTAGCAACAACCTTGTCTACATAGCCAAGGGCGACAACTTCGAAGAGATAGACCGTGACATCCTATATTCGATCCTCGACAGGGATCCTAAGAAAGCCGATGCGTACTGGTTCATCAGTATTAACACGACGCATGAACCGTTCGACAGGGAATACGAAGTAGAAACATTCGGAACAGACTATATTTTCCGTGTAAATCTGATACTTGGATATAAAGTCCAGCAGAGCGTCAATGTCTACCTGAGACAGATAGTACAGGATCTCCTGAAGACCGGAGAACTGCCGAAGCAGGTACGTGAGCACTCTATTTACGGACCGTCTGAAGTGGGATCTTTCAAGTTCTGTATGATCCGTAAGATGATGCCGGGAGAGGGCGATCTTTCTCCGGTTGATAACTTCATTATCCATAACAAGTATCTGATCAGGAGGCTCGCGGGAAGTCCGGTCAGATGGTTTGGTCTTCAGACTTCGCGTGTGCTGATAGAATACGTACCGTTATTCCTTCCTAAAAAACAGCAGGAAGAAGAGAGACTTGAAAGGATCAAATAAATGAAATCCATTAAATTCGGAAAACTTGGAGATGGCAGATCAGCAGGTCTCTATATACTTGAGTCATCTGACGGGATGAGAGCTGCTGTCACGGATTATGGTGCGGCACTGGTAAGCCTTGCTGTACCTGACAGCAAAGGTAATCTGCGAGATGTGGTACTGGGCCATGATGATGCATCCGGATATGAGACCGGAAGCGGCCATATCGGAGCTTCAGTGGGGCGCTTCGCGAACCGTATCGCAGGAGCCGGTTTTGAACTGAACGGCCGGACATACGAGCTGACTGCAAACAACGGCGCAAACTGTCTTCACGGCGGGAGAGACTTCTTCAAAAACAGGCTTTGGGGAGTCAAAATCGATTTCACGAGTGTGAGGTCAGGCGATATCATGGCTGCATTTGCTTCGGAAAGCATAGCCGATAAGGATCCCGGCCGCGGTCTCAGAGGGCTTCATGATGACAGCATCACGTTCTGTCTGGACAGTCCGGACGGTGATCAGGGATTCCCCGGAAACATGCATATTGAGGTGACATATTCACTTCCGGGTAACGGTAAACTCAGGATCGATTACAGAGCAGTATCTGATGCAGATACTCCTGTAAGCTTCACTAACCACAGCTATTTCAACCTTAACGGGCACGACAGCGGTACAGTGACAGGCCATGTGGCGAGAATAAACGCAGAGTATTATACACCGGTAAACGCGGGACTTATTCCTCTGGAAGAGCCTGCACCGGTCGCAGGAACGCCTTTCGATTTCCGGGAAGACAAGATGCTCGGAAGGGATATCAATGCAGATGATGAGCAGATCGCATTCGGAGGCGGCTATGACCACAATTTCATCATAGGTGATTCAGCATCTGAAGCATGTAAAAGGACCATAAAAGAGGCCGGAATCCTTTACTCGGATGACAGCGGTATCTGCATGACGGTGATGACTGATATGCCTGACATGCAGGTTTATACAGCAAACGGCCTTAAGGATGAGCCGGGCAAAGATGGTGCAGTCTACGGCAGACGAAGTGCTGTCTGCCTGGAGACACAGTTCAGGCCAAATGCAATAAACAGTTCAGACCCTGATATCCGTGAGGCATGCATCCTGAAGGCAGGGGAGGAATTCACATCATCGACAATATACAGATTCAGTAATAAATAGAAATCACGTCTTACGAAAAACCTCCGGGAGATTCCCGGAGGTTTTATGTCGTTAAAATATGTTTTCTTAGTCTGCCTAGATCTCGAGCAGCTTGGAGTACTCGGCAAGTGCTCCGTCAGTTTCATGAGCCAGTACCTTTTTAGCCAGTACTTTACCGAGCTGAACACCTTCCTGATCGAAGCTGTTGAGATTCCACAGGAAGCCCTGGAACATGATCTTGTTCTCGTAATGGGCGAGGAGAGCACCAAGTGTTTCCGGCATCAGCTTGTCGCCGACGATGATGCTTGACGGTCTGCCGCCTTCGAAGTTCTTGTTAAGATTATCATCATCTTTACCACATGCGAATGCGACTATCTGAGCCGCAACGTTAGCTTCGAGCTTCTTCTGGCTTGTACTGCCCTGAATGACTACATCCGTTCCGGTCTGGTTTTCCCTGAAGACGATGAACTGCAGAGGTACGATGGTTTTGCCCTGATGCAGCAGCTGATAGAAGGAATGCTGACCGTTGGTTCCAGGTTCGCCGAAGAGCACCGGACCTGTCTTGTAATTTACAGGTTCACCGAAACGGTTGACGGATTTTCCGTTGGACTCCATGTCAGCCTGCTGAAGGTGTGCCGGGAATCTGGCAAGAGCCTGTGCATAAGGAAGTACGGCAGTGCATTCATATCCGAGTATGTTTCTCTCATATACACCGATAAGAGCATCCAGCATTGCAGCGTTTGCCATAGGATCAGCCAGGGCAGCCAGCTTGTCAGCCTCGGCAGCTCCTTTAAGGATAGCATCAAATACATCTGCGCCGAGTGCGAGTGACAGAACCGCTCCGCCGACAGCTGATGTCGAGGAGTATCTTCCACCGATATAATCATCCATGAAGAATGCTGCAAGATAATCGCTGCTCTTAGCGAGAGGTGATGTCTCACTGGTTACAGCTATCATGTGCTTTGAAGGATCAAGCCCTGCAGAAACAAGAGCGTCCTTTACGAATGCTTCGTTTGTAAGAGTTTCAAGAGTAGTACCTGACTTTGAGACAAGAATGAAAAGCGAGTGAGCGACATCGATGGACTTAAGAACGCTTACAGCATCATCCGGGTCGACATTGCTTATGAACTTAGCCTCCATCAGCAGCTTGCCGTTGGCACGTGCCCAGTTCTCAAGCGCGATATAAATTGCACGAGGACCGAGGTCGCTGCCTCCGATACCGATCTGTACAACAGTTGTGAATTTCTCACCATCTGCATTGCAGATCTCGCCTGCATGTACCTTTGCAGCAAAATCAGCGACATCTTTCTGTACGCCTGTATAGAACGCTCTCTTGTCTGTACCGTCTGCGATCACGGCATCACCAAGCTGACCGCGGGTGAGGTGATGAAGGACCAGCCTTTTTTCACCTGTATTTATCATTGCTCCGTTATATAGTTCTTTGAACTTTCCTTCAAGGTCAGATTCCGCAGCAAGAGCCTTGAGCATGTCAAGAACTTCTTCATCGACCGGTCTTGCCGCATAGTTGAATGTCATCCCGCATGCCATCGGCACGGAGTATTTCTTTACACGCTCAGCACCGGCATCACCTGAAAGAGCTTTTTTTATATCCACGCGGTGATCCGATTCCATGAGGGCATTATATGTTTTAAGAGTATCAAGATTTTTCCATTCTGCCATTTTCATAACCTCCTCTGATAGTGCTGCTGTGCAGTAAATGCAATGATTTCTGTCTTAATCCATTCAATTATAGTGTACAATAAAAACCGCCTCATGTAACGCAAAAAAACAGTCCGAATGTGAAAAGTTGAGATGTGCAGCGAACAGTTGTAGAATATAAAACTGTGGCGCGGCTGCTTACGCCTGTGCCATATATATTTACGATCAAAGGAAGTTTTTTATGAAGAAAGAAATTGTTGAGTTAAGAAAACTTATGGAAGATGAAGGAATGGATGCGTATTTCGTACCATCGGGAGACTTCCATAACTCAGAATACGTGAATGCGTTTTTCAGGACACGTGCTTTTCTCAGCGGGTTCACAGGTTCTGCAGGGGAACTGCTGGTTACGGCAGACGGAGCATGGCTCTGGACCGACGGAAGATACTTTCTGCAGGCTTCAAGACAGCTTGAGGGGAGCGGTATCGAGCTCATGAAAATGGGCGAGGAGGGTGTTCCTACAGTAGCGGAATTCCTCCTGGAACTTGATGATTCGGCAAAAAAGGACTACGTTATCGGATTTGACGGAAGAGTGGTCTCTTCCAGATTCGTAAGGGCACTGACAGAGAAGCTGAGCGGATCCGCTAATAAAGTCATTTTCAATACAGGACAGGACCTTGGAGGCAAGGTCTGGAAGGACAGACCGGAGATCAGACCAACCAAAGTCTGGGATCTTCCTGTCAGCTCTGCAGGCGCCGATACAAGCGACAAGATCAGGGCGGTCAGATCTGAAATGAAGGAAGCAGGAGCTGAATATCTGCTGATTACGGACCTTATGGAGTCTGCATGGCTGCTCAATCTGCGTGCTGATGATATTCTGTATACACCTGTTTTCTTCTCGTTCATTCTCCTGACACAGGAAAGTGTTTATCTTTATGTAATGGATGGAACTCTCGCGGATGGACTGCCTGAAAGACTTTCGTTTGTCGAAGTCAAAGCCTATGAAGACATTTATAATGATGTAGCGGCTCTTCCTGAAGGAAGCACTCTCTGGCTCGATCCTGCCACATGCAACTGTGCTCTGTACAAGTCCGTGCCTGAAAGAGTCAGAACACATGAGGCTCTTACACCTGTGGCGCTGATGAAGATGATCAAGAATGAGGCTGAAATTGAAGGCATGAAGCGCGCACACGTGCTTGACGGAGTTGCCGTAACAAAACTCATCAGATGGCTTAAGGAGACTTCGAATACAGTTCCTAAAACAGAACTTTCGGTGGCTGAGAAACTGAAAGAGCTGAGACTCAGCAATGAGGAGTGCTTTGATCTTTCATTTGACACCATAGCGGGATACGGCCCGAACGGAGCCATAATCCACTATTCACCGACACCTGAATCCGATGCGGAAGTAAAGCCTGAAGGCTTCCTGCTGGTCGATTCCGGCGGGCAGTACATGGCAGGGACAACGGACATCACCAGAACCATTGCGGTCGGCCCTCTGACAGAAGAGATGATCGATGACTATACTTATGTGCTAAAGGCGCATCTTAAGATGGCGATGTTCAGACTTGCCCCTGATATGGATAGTGTGGAGATAGATAAGGCTGCCAGAGCTGAGATGAATCCTGCGGGACTTGATTTTAACCACGGCATTTCACATGGAGTAGGGCATGTACTCAGCGTTCACGAGGGCCCAAACGGCATAAAGAAGGGTGTTTCGTCATATCCGATCAAGGCCGGCATGATAATGTCGAACGAACCGGGCGTATATATCGAAGACAAGTTCGGCATCAGGATCGAAAACATGGTCGTGTTTAAAGATGACAAAGATGGGTTTATTGTTAACGAACCTCTGACATGCGTCCCTTACGAAAGAGAAGCCATAAAAAAGGAACTGCTGACGGATGAACAGCTGAAGTACGTCAATGACTATCATAAATGGGTAAGGGAGACACTGACACCTCTGCTTGATAAAGAGACAGCAGAATGGCTGGCTGCTGAAACTTCAGAATTATAAAATAACAGCAAAAATAAAAAAGCTTCCGGGAATGTACTGATAATGTACCGGAAGCTTTTTTATTATTTAAGTTCCATGCTGAGCTCGGCATATCCGTCTTCGAACTCGAGATGCCCGATCGCTCCGTTTATGAGTGTAAATGAAGGCCTGGTATGACCAATATCGGCATTCCATATAAGCGGAACATCCATATCTCCGAATACTCTTTCCAGCTGTTCCAGATAATCGTCATCTGAAGCATCACCGGTGAAGCAGGTGCGGCCGATGATAACTGCTTTTGCATGATCAAACAGTCCCATTTGCTTCAGCCTGTTCATGGAATACATAAGTCCCATAGGTGTGCGTTCAAAGTTGTCGAAGAACCATATAAGCCCGTCATTCTTATATCTTTCGGCGAAACCGGTAAGATCGATATATGGAGTACCGATACATTCATCGATAACATCAATGCATCCGCCGATAAGCCTGCCTGTCACATCCAGTTCGTTTTCCTCATACAATTCACATTCTTCCGGGTCTCCGCGGAATAGCAGCCATTCCACCGGAGCATCCATCTCATATTCTTCAGTTTCTTCGTTGAATCCCGTTGAATTATAAAAATCGTATGAATGCTGCACAGGCATGTCACCGAAGATGACCGAAAGTGCGTTGAAGTGGAACTCGTGCAGAGGTCTCCAGTCCCAGGCCCCGGCATTGACACCGTAGATGGTGGCTATGTCAAAGACGGTAGTGAAAAGCATCTCGATCGCTGTCGGGTCGGAGTAGCCGGAGAACCATTTGGGGCTGGCTTTAACGAGATCCCAGTCTATATAAGGAAGCATCTCGACTGCATAATCTCCGCCTGCTGCGCAGAACACCATGTCTATATCGTCATCAGCGAAAAGCTCATTGAATTCCTGACCGCGTATATCAGCCGGAGCAGAAGGGCAGTCTTCACTCCTTACACTTTCCGTTTCGCAAGGCTGAAGTCCGGTCTGCTCGAGTATCTCAAGAGACATGTCAAACGAATCGAGCTTACAGCCGACACCTGCGCTCGGGGCACATATTCCTACATAAGATCCTTCTTGCGGAAATTCAGGGTATATCATTAATAGCTTCTCCGTTTCTGAGTTTTGATCCTGACACAAAACCGTGTCAGTCATAAAAAGGATTATAGCACGAGTTTAAGATTTTTACGTTCAGAATAAAAAACATGAACTATTAATTAAAGATAAAGAGGGGAGTTAAGCTCATCTTTAATACAATAGGTTAACGTTTTTGTTAAAAAGTTGTCAGGAATAACAAATTCCGGGAAATGTGTTAAGGCATCCTTTAATACAACATATAAATATTAAATATAACTGAACCGGTGATAATTAATAAACAAAGTTAAACATTGCCAGAATTCTAACAATAAGGTAAAATGGTTATGAATGGAGGAGTGGCTGAAGATATTGAAATTCCAGGCTTTAATCCCCATTAAGTTTGTAGGAATTAGATAAGTATAAAGGAGGCACTAGCAGATGAAAGTATCGAGCGTTCCTTTCAAGGGAACTAAAGATCAGGAAGCCAAACTGCTCGAAGTGATCGCCAAGTACAAAGGCCAGAAGGGAGCCCTGATGCCTATCATGCAGGAGGCACAGAATATCTACGGATATCTTCCTTACCAGGTACAGAAGATCATTTCCGATGAGACAGGTATTCCTATCGAAAAGATTTACGGTGTAGCTACTTTCTATGCGCAGTTCTCGATGTCGCCTAAGGGCAAGTATATCGTATCGGTATGTCTCGGTACAGCTTGCTACGTAAAGGGCGCAGGCAAGGTTCTCGAGGAAGTCGAGGCTAAGCTTGGAATCGGC
This sequence comes from Mogibacterium sp., assembly GCA_017432075.1. Taxonomy (GTDB): domain Bacteria; phylum Bacillota; class Clostridia; order Peptostreptococcales; family Anaerovoracaceae; genus Crickella. The sequence goes on along the minus strand of JAFRJV010000055.1, from coordinate 1,138 downwards.
GACGGCGAATGCACCCCTGACGGCAAGTTCTCTCTCGAGGTTTGCCGCTGCGTAGGCGCATGCGGACTGGCACCTGTTATGATCGTTGCAGGAGATGTATATGGTAAGATGACCCCTGACAGAGTCGGCGGCATCCTTGCGAAATACGAATAACGCATAATGGAGGGCAAGTCATGAAAACACTGCAAGAAATAAAAGACATCAAGGCGGCAAAGTGCGGTCAGATCGACATCAGATTCAATCCTGACACTGCAGAAGAAGCCGTCAAGACCTACGTCCTCGTTTGCGGAGGTACCGGCTGCCAGTCAAACCACAGCGTTGAGGTAATAGACGAACTCAATAAGCTGATCGATGCTGCCGGCAAGAAGGACGAGATCCAGATCATCCAGACAGGCTGCCAGGGACTCTGCGCTAAGGGACCTATCATGGTAGTACATCCTGGAAACATCTTCTATCAGGAAGTTAAGCCTGATATGGTGGAGCGCATCTTCAATGAGCATATCCTCGGAGGAGCACCTGTCGATGAATATCTCATGGTAGAAGAGCTTCCAAACGGAGAGAAGATCCACTACGTTGATTCCCCGTTCTATAAGGATCAGCTCAGAATGGCTCTCCGTAACTGCGGTAAGATCGACCCTGAAGATATCGATGAGTACATTGCAAGAGACGGTTATCAGGCTCTCGCTAAGGCTCTGCTCGAGATGACTCCTGATGATGTTATCAAGGAAGTCGTGGATTCGGGACTCAGAGGCCGTGGCGGCGGCGGATTCCCAACAGGAAGAAAGTGGATGTTCGCATCTGCAAACAGAGGAGAAGTTCAGAAGTTCGTAGCCTGCAACGCTGACGAAGGCGACCCGGGCGCATTCATGGACAGATCCATCCTTGAGGGAGACCCTCATTCAATCCTTGAAGCTATGGCTATTGCCGGCTATGCTATCGGCGCTAACCAGGGCTACATCTATGTAAGAGCTGAGTATCCTATCGCTGTTGATAGACTGAAGATCGCTCTCGACCAGGCCAGAGACTATGGCGTGCTCGGTAAGAACATCTTCGGATCCGGATTCGATTTCGATGTAGACCTCAGACTCGGTGCAGGAGCGTTCGTATGCGGCGAAGAAACAGCTCTGATGACCTCGAT
>JAFRJV010000009.1 GCA_017432075.1 Mogibacterium sp. | reverse complement strand
AGGTCAAGATCCCTGAAGCCAAAGAGAACATACGAGTCATCCAGGTATACCTTGGAGACCAGCAGACGGCAGCGGTAGTCCGCGGCAAGATCTCAAAGAAGAAATTAGTGGAGGTATAACGATGGTAGAAAAAATGAAAATTGTACACATCGTCACATCTGCCTCTGCTAAAGACGAGATGATAAAAAGCCTGAGAGAAATAGGCGTAATGCATCTCGCAGAAAAACAAAGTGCGGATCGTGAGGTAACCGACCGTTTCCAGACCATGTCAAAGACTCAGATGGCCCTCAAGGACTATGCAGAGAAAAAGCAGGTTCCGGCAAGCGAGATCCTCACGGACGATGAATTCAACAAAATGTACGACGGGGTGCTTGAGGCAATAGACCGCAAGACGGCCCTGGGGCAGGAGATAAGCGCTGCCAACACAGAGATAGACAGGATCGCAGCATGGGGTGAATTTTCACCTGAAGAGCTGAAGGATCTGAAGGAAAAAGGTTACGACTTCCACTTCTATCGTATGGGCAGCAAAGAGTTCCAGGCCCTGCAGGCCGAAGAAGGTGTGCGGTATCTCCGCCTTGCACCTGTCGATAAGCAGGATGCGGTAGCTGTATTCGGTACACTTCCGCCATCCATTCAGGCAAGCGAGTTTATACCTGGTGAAAACAGCATTAGCGAGCTTAAGCAGAAGATCGAAGATGCCAACAAGGGAATAGATGAATGCAACGAGACTCTTAAAGCTGCATCCATTTATGACGCAAGCTTCAAAAATCAGATGCTCAAGGTGCAGAATGAGGTGAATTACTCATCAGCAAACGCGACTGCTCAGGGCGATGATGACTTCGTGTGGATATCCGGTTATGTCCCTGAAGTCGAGCTCGACAAGGTCAAAGCCATGGCAGCCGAGAAGAAATTCGCATGGGCGGCCGAAGATGTAGCCGAAGACGATGATAAGATACCTACGAAGCTTCGCTTCAATAAGGTTTCAAAACTCATTGAGCCGGTGTTCAACATCCTCGGAGTTCTTCCTGGCTACAGGGAACAGGATGTATCGCTCTGGTTCCTCCTGTTCTTCACACTGTTCTTCGCTATGATAATCGGAGACGGAGGCTATGGTGTACTCATACTGATCGGAACGATCGCACTCAGAGTAAAGCAGAAGGAGGGAAGCACTGTTACATTCCTGCTCTTCGTACTGTCGATAGCAACCATTATATGGGGAGCTGTTACCGGTACGTGGTTCGGAATGGAAAGCGCAATGAAGGTGCCGCTGCTGAAAGGCCTCGTAATACCGAGCCTGGCGACATATCCTGATTACTTCGGACTGACATCAACAGAGACACAGAACGCTATAATGAAGTTCTCGTTCTCGATAGGCGCTATCCAGATGGTGCTCGGATCCATCCTTGCGATAAAAGATAAGCTTCCTAAAAAGGATCTGTCGTGGGTATCCAATTTAGGCTGGGCGATCGCTGTAGTAGCGATGTACCTCCTGGCACTCAATCTGGTCATCCACGAAAACATCAGCCTTGTGCCGGTGTTTGCGCTGATCGGCGTTGCTTTCGTACTTGTACTGCTGTTTGGCGGCATGTCGCCTGACCTGACATTCGGGCAGGGACTCAAAGCAGGTCTGGCAAATGCGTTTACGGACTTCCTTGATACGATAAGCTGTTTCGGAAATGTAATGAGTTACATAAGACTGTTCGCAGTCGGTATGGCCGGCGTTGCGATCTCACAGAGCTTCAACGGGATCGCGGCAGGTATGCACGGCCCTCTGATAATCCTCGGTGTAGTGGTCGTACTTATAGGCCATGCACTCAACATAATAATGTGTTTCCTGTCGGTAGTCGTTCACGGCGTGCGTCTGAACGTACTCGAGTTCTCGGGTCAGGTAGGCCTCGAGTGGACAGGACTGCCATATGAACCATTTAAGAAAGTAAACAAATAGAAAAGGAGAAATTATTATGAATCTTGCATTTATAGGTATGGCTGCGGCCCTTGGTTTATCTGCTGCTGGTTCTGCATTTGGTGCCGGATTTGCCGGAATGTCCTCGGTAGGCGCATGGAAGAAATGCTATGCTGCCGGAAAGCCAGCTCCATTCATTATGATCGCTTTCACAGGTGCTCCTCTTACACAGACCATCTACGGATTCCTGCTGATGAACTTCATCAACGGTGCAAACTGTGATGCCGGCATGGCTCTCGGCGTAGGTCTCTTCGGAGGACTTGCTATCGGAATGTCAGCTCTCTTCCAGGGCAGATGCGCAGCTGCTGCATCCGATGCTCTTGGTGCAACAGGAAAAGGTACTGCTAACTACTTCATCGTTATCGGTATCGTAGAGACAGTAGCGCTCTTTACTCTGGTATTTGGACTGCTGCTGCTCAACAGTGCAGGCTAAGCGGCTCACTAATCCACGCATGACTTTGTCAGCGCCTGCCCTCGCGTGCTCACTTACTCAGGTAAGCTCCGCGCGCTCGGGCAGGCGCTTTCGCGTCCTTCGCGGATTATTCTTCGCCGCACAAAAATAAAAACTGTCTGTTTTACATCAACAGGGTATACGTGTGTGGTAAAATGGCAAGGGACATCATTTGTTTTGGAGGAAAAGATGATCGATTTTACAAAGCTGCAGAACGGAAGCGATATCCGCGGAGTTGCAATACAGACTGAAGGCGGGGCTGAACCGAATCTGACCAAAGAGACTGCCGGACGCATAACCGGAGCCTATATCTACTGGCTTTCAAAAAAAGTGCAGAAGAACCCTGTGATGCTCAAGGTGTGCGTGGGTCAGGATTCACGTATATCCGGCGACATGCTCAAAGAGGGCGTGCTTGAGGCGATAGCGCTCTGGGGTGCCGAAGGTTATGACGCAGGGCTTTCAACAACGCCTGCAATGTTCATGTCCACGGTCATGCCGCAGTTTGAATTTGACGGTGCAATTATGATCACGGCAAGCCATCTTCCGTATGAGCGCAACGGCTTCAAATTCTTCACAGCTGAGGGCGGACCGGAAAAAGAAGACATTGCTGAGATACTCAGACTGGCCAGCCGCTATAATTTTATCGGCGGAGTCTACGAGGAAATGAAGACAAACGTCACCATGATGTATGCAGCGTACCTTCGTCAGATGATTTCCCAGGGACTAAGAGAGGTACCGGGATATCTGAAAGGCATGCACATCGTAGTCGATGCGGGCAACGGAGCGGCAGGCTTCTTTGCAAAGGAAGTACTGGAAAAAATGGGGGCTGATGTGAGCGGCAGCCTTTATCTTGAACCTGATGGCATGTTTCCTAATCATCCGGCCAATCCGGAAAACGCCGAAGCGATGGCAGCAATATGCAAGGCGGTAAAGGATAACAATGCAGACCTCGGTATAATATTCGACACTGACGGCGACAGATCTGCTGCTGTAGGTCCGGGAGGGATCCCGATCGCCCGCAATGAGATCGTTGCTCTTGCTGCAGCTCTCGCGGCAGACGATTATCCGGGAGGCACAGTTGTTACAGACAGCGTCACATCGAATGAGCTTCACGAGTTCCTTGAAGGCAAGCTCGGCCTTAAGCACCTGAGGTTCAAGAGAGGATACAAGAACGTTATCAACAAGGCGAAAGAGCTCAATGCTGAGGGAGAGCAGGCCTTCCTTGCAATAGAGACATCCGGTCACGCTGCTTATTCCGATAACTACTACCTTGATGACGGGGCTTTCCTTGCCGTTCAGATAGTTATCAATGCAGCAAAGCTCAAGGCTCAGGGGAAAGATATAATGGCTCTTCTTGACGGCCTGGAATCACCGGCTGAGTCGAAGGAGATCAGGTTCAAGATCAAAGCGGAAGATTTCAGAAAATACGGAACAGGAGTGCTTGAGGACTTCGGCAAGTGGGCTGAGTATTCAAATACACTTGAGGTGGTAGAGCCGAACTACGAAGGTGTGAGAGTCAACTACGATCTGGATGGGTGCAGGGGCTGGTTCCTTCTCAGGATGTCGCTTCATGACCCTGTGATGGCGCTCAACGTAGAATCGGAGACTCCGGGAGGCACAGACAAAGCTCTGGCTGCCATATATGATTTCATGAAAGGTTATAGGGAGATAGAGATACCTGAAGCCTGATACCGGGCCGGGGTGTACAATGGGGGAAATGGACGAAAAACCAAAGAAAGCACAAAAAGGCAGAAAGGTCAGACGTGCAGCACTGAAGATCATCATGATATGCCTTGCCGGCATCATGCTGGTATCCGGGTGGAAGCTATTCACAATATGGAAAGGATATCATGCCGACAGGGTGGTATATGACAATATTTCAGATTTGGCGGGTGACAGCATCGATTTTGATGCGCTCAGAAAGATCAACCCGGATGTTATCGGCTGGCTGGTCTATAAGGATACTGTCATAGATTATCCGGTCGTGCAGGGCGAGAACAACGAAATGTATCTGAGCATGCTTTTCGACCGTACGTGGGGCGGATGCGGCACGCTGTTTGCTGACTGCATAACAGAGGCGCCTTTCAGGCAGTTCAATACAATAGTATACGGACACCACATGAAAGACGGCACCATGTTTGCGTGTCTGAAAGAGCTCAGAGATCCTGAATACTGCAAAAAGCATTCGAGACTCGAGCTCACCACACCTGAAGGGAAGTTCGATCTCGTGATCTGGGCTTTTCTGAACGAGCCGTCTGACAGCAACATCTATCTGACCAATATAAAAGATGAAAATGAAAAGCAGGCGTATCTTAACCTGATAGTTCAGCTTGCGGATTACATAACAAACATAGAAGTAACGACCGAGGACAGACTGGTGATGCTTTCGACATGCGCATATGAGTTCGAGGATGCCCGCTACATAATCGTATGCAAGATGGTCCCGAAGGATTAACAGACCTGTGACAACAAAAAAACTACAAAAGCATTGTGTGTTGTGATAAAATTTTTCTGTTGGTATTGTGATAATCGAAAGGAAACGACCATGGATTATAAGATGACTATCGCAGGCCTCGAGAGGCATCTGCCGCTTTGCAAGGTCACAGACGACCTGTATATCGCAGGTTTCATTATGTTCAATGATGTAGAGGTAACTGAGGCTGCAGCCCGCGACCTTCTGAAGCAGGCACCTGAGTTCGATGTGCTCATCACTGCAGAGAGCAAAGGCATTCCTCTGTGCTATGAGATGGCACGTCAGTCCGGAAAGCCTTATATCGTAGCGCGCAAGGGTGCAAAGCTTTACATGCAGGATGTCGTAAAGGTCCAGGTCAACTCGATCACTACAGACCATATCCAGACACTTTGCCTCGGAAGAGACGAGAGAGAGCAGATCCAGGGTAAACGCACTCTGATAGTTGATGACGTCATCAGCACCGGCGAGTCCCTCGCTGCACTCGAGACACTGGTAGAGACCGTCGGCGGAAACATCGTAGGCAAGTTCACTGTCCTCGCAGAGGGCGAGGCTGCTGACCGTACAGATATCACATTCCTCGAATATCTGCCGCTCTTCAATTCAGACGGTACTCCGCAATAGTTGGATAGAACAAAAATACAGTAATTTAACCTCCCAATTTGGGAGGTTTTTTGTGCTTTTATATACAAAAACCGATTGTTTTGTATTATGTACACAAATTAAGGGCCGAAAATTGATTTTTTTCACAAAAAGGTTGACACAAAATCTTCACAATACTATAATCGCACTGTACACAAAACCTGTGCACAAAAGGAGACCATATGTACTTTAGTTCAAGCATTATCGTCATCGGCATTATCGGCGTCCT
>JAFRJV010000054.1 GCA_017432075.1 Mogibacterium sp. | reverse complement strand
GATCTGTTGTTCCTGCATCAGCCGACTGAGAAGTGGAAAGAAGGCTACAAGAACATTGAAAAGGCTATGAAAGAAGGGAAGGTCAGGGCAATCGGTCTCTCTAACTTTCCGTTGGATCTGCTGGAAGAAGCAATCGAATGGGCTGAAACCAAACCGCAGGTTGTACAGGATGAGACACATCCATATTATCCGCAAACTGAACTGAAAGAGATCCTCGCAAAGACGGATATGGCTCTCATGGCATGGGCGCCCATCGGACAGGGAAATAAGGACTTGCTAAGTGAGCCGGTCTTTGAAAATCTGGCAGCTAAGTACGGCAAGAGCAATGTTCAGATTATACTGCGGTGGCATATTCAGAGTGGAAATATTGTGATTCCGGGATCCAAGAATCCCGATCATATCCGAGATAATTTTGACATCTTTGACTTCTGTCTGACGGATGAGGAGATGGCAGAGATTGCAAAGGTGAACAAAGGAATCCGTAATTATCATGCCACGCCGGAACTGATAAAAATGTACGCCACATTGGAATTAAAAGAAGATTTGTAAGGAGCACGGGCATGGCAAAAGAACTTGTACTTTATTTTTCTGTCTATGGAACGGCAAAGCTCGTTGCGGAGGAAATCGCAAAGCAGACTGGTGCGGATATTCAGGAAATCGTACCCGTAACACCCTATGATGGGAACCGGGATCATTATCCGTCTCTCCAGAGACTTGCTCAGCGTGAGCATGACGAGGATCAGCGTCCTGCTATTCGGGACGAGATAGACATCGCAGGTTATGACCGGATCTATATCGGTTATCCAATGTGGTGCTACACATTCCCGATGATTATCTACACGCTGTTTGACAAATATGATTTCAGTGGAAAAGAGGTCGTGCCTTTTAACACACATATGGGTTCAAGAGATGGTGGAACATATCAGACAATTCGGGAACTGGAGCCGAATGCAAAAGTGCTCGAAGGTCTCCCCGTGGAGATGAGCGATGCGGAAAAAGGTGTGCCGGAAGCGATAGCAAGTTGGCTTGCCAGCCTGAAATAATAACGCCTGGAACACCGAGGAATAAGGATATCCGTCAGAGGGTGCAGGCATCTTCTGACGGATATTTGCTAATTGGAAAGGAGCTTTTATCACATGAAAAGAATAATAGGATTGCTTTTGGCTGCTGTCTTGGTTTTCTCTCTTGCTGCATGTGGGTCGCAGCCCGCTTCAACAGACTCATCAGTAAACGGTTCGGAAAGCGGTGTTGCTGCAGATGAGGAGAACACTTCGGGCAATAAAACACTGATCGTCTATTTCTCCCCCCGCAAACGCGGATACGGTAGACGCCATTTCGTCAGCCACGCCGCGAGTTGGTGATGTTTCGTCTGTTGAATATGTGGCGGAACTGATTCACGAGCAGGTGGATGCTGACGTTGCAAAGATTGTGCCTGTGGAAGCCTATCCTCTTGCTTATCGGGATGCAGCAGATCAGGCGAGAGCAGAGCAGGCGGACGACGCCAGACCGGAGTTCACGCTGGACGTAAATCCGGAGGACTATGATGTTATCTTTGTAGGATATCCCATTTGGTATTATCACCTTCCGATGATCATGCAGTCATTCTTTGATGCTTACGATTTTAGCGGCAAAACAATCATTCCCTTTAATAACCATGCCGGGTCCCGTGACGGCGGCACTTACAAAGACATTGCAGGATTAGAGCCGGGTGCGGAAGTTTTGGATGGGATTGCTATCGCAGGTGAGAATGCGGAGGATGCCGGAAATTCGGTGAGGGACTGGCTCACAGGACTCAGTTACTGATATTGGAGGCGACGAAGTTATGGATAAGACAAAAAGACCCTATGTGATCTGCCACATGATTGCTTCCGTCGACGGAAAGATCGATGGTGATTACTTCAAAATGCCGGAACTTACACCGGTGCTTGCGGCTTCCCATGAGATCCGTGCGGAATACGGTTGTAAGGCGGTGCTGAACGGAGCCGTTACAGCGGCAGAGATCTACGCAGATGGATACAAGGAGCAGCCGGAGAAGACCGATGAGCATTTTCCCAGAGAGGATATGGCGGTAAAAACGGACCTTGATGCGTTCGCCGTAGCGGTAGATATCGAAGGGAGGCTTAATTGGAACAAAGGGTATGTTGAACGGAGAGGATCGAGATCCCACATCATCGTTGTTCTGACAGAGAACGTGTCGGATGATTATATTGCACAGCTGCGAAAGCATCAGATTTCCTATTTGTTTGCGGGGAAAGAAGCGCTTGATATTCCGCTTATGCTCGAAAAACTGAAATCTTTATTCGGCATCGAAAGGCTTCTTATCAGCGGCGGAGGCGTACTGAATTGGTCTTTCCTGCAGGCAGGCTGTCTGGACGAATTCAG
>JAFRJV010000053.1 GCA_017432075.1 Mogibacterium sp. | reverse complement strand
AGGGTGGAACTTTGTTCCTCTCTGTCTCATGAGGATGCTTCCTGCGCTTACATATTCACCGGCACCTACCTTGAGTCCAAGTCTTTTCGCCTCGGAGTCTCTGCCGTTCTTGGAACTTCCTACTCCTTTTTTACTTGACATCTTGCTTCCTCCTCTAAATTACTTAGCCTCGATAGCAGCGATGATGTCAGCCTTTGTAGCCTTAGCGTCTACCTCGACTCCCATCTCTTTTGCAACTGCCAGAAGCTCGTCTTTCTTCATCGAAGCGCTGACCTTTGGTGCAGCATTTTCTTCCATTGCAGGCTCTTCAGCCTTAGCGGCCTTCTCTGCCTTCTTGGCGGAAGCGCCGATACCGGTTACCTTTACCAGCGTATATGGCTGTCTGTGACCGTTTTTACGTCTGTAATCTTTCTTAGCCTTGTACTTGTAGATGATTACCTTATCAGCTTTGCCCTGCTCGAGGACCTCAGCCTCAACTGCGTATCCTTCTACGAATGGTGTGCCTACGACAAGCTTGTCTCCGCCTACAGCTACGACTTCGTCAAATACGACTGTATCGCCTACGTTAGCAACGAGTTTCTCAACTCTGAACTCGTCTCCCTGCTGTACTCTGTACTGCTTGCCACCTGTTTTGATGATAGCATACATAATATCAAATTCCTCCTTAAACCAGACTCGCCGGAGTTTGGGTGCTACGCTTGAAAAACCCGCTCCGTGCGGTTAACCGCAGAAAATGATACTACATTGCAATTGCAAGGTCAAGAAGGAATTTTAGAAATTTCTATATTATTCAGCGTGTACGATAATGAAATCGTGGCCGGTAGCTTTTAAAAACTTACCGAATACATCTTCTGACTTGATCCTGAGGCTCGAAGTGTTTATACACGGATGGCATCCTACATACTTAGAATTGATCACATCGTCATCTACAAGCAACTGTACCCGGTGATCCGTGTCATTCATCAGACCCATGACACTGGCAGAACCGGATGAACACCCTATAAGCTCTTCCATATATTCGGACTCGGCAAAATGCAGTCTTGAACTGCCGGCCTGCTTTGAAATATCGCTGCTGCGGAACACTTTATGCTCCGGCATCATCAGCATATAGAATTTTGTACGCTGACGGTTCGCAAGAAAAAGATTTTTGCAGATCCTTGCTCCAAGAGATTCTTCTATCTCTTTGCAAAGCTCTTCTTCAGAACCGAAAGCCGGTGCATGATCAAGTCTGAAATATTCAATATTCAGACTGTCCAGCAGATCGTATACCCTGATTTCCTTTTCAGATCTGTCTGACAGGTCTGACGGTCTTCCTTTAAAAAGCTCCATTTTTATTCGATCACGACTCCGTCTTCATCTACCTTGAGCCCATCTTCATTGGTGCCCATGAGATGCTGCATCAGTTTGCCGCGTATCTCCTCGAGAACTTCAGGATTTGCTTCGAGATATGCCTTGACGTTCTCCCTTCCCTGTCCGATCCTTTCATTCTTATAGCTGTACCAGGATCCGGATTTGTCGATTATGCCAACATCTGATGCCAGATCGAGAATGTCTCCGGAAAGTGATATTCCTGTTCCGTACATGATGTCGAATTCAGCCTTCCTGAAAGGAGGAGCTACTTTGTTCTTTACTATCTTTACACGAGTGCGGTTACCGAGGACATCTTCACCCTTTTTGATTGTATCGATCTTTCTGACATCGAGTCTCATTGAAGCATAGAACTTCAGCGCACGTCCGCCTGTAGTAGTCTCAGGATTACCGAACATAACACCGATCTTTTCCCTGAGCTGGTTGATGAAGATAACGCACGTGCTCGATCTGTTGATGGCACCTGCGATCTTACGGAGAGCCTGCGACATGAGTCTTGCCTGAAGTCCCACATGAGAATCTCCCATATCACCCTGGATCTCTGCCTTCGGTACGAGAGCAGCAACTGAGTCTATAACGATGATATCAACCGCCCCGCTCCTTGTGAGCATCTCGCAGATCTCGAGTGCCTGCTCACCTGTATCCGGCTGTGATACAAGAAGTTCATCAACATTTACACCAAGGTTTTTGGCATATACCGGATCAAGTGCATGCTCAGCATCGATGAATGCAGCCTGGCCTCCATTACGCTGTGCTTCTGCTATCGCATGGAGCGTGAGAGTTGTTTTACCCGAAGACTCAGGACCGTAGATTTCGATGATACGTCCCCTTGGATATCCGCCTACTCCCGTTGCGAAGTCAAGACTTACCGAACCGGTTGAGATAACATCTATATTGCTTACAGGACCGGATTCTCCCAGTCTCATGATCGCGCCTTTGCCGTATTGTTTCTGGATCTGATCCAGAGCCTGCTGTAATGCCTTTTCTTTTGCGGCGTTTTCCGCATTCTGTGTTGCCATATTTCCTCCGTTTTAAAAATAGAACGCTTGTTCTTGTTTATAATACTGCTGCAGTCCGGTGCTGTCAATATTATATTTTCAGTTACCCGGGTTTGTCGAACGCTCAAAGCCCTTTATTTGACATTTCAAGGACTTTTTATCGTTCCCGGCACCTTTTTACTGTACCGGACCTTTACCTGTTTATAAGCATATAAACAGCTCTGAGCATCCTCAGCAGATAATAGTTGCGGTTCCACTTACGATCATTTCTGGATGTGCTGATATCATGGTGTCCCGTTTTATCCCCCATCGCAAATCCTATATATGCTTCTCCCGCTTCATGTCCCGGATCAGCTTCCGGTCCTGCATAGCCCGTGATAGATACTGCGATGTCTGCTCCTGAGCGGGCCCTGGCTCCTTCAGCCATGGCTTCTGCTACTTGAGGGCTTACGACACCGAATCTTTCAATCAGTTCAGCAGGAACGTCAACTTCCCTTACCTTACTTTCATTTGAATATGTTACATAGGCTGAAGATAACACTTCAGAAGCGCCTGCTACATCAGTGATAGCTGCAGCAAATGAGCCTCCCGTACATGATTCGGCGGAAGTGATCTTCAGTCCTTTTTCTTTCAATATCCTTACGACTACCTCTTTGAGATCTTCATCGTCGTAGCTGTAAATAAAGTCTCCGACGAGTTCATCTATTCGCGCCGTCATTTCCTGTACTGCCTGCTCGGCTTCTTCGATAGTGTCTCTTTGTGAAGCTACCCGAAGCGTACACTCTCCTTCTTTTGCATATGTAGCAACGGTTGGATCTGTCTGCCCGTCTATCACAGGCATGAGCAGTGTTTCAAGATCGGATTCCCCGATTCCTATCGTGCGGATGACACGGTAGAACATCTTTTTCTCCATGAACTGCTCAAGATATTCTCTGACTCCGTTGTCCCATAGCCACTTCAGTTCACGCGGAGGTCCCGGAAGACATATTGCCGTTTTGCCGTCTGCTCTGAGAGCAAATCCCGGTGCTGTACCGGAAGCGTTATAGAAAGGAGTACATCCTTCAGGGAGATAGGCTTGCTTGACATTGTTCTCTGTCATTTTTCTTCCGAGTTTTTCAAAGAACTCATTAAGCTGATCCATGACATTCGCGTCAAGGTACATGCCCCTGCCCATGTATTCTGCGACCATCTCTTTAGTGAGGTCATCCTGTGTCGGTCCTAGTCCGCCCGTCATTATTACGAGATCTGTATCACTGAAAGCTTCTTCCAGCTTGGCCTTCAGCCTTGCAGGATTGTCTCCTACCACAAAGTGATACATGACATCAAAGCCCATATGATTGAGCTTGTCTGACAGAAATGTGGCATTTGTATTTACGGTCTGGCCGAATAGAAGTTCGGTGCCGACGGCTAGTATGGATGTCTTCAAAGCCCTTCCTCCTTACATACTGAAAACACTGCGGTTCTTCCAGACGTATTCAGCGCCGGAGTATACCGTCATTATCAGTGATGCATAGAATACATAGTCTGCTATCATCATTACTGTCTCTTTAGCATTTGTAAGGCAAAGCGCAAAAAGATACAGGACAACTGCTACCATCTGAAGCACTGTCTTGATTTTTCCTGACATACCGGCTGCAAGAACCGTGCCTTCTGAAGCCGCGACTGTTCTCATGCCCGCTACAACGAATTCGCGTGCAAGAATGATGATCAGCATCCACGCCTTGATGATATCCGATTCAATAAACAGACAGAGCGCGGAATAAACAAGGATCTTGTCTGCCAGCGGATCCATGATCTTGCCGAAATTCGTGACCAGGTTCCTGGAACGTGCAATTTTGCCATCCAGTGCGTCTGTTAACGCGGCACAGATGAAGATCACCAGTGCGGCCGGATAATATCCGATCAGATAAGCCGCTATGAAAAACGGAACTGCAATAATACGTCCTACTGTAAGTTTGTTTGGAAGATTCATTCTGTTACCTCTTCTCCTTCCAGATCATATTCATAAGTGTCTGTTATGCGTACTTTTACAATATCTCCCGGATAAAGGTCGGTATTGTTTGTAGTGAAGCTTACTGCGCAGTCTATTTCCGGCGCATCATATCTTGTGCGTCCGGAGTACAGAGTTACTCCGCTGTCCTCTATACCGGTATCTATGCACTCATCGACGATGACTTCATAGATTTTACCTATCTTTTGTTCATTCAGCTTTTCGCTGACAGCCTGCTGATGCTGCATCACGAGATCACGCCTTGCAGCACGCTCTTCTTCCGGTATCTTTCCGTCCATGGTGAAAGAAGGCGTACCTTCCTCATCCGAGAATGCGAAGGCTCCGAGTCTGTCGATATCATATGTATCTATAAAGTCAATGAGCTCATCGATATCTTCCTGTGTCTCACCCGGAAAACCAACAAGAAGTGTTGTTCTGATATGTACATCAGGTATCCTGTTTCTGAGCTTCTGTATGACTTTCTTAATTGAGTCGCCGCTGGAACGTCTTCTCATCCTGTTCAGTACATTGTCAGAAATGTGCTGGATCGGCATATCGATGTATTTGCATATTTTAGGCTCACCGGCGATCGTTTCGATCAGTTCGTCAGTAATACCGTTATCGTAAACATACATCAATCTGATCCATTCAATGCCGTCAATTCTGCAGAGTCTGTGCAGGAGCTCAGGAAGCCTCACTTCACCATAAAGATCACGTCCGTACTGCGATGTATCCTGGGCAATAAGAATGAGTTCCCTGATCCCTTTTGCCGCAAGATCTTCCGCTTCTCTTATGCAATCCTCTATTTTCTTTGAGCGGAACGTTCCCCTTATACCCGGTATGGCGCAGAAACTGCACGCGTTATAGCATCCCTCGGCTATTTTCATGTATGCAAAAAATGAATCTTCATCTATAAGACGCTTGCGGTAAGGAAGTCTGTCCAGTGTACATCCCACCATATCCGTACCGGTTTCATTATTATTTTGCGCTCCTGAAAGTATCAGGTCAGGTATGTCGTCATAGTCATTTACGCCGAAAAACATATCCACTTCAGGTATTTCTTCGGAAAGTTCCTTATGATAGCGCTCGGAAAGACATCCAGTGACTATAAGCTTCTGATCATCCCTTCGAAAACCGGCCAGATCGAAAATTCTCTCGATCGACTCTTTTTTGGCGTCTTCTATAAAGCCGCAGGTGTTCAGTATTATGACATCAGCCTCACCGGCATCATTCACGATACAGCATCCCTTTTCAACGAGAGATGCTGCAAGAACCGACGAATCATATTCATTTTTAGCACATCCGTATGTATCTATGAAAACTTTCATATTAGTCGCTTTCACTGTCTGCATCCATTATCATTCTGCGCACTGACTCAGGCAGAGAATTGAAGGAATCCATCGCCTGTGTGGTGCTGAGACCGCTTGAACCGCGTATGCCGTCATCTTCAGGAGCCATCTCGTATTCAGGTTCTTTTGCCGTTTCAGGGATATATACCGGTTCAGGTTCAGGCTCCGGCTCATGTACACGGACCGGTTCAGGTTCAGGCTCCGGTTCTGCTTCTGACTCGTATCCTCCGTAATATTCTTCTTCAGTTATAAGCAACTGACGTGGTCTTGATCCGTCGGAAGGACCTATAATGCCCTTCTCTTCGATCTCATCTATGATCCTTGCGGCTCTGTTATAGCCGATACGGAATCTTCTCTGCAGCATCGATACTGAAGCCTGTTTTGACTTGAAGATGAATGCTATCGCATCCTCTGTCAGTTCATCCTGAGGCTCCTTGCTGGATCTCTTGTCGGCATTTTCGATCGCGCTCTTGAGTTCCTCATCGTACTCAGGATTTCCGCCTTCTTTCTTAACGAATCTGATGACCTTATCGATCTCTTTCTCAGAGATATAAGGACCCTGAACTCGGTATGGCTTGGTTGATCCCACAGGTGAGAACAGCATGTCTCCCTTACCAAGGAGCTTCTCTGCGCCGGCCATATCGAGAATAGTACGCGAGTCGAACTGTGATGCCACGCTGAAGGCGATCCTTGAAGGTATGTTTGCCTTGATGAGTCCGGTCACTACATCTACAGACGGTCTCTGAGTAGCGACGATCAGGTGCATGCCTGCCGCTCTCGCTTTCTGAGCCAGTCGGCATATCGAATTCTCAACTTCTGAAGGCGATGCCATCATGAGGTCAGCAAGCTCATCGATAATGATTACGATCTGCGGCTTGCAGTCAGCGTATCTCTGATCCACTCTCATGAGCTCGTTATAGGAATTCAGATCCTTTACATTGTGCTCTGCGAACAGCTCATATCTCTTATCCATCTCCTCAACGGCGATGGCAAGTGCGCGCGCCGCCTTGCGCGGATCAGTTACTACAGGCGTCAGCATATGAGGGATCCCGTTGTAGTTTCCGAGCTCTACGACTTTAGGATCTATCATGATGAGCTTAAGCTCGGAAGGTCTTGCCTTATACAGGAAACTGGTGACTATCGAGTTTATGCACACCGACTTTCCGGAACCGGTCGCTCCTGCAATAAGCAGATGCGGCATATCGCGGAGGTCAGCAACGATATTGTTACCTGAAATATCCTTTCCTACAACGAATTCCACTATGGATGATGCCTCCATGAACTCGTCTGATTCGATTAGATCACGTATAAGTACAGGAGCCGGCTTGTCGTTCTCCACTTCTATTCCGACTGCCGCCTTGCCCGGTATAGGAGCTTCTATACGGAGGCTCTTGGCTCTCAGATTGAGAGCGATATCATCGGAAAGCCTGGTAATGCTTGCGACTTTTACACCAGTCGCAGGCTGCACTTCGTATCTTGTAACAGATGCACCCTGTGTGACCTTGAGCACTCTTGCATCAACTCCGAAATCATTCAGAGTCTGTTCCAGCAGCTCTGCCTTTGCCTGGAGCTGCGCATCGTTCATCAGCTGCTTTGAACCTGTATCTTTCTTTAAAAGGCTTACAGGAGGTAGCTCATATGACATGTCATCGGTCACCGTGTTGAAACCTGCCGCAATAGCAGCATCATCAGGACCCGGTGTCTCCTTCTTAGGTTCAGCCGGCTCAGCTGTCCTTGGCTGGGTATCTTTAGGCTTCGATACCGCGGCGGCACTCTTTGTTGCAGCAGCCGCTGCTTTTGAAGCAGGTGCGGGATCAAGTCCGGTCGTCCTGATTTTTCTGCCTGATTTGTCATGACCATCAAGTCCGTATGATCCGGAATGAATGATCTCATCAGGATCGCCAAGACCCATGCCGGTCTTGACTTGAGCTTTTGCAGGAGTGCTTTTTCTTCCCGGATAACCGAAATCCTCATTATCTGAATCGAAGTTCCTGCTGTCTGAGTATACGTTTCTAGGTGCGGATTTCTCACTGTTAAGACCGGACTTTCCTGATGGTTCGGATTTTTTCAGGGTCTCGGATGTCATGGTCTCACCGGTCTCGCTGTCGATGCCTGCAAATATCCCCTTCATCCTGTCGAACAGTGTGCCCCTGTTGAGTTTTTTATCTGTGCCCTTTACAGGTGTATTGATTATCTGAGTATAGTCCAGATTGGCTGCACGTGAAGCGGCATTGCTTCCGAACGGTTTCGGGATGTCGTCAACAGACGGCGTAGGAGCGGGAGCCGCTGATACAGGCGCAGCTTCGGCCGGTTCATCTTCACGCATGATACCGCTGATGATCGATTTCCAGAACGGTTTTTTCTCTTCAGCTGTTGCCGATATAGAAGGATCCGCAGCTACTGCTGCCTTTATCTGATCATCTGTAAGCCTGCGCTTCTCATCTTCTTCGAGTTCCTTAAGTATCCTGCTCTGCTCTCTTTTTGAGCCGATCGTACCGGCCAGCCTTGAGATAGGAGAATTTGCGACCATGAAGATCGATATTATAAGAACAGTGATCGAAATTATGAGAAGTCCGGGCATCCCGAAGAGTTTTGCCAGTATGGAGCCTATCTCCATACCGATCGCACCGCCCTTTTTACCGTCCACGCCATAAATATAGAAATCAAGGATGTCCTTGAAGCCGCATCTTATATCGCCCGGATCAATAGATCTGTAAGAGTTCAGCACGCACATGTTGATAAAGATAAGCAGGCTGAAGATACCTGTGCGGGTGTTTATGTGGCTCAGTTTTCCTCCGAGAAGAAGAAGAGCGAATATCAAAACAAGGAAAGGCAGCACGAATGCCATTTTTCCGAACAACCCGTTGCAGATGTCATGTATTGTCTGTCCGAAGCTTCCGGTAGTATCCATGACGACCGTAAAGAAAAGGAACAAAGCGATGGCAATCAAAGTGATGCTCCAGATCACATCGTTGTTTCTCTTATCACGGTCGCTCCTGCGCTTCATCTCATCGAGAACTTCCTGTTTTGTAGGATTTCCTGAATATGAAGTCTTTTTTGGCGATGTATTAGCCGTTGTATTCTTAGGCTTATTTTTGCTCCCGGGCGGTCTTCCGGGTCCGCGTTTTGTGCCGTTGTTATTTGTCTGCTGTGCCATTAATAGATCCTCATGTCATATATAATGTAGATAGCCAATCTATTATACTACAATATATTGTTCTTGTAATCGTTTTCTTAACAAAACAAAAGCCCCCTCGTAGGGGCTTCGTTTGATCTTTTTAATTTCTTTCCACTACTCTGCGTTCACGACGTCCTTGCCGTCATAATAACCGCATGTAGGACATACTCTGTGTGGAAGTTTTGGCTCATGGCACTGAGGACAGATCGAAAGTCCGGTCATGCTCTTCTTCATGTTAGCAGCCTT
>JAFRJV010000008.1 GCA_017432075.1 Mogibacterium sp. | reverse complement strand
GCGCACAACATATTCAACAGGCTCAACGGCACCAAAGGCTTGAATGGTGCAGTTGATACAATGCTTCTTCTTGACAGAGAGAATGAGTACAGCAACAGAGGAACGCTTCATATCAAAGGCAGAGACATTCAGCCTCTGGAAGTCGTCATAGAATTCAATGACTGTAAGTGGGAACTGGTCAGCGTCAGGACTCAGGAAGAGATCGCAGCTGCGAATACCCCTGAGATCATGCATAAACTGGTGGACTTTATCAGGGAAAGACGCTTCTGGAGAGGCTCGGCTACTGAATTACTTGAAGAACTTGGCAATCAGTCGGTCGGCGCCAACGTCATTACAAAGTATGTCAATCAGTATAAGAGCAGTCTCCTGCTTGACGAAGGAATAGTATACAAATACAGCAGAACGCATGCTGAGGGAAGGATACTCTCCTTCGAGCTCTGTGACAGCTGTGACGGCGGTGACAGTAATGACGACCGCGCCGGATAAAGCTGTCACAGCTGTCACGACCGACACGCATTGCTTTTCTGGACCTTTCACCGCCGAAGAAATATTGTCATCACTAATTGACGATGGTATGCTTGACGCAGATGGCGTGCAGAAAGCCATGAATAAGAAAAAATATAATTATGTTCAAAAGAATCATTCACACAGTATATGGGAAGGAGAAGACGGACGTTGGAGAACATATTTGCCTGATGCAGACAAGCCTAAGGGGCGAAAACTAGTCTCAAGAGGTTCTCAGGATGAGCTGGTCACACTACTCTTTGAATTCTACACAGAAGCTGAAAAGCTACGTGCAAAGCAACAGATCACTTTAGAGGAACTGCTGCCGGAGTGGCAGGAATATAAAAGTCTCTATGTGACCGATGCCACTATCAAGAGAGATAAGACCACGTGGAAATCAATGTATGAAGGAGAACCAATCACAAAGCAGCCAATACGCACTCTTACAAAGGCTGATATAGAGGAATGGATACTCAAGAAGGTGCGTTTAAATAATATGAACTCACATCAGTATAATAATTTCTCTTTGGTCATCCGCCAGATGCTGACTTTCGCGGTAGAACGCGAAATAATCGACAGCAATCCTTTTGACAGAATCAGAATACCTAAGAACAGAGTGCTGAAACCGGAAGTTAAGAAGCCTAGTGAAACAGAGGTATTCTACCCTGATGAGCGCGATGCTCTTATACAATATGCATTCAAGCAATATGAAGGAAAAAGAGACAGAGTGCAGATCTTTATACCATTAGCGATAGCATTTCTTCTGTATGTCGGGCTGAGACGCGGAGAAATTACCGCACTGAGATTTGACGATATTGTCGGTAAACAGATAATCCTTCACGACTCCTACAGTCATGATATGAAATGCCTTAAAGGACGCCTGAAGGACAGCGAAGGCTGGAGAACTGTAAGCGTCGTCCCTGCCGCACTTGATATCATAGAAATGGTCCGCAGGGAGCGAGAGCGACTGGACATGCCGACAGATAAGTTTATCTTCTGTGTTGACGAAGGCTTTGAAAGCTTTTATTCCGGTTTAGGCAAAATGATCAACAACTATTGCGAAGAACTCGGGATACCACATAGAAGCATTCATAAGACACGCAAGACCGTTGCATCAGTACTGCATGTAAACGGTGTAGATGATCTTATCATTCAGAAGGAATTTGGTCATAAGGACCTGCGAACTACTCAGCAATGTTACTGTTACGATCTCACAACAGATGATGAACGTTATGAAATAATCGCCAAATCACTGTCATAGCGTGCGATTCTGCCCCATCTAATCACTATCTAATCACATCTAACCACCGCCAAAAGAATAGACCCGTTGAATTTCAACGGGTCTGGTGGTGGAGCGTAGGGGGATCGAACCCCTGGCCTCAAGATTGCGAACCTTGCGCTCTCCCAGCTGAGCTAACGCCCCACAACAGAGTTATTATAGTATGAGCGTTGCTATTCTTCAAGATATAAATTAATTCACGTGATCTGTACCATTGTAGCCGATGCACATCATGGTAATGTCATCGAAGCGGTCGGCACCGCTTACGAATTCGTCCAGCGCTTCCTTCATTTTACCGAGAATCACGGTCGATGAAGCGTCTTTGTTACTGTTCAGAACCGTAAGCATGCGGTCCATGCCGAACATCTTCAGATCCTTATTTGTTGCCTCAGGTACTCCGTCCGTGTATAGGAAAAGCTTGTCTCCCGGTTCAAGTTTTATCTGGTAGTCCTTATATACGACGCCGTCCATCGCACCGATAACCAGGCCGTGCCTTCCCTTAAGCACTTTGAATTCTCCGTCTTTCATAAGTACAGGGTATTCGTGTCCCGCATTGGCAGCAGTGATAGTACCGGTACTGATCTCAAGTATACCGACCCAGACTGTAACAAACATGTTCGTTTCGTTATTGCTGCAGATAGCCTCATTGGCCTTGTTGAGTATGTCAGCTGATGATTGTCCCAGCATCGCACAGCTCTGGAGTATCACTTTGGAGACCATCATGAACAGCGCAGCCGGTACGCCCTTGCCGCTTACATCGGCTATCACCATGCACAGATGATCATTATCGATAAGGAAGAAATCGTAAAAATCTCCCCCTACTTCCTTGGCTGTATCCATAGACGCATAAAGGTCGAACTCAGGTCTGTCCGGAAATGCCGGGAAAATATTCGGAAGCATAGCATCCTGTATAAGTGTTGCAGTCCTGAGCTCAGTCTGTGTTGATGCCAGCTTTCTGGATCTGTCTCCGAACAGAATGCAGTACATAAGAATCAGCGAGATAAGAACAGATCCATACTGAGTCGCATATCCCTGAACTCCTCCGGTAGCTATGTAGTGTACGATCGGTATGAATATGAACGAAAACGCTACAGCCTTCTGCCTCTTCGAAACATCACAATGAAGAATAAGAAATGACGTGAGAGGAGCCACGATCATAAGGTACAGATCGATGAGCCAGTAAAAAGATCCTTTTGTAAAGCTGCCAAGCTCATCCACTTTGAAGCAGACCGGAACAAACAGGTTCACCAGTATCAGCACGGCCATCGGTATCAGCAGCAGACTGATGGCTCTGTTCAGCCAGCGCACAAGAACGCTGTCTTTGAATTCCAGTGTCGCCCTTACATAAAGATAAAAGAACAGCACGAGCGAAAAATCGAACCACTTGGTTATTGAATAAAGGAGCAGGCAGTATTTGCCATAGGTTTCATTCCCTGTCAGGTACCAGAGCACAATATTATTGAGGAATGATAAGCTCGTGAACAGTATCAGGCACCGGAACCATTTGGTTGATTCATCTGAGCTGTCAAGGTTAGCACCCTCGCACCCGAAGTAGAGCATGGCGCATACAAAAGCACCCAGTACATCAACACCTGCATTGAACATCGCTCCTGATGAAACAGTCGTGCTGCTGAAATAACTGAGTGCAATAAAGAAGTTTGCGAAAGATACCGCCAGCAGGCCCAGGAATCCGAGCCTGCTGCGTATTGTATTAATGCTATTTATCTTGTTTTCCATTGATCTCCGGCACGGATCACTCCATTGCGAGCAGATCCGGAATCGTCTCCTCAAAATTTACTCCGTACCATGGCTTCTTAGGATCGTCCATGGTTACCTTGATAGTGTGAGCAGTGTAGTCTGCAGCTATCCTCATAGCATCTTTCCAGTCCTTGCCGTGCATGATCTCTCCGATCACTGTGCTCGAGAAGAGGTCGCCCGTGCCATGGAACATCGCGCCGACTCTGTCGTTCTGGTATACATAGAACTCGTCGTTCTTTTTATCATATCCCATTACACCGGTCTTTCCCTCACTGAGGGAAACTCCAGTAAGTACGCTGATGCGCGCGCCGAGATTTACGACTTTGGAAAGCAATCCTTTGATATACTCCTCGTCGTATACTTCACGGTACTCAGTACCTGTCATGATGCAGGCTTCCGTGATATTCGGAACGATCATATCTGCACAAGAGCAGAGCTCGGTGTTCTTTCGGGCATAATCCATGTCGAATGCAGGATAGAGCTTGCCGTTGTCTGCCATTACAGGATCGACGAATACAAGCTTGTCTTCTCCGCTTCCGAAAGTTTTGAACAGGTCTTTCATCATGTCGATCTGTTCGATTGTACCGAGATAGCCGGTATATATAGCGTCAAACTCAACACCTTCATCCTGCCACTTTTCGCAGATAGGCACGATCTGATCTGCCAGATCCTTGACTGTGAAACTCTTGAAGAGTGTATGATTTGAAAGTACCGCTGTCGGCAGGATAACGCATTCGACTCCAAGAGCCGAGATGACCGGAAGCGCGATAGTAATAGAGCACTTTCCGAGGCAGGAAATATCCTGAACTGTAAGTATCCTTTTCATTTTTATATTAATCCCCCTTTTATTTTTCCGATTGATTCTCTTTGTCCCAATACACACTGACACTAACTATAACACATTCTATGAAATTGTGTTAAGATGCAGGACTAATAAATTATGCATAATGTAAGATAATTATGTACGAATATATACTGACATAGCGTCAGGAGGTAACCTATGAAAAAAGAAAGAAGCAAATTATTACTCGTGATGCTTCTCTGCATCACAATGATCGGTACTACGCTCCTCTCTGCATGCAGCGGTGAGCAGGATCCCGAAGAACCGCCTGCACCTCCGGCAAACTCTCTGACGGGTGAAACTGCTGAGCAGGGATACGATGAAGCTGCAGCTGACAGACGTATCGCGGCTTTCGTAGTTGAGAATGCACCTGATGCAAGGCCTCAGTGGGGAATGGACGATGAAAACTACTCACCTGACATCATCCTCCAGGGAGAAGTAGAAGGCGGAATCACCAGAACTCTCTGGTTCTATGCTGATTATGAAAAGCTTCCTGAGATCATCGGACCTACAAGAAGTGCGCGTCCGCCATTCATTTTATTCTCAGAACTTTTCGACGGCATATTCATTCATTGGGGCAAGAGCCATTCAAAGGGTGATTACGTAGGCGCCAGCACCATATTCAAACGCGACAACCTTGACCACCTCGACCAGATGACGCTGGACGACAAAGAAGGTATGTATGGCAGAGATACAACAAGGGCCGTCAATGTTGAGCACCGCGGCATAATCTACGGAGCCAAGGTTCCTGCTACTATCAAGAACGACGGTATCAGGATCAAGCCTAAAGAATATACCCAGCTCTGCTTCAACAGAGTCGAAGAGCCTGCAAGTGAAACAGCTGCAACACAGGTTGGCGTAAAGTTCTCCGAGAAGGCATTTGAGGACATTTACTGGACTTACAATGAAGAGGATGGTATGTATCACACAGACCACTTCCAGAACGACCTCAAGAGGGAGAATCTACTGGTACTCTATGATGATACTGAATACATCACCAAGGAAGGATACCAGGGTCCGGGAAGCGCAGGCAGCGTCACATACTGCGATTACAAGTTCTCCGGCGGTGACGGCAAGCTCTTCAGCAAAGGAACTGTTAAGGATATCAAATGGCAGGTAGTAGACGGCAAGCTCGAGCTCATCGATCCTTCGACTGATGCCGAAACAGCAAAGACTGCAAATGATGAAGCATATGCAGCAGCTCTTGAGGCCGCCAAGGAAAGCGAAGACGGAACATGGCCTGTTTACAACAAGTACACTATCGTAACTCCTCAAGGCGAAGAGGAAGAGCAGAGTGAAGAAGATGCACTTGCAAACTCCTATGTGCTCCAGAACCTCAACGTCGGCAAAACCTGGATCGGATGGATCTCGAACAACAACGGCGGTAAGGTCTCTTCCAACTAATAAGCAAAATTATTCTGATATGAACCAAAAGGCCCGCAGACTTAACGATCTGCGGGTCATTTTTTACTTTTACTGGCTGATGCTTAGATAAAACGCTTTATGACTATGCGTATCCGCCCTTTTCTGGACTCTCCGCCAGTCTCCTCAAGTACTGCTTTTCCCTTTCCTTTCAGAACCAGCGATGATCCTTCCTGAACGGCAGCATCAGGCTTCAGGCATTCGGCGTGGTCTACAGATACCAGTCCTTTTCTTATCGCTTCGGCAGCTTTGCCTCTGGACAGCCTGAATGCAGAGGAAACTACGCTGTCGAGTCTTACCGAGCTCACGCTGTCCCTTATATACTCCGCACGCATCTCCGGCACGATCAGCTCGCCCGCCGGGATCGCCTCTGTCTTTACCTCGACCGGCCCTATGCGATGAAGCTCATTAAGCAGAAACTCCTCGATGCCAGGAACTATCAGTATGTCCGCCCCATCGGATCTTACGAGTATATCTCCGGTGAGTCTCCGCTCTATCCCAAGCCCGAGCAGCGAGCCGAGATAGTCACGATGACTGAGCTCACGCGAGATAGCCGGAAGCTTTACACGGAGCACCTTCAGCAGCCCTTCAGAAGCCTCTTCATCGCTGATCGGTATATCTCTGGGTACACACACCAGCATCCTTCGCTCGGCTTCAGCATATCCGCCGTACATGAAAGTCCTGACTCCTGCGGCACGCCTTGATGCAGCGATGGCCAGAGCCTGTTCATGTGTATCAAGAAACCCTGTTGAGGTCACATAATAACCGTCACGGCACTGAGATATCCTGTCTTCTATTCTCGCTGAAATAACTTCGTCTTTCGTCATACGCGTATTGTACCACAATCAATTTGACTTTGCGGCTTCATCATACTACGATATTAAGCATATTCATCATATCGGCAGACCGCCGGAGGGATATCAATGAGAAGTGACAGATATAAAGACGAACCTGTTTTCAAAAAAAAGAAAAAGCACGGGCCTCTGAAAGCCCTGCTTATCCTTATACTTTTACTCGCAGCTGCTATCGCCGGTACAACTGCGTATGTCTATAAAACATCCTACGACTCACTTGCAGTCACCTTCACTGAAGAGACTCCAGTTGTGGAATTTGGTGAAAGCCATCCTTCCATGGACTACGTAAAGGAATCCGGAGGTGAAGTCCGCCCCGCAGATGACTATCTCAACACGGAAGTCACAGGTCCGGCTGAGATGAAATTCACTGCCGAAAAGCGTCTGTTCGGAGGCCTGCTGACGCCTGCAAAGGACTTCACTCTCAGCTATGTCGTGGCTGACAGCATCCCTCCTCTCCAGCTGTGGAGCGGAGACGGAACGGTCCTTCAGCGAGGCACGGAATTCAATATAAATGATGTGATCGCTTATGGCGATAATGCCGATCCTACCCCGCTGGTCACCGTTGACGGCGATGTCAATATGGAAAAGAACGGCAGCTATCCTCTTCACGTAAAGGTTACCGACTCTTCGGGAAATGCGACAGAGTGGGATCTCACAGTAACAGTTGCCGATGAGCTGCCTGGTTATGAAGATACCGCTGAGAGCACAGACTTTGCTGATTTTGTCTCTGCAAATAAAGGCAGTGGAAGATCTTTCGGTATAGACGTCTCGGCATGGCAGGATGATATCGATTTTAAAGCAGTAAAAAAAGCCGGCTGCGAGTTCGTTATTATAAGGATCGGTTATACATCCGACGGTGAACTCAATATAGACAAGACTTACTATCAGAATATTCAGGGTGCCCGGGCAGCTGGTCTGAAGATCGGGGTCTACCTGTACAGCACCGATAATACTGAGGAGCAGGTACGTTTTGACGCAGACTGGATCATCGACAATCTCGGCGGATCAAACCTGGACCTGCCTGTTGCTTTCGACTGGGAAGACTTCGGCAATTTCCAGGATTACGGGATCAGCTTCCACGAGCTCAACAAGCTGTATGACGCATTTGCCGATCAGCTCGCACAGGCCGGATACGGATGCATGCTCTACGGCAGCAAAAACTACATTGAGAAAGTCTGGGATAAAACGGACGTAAGACCTGTATGGCTTGCTCACTACACAAAAAATACGGACTACAAAGGTCCGTATATGCTGTGGCAGGCAAGCTGCACGGGAAGGATCTCCGGTATAAGCGGAGATGTCGATATGGACATTCTGTACAACAAAAACTAATGCAGATGTCCGGCCATTACTCTATACCTGTAAGGTCATATGCCGTGAGATATGCATCGGCTTTTTTGCAGATCTCTTTGATAGTTTCTTCATCGAACGGGCTCGGCAGTCCGGCATCCTCGATCAGCTTCGTAAATACTTCCGAGCCTCCCATCCTAGTGTACGCCATGTAATGCTTCCAGGCATCATCATAGTCATTCTGTATCATTGCCCAGAAGCAGAGCGCCACTGTCTGCGCGAGGCAGTAATCTATGTAGTAGAACGGCATAACGTAGATGTGATGCTGTCTCTGCCAGCCCTCGCCTTCCGAGTAGAACGGGATCTCTCCGTCGAGTCTCAGCCAAGGCATGTATATTCCGAGCAGCCTCTTCCATTCAGCATGGCGTTCCGCAGGAGTCATCTCAGGATGCTCAAAGACGCTGTGCTGGAAGTGGTCAACCATTGTGCCATAAGGGATGAACATGAACGACTCGGCAAGATGGCTGTAGAGGAACTTTCTGGTGTCAGCTCCGAAAAAGTCCTCTGCTGCTTTCCATGCGAAGAACTCCATGCTCATCGAATGCACCTCGCAGCCTTCCATGCTCGGCCAAACGGTTTCAACAGGAATGCGGGTCCTGTTCATCCAGTCCGCGAAAGCGTGGCCCGCTTCGTGTGTCACTGTCTCGACATCTCCCCTTGTTCCGTTGAAGTTGGCAAATATGAAAGGTACTTCGTAATCGTGTATGCTTGTGCAGTAACCACCGCCTTCTTTACCTTCTGTGGAAAGAAGATCAAGCAGTTCGCCGTCCATCATGGTTTTCCAGAACTCACCGGTCTCAGGCGAAAGAGCATCATAAAACCTGCTGGCTGCTCCGAGAATATCGTTCACATCGCCTGTAGGCTTCGCGTTTCCCGAGCGGAACATAAGAGCATTGTCGGCAAAGCTCAGCGGGTACTGCATACCCAGTCTTTCCGCCTGTCTTCTTCTGATGCTGTCCGCTACGGGCACTATATATTTGCGCACTGCTTCGCGGAACTTGTCTATATCGTTCCTGTCATAGCAGTTGCGTGTCATTCTGTAATATCCGAGTTCAACAAAATCGCTGAGTCCAAGTCTCTGACTCATCTCATGACGGATCTCAACAAGCCTGTCATACAGACTGTCAAGCTTCTCCTGGTTTTCCTTATACCATCCGCCTTCAGCTTTCCATGCTGCCAGTCTGATCTCATCATCGGCATCGCTTTTGTACGGTCCCAGCTGGGCTATGGTGTAGACTTTGCCGCGGAAAGGTATCTGAGCGCTTGCCAGGAGCTTCTCATACTCCATTGTAAGATCATTCTCTTCCTGGAGAAGAGGGATGATTGACGGATCGAATGTCTTTAATTCGATCTCGGCGTTGAGGAACACCACATCTCCGAATTCCGCTTCAAGCTCGCTGCGGAACGGTGATGCGAGAAGAGCTTCAGTCCAGATCTGAAGGTATTCCTGAAGTTCAGGGAATGTCTTGTTCCAGAACAGGACTTCATTGTCGTAAAACTCGTCTCTTGTGTCTATCGAGTGGCGGATCTGAGCCACTGTTGACACCGACTCAAGGTGTCGTTCCAGAGCATCCTTGCGCACGAAAAGATCTCTGGCTTCTTCATAGGATGCAGCGGCTTTGAATCCTTCAGTAAGCTTCTGCACCTCAGCTTTAACTTCCCCGATATCCGGTCTTGAATACGGGATCTCACTAAACTTGATCATATTTTCCTCTGTTTTTTAGCCTAAAAATGTATAAAAATACAAAGCTATTGTAGCATAAAAACTTGTTCTCAAAGCACAGTTTTACAAACCTGTCAGGTTTTTATCAGATGCACAGGGCAAATCGAATAGGGCGGATTTTCTCCGCCCTTTCACACCACCGTACGTGCCGTTCGGCATACGGCGGTTCAAATCAACTTCAACATGTGCCGTTCGGCATAGTAATCGGACAGACTGACTAGCCCCGCGCGGGCTAGTTTTTC
>JAFRJV010000007.1 GCA_017432075.1 Mogibacterium sp. | reverse complement strand
GCTATACGCTCTCGTAAAAAGTACCATTTATGAATTCCTTATGCCCCCCTTGCGTGGTACAATATTTATATTCATATAGTCTGTGTCAAAGAAGGGAGCGCCAAAACAATGGCTCATGAAATGCCGGTTGCAAGCCTTTCCGGGTCTTTGACACCCCGAATTCTTGAAAGGCGCTTTCCGCCTTATTTTTTTGGTCAAATTTTAATTTCCTACTTTTCCTAAACTCCTAAATATAGTATACTGGTCTAAACAGAGTACTACATGCAGGAGTTATTCTTATGAGTTTACATGCGGTTAAGGTCAAGGGAAGATTCTATATCCTGAAAGACATCACTAAAAACGGAAAGCATTCTACCACCACCGTCGAGAAGCTGGGAACAGCGGAAGAAATCATGGCGGCCCACAGCTGCGATGACGCAATGGAATGGGCGAGACAGCATGCACTTGAACTTGATATGAAGGACCGTGAGGCCAGCGACCCGGAAGGACGACATTACATCCTTGCAAGGGATAACGTACGGATCCCAAAGGGGACGCTGAATTCATTCAATGTAGGCTACCTCCCTCTCCAGAAGATCTACTATGACCTCAGGTTCCCTTCCATATGTAATGCCATCTCTAAGAGGCACAGCTTCGATTTCGACCTGGATACTATCTTGTCCAGGCTGATCTACAGCCAGATCCTGTTCCCCGGTTCGAAACTCCGGATCACTGACCTGTCCAAAAGGCTCTTCGAACATCCGGATTTCGAGTACCACCAGGTGCTCCGTGCCCTTTCCGTGATCAGTGAACACTTTGACGAGATACAGAGTTCCCTCTATAAAAACAGCCTGAAAGTAATAGACAGGAAAGCCGGCGTCGTCTTTTATGACTGCACCAACTACTATTTCGAGATTGAAAAGGAAGATGAGGACCTGTCCCCGGCTAATGCCGGTACATTTGAAGAGATGGAAAAAAACAGGGGGCTCAGGAAATATGGCAGGAGCAAGGAGCATAAACCGGCACCCATTGTACAGGTAGGTCTGCTTATGGACCTTACCGGACTTCCGATCTCCATCATCGTCACGAGCGGAAGCCGAAACGAACAGATGACCCTGGTGCCTGTTGAAAAGAAGGTCCTTAAGGATTACGGGATCCACGACTTCATCGTCTGCACCGATTCGGGTCTTTCAAGCGAAGACAATCGGAAGTTCAACAACTTCGGC
The DNA here is from genome assembly GCA_017432075.1 of Mogibacterium sp. Lineage (GTDB taxonomy): Bacteria > Bacillota > Clostridia > Peptostreptococcales > Anaerovoracaceae > Crickella. Next base: position 1,412 of record JAFRJV010000007.1, on the reverse strand, counting down.
GGAAGGGCGTTCATCACCGCTGTCTCTGTAAAGAAAATGTCTGGTGAAAACATGGAATGGTGCCTCTCTCCGGAAGGATGGCGCATGGAAGGGGAGGATGTGAGGCTCAATAAGCTGTATGACATCACTAAACTTGAAGAAGACGAAGAATCACGGGAAAAATACTATGAAAAGATCTTCTATAAAGAAAAGTATATCGAGTCCTATGATGAAGAGCGGGGCACGGAGTTTAACCAGACGCTTCTGGTAACATTCTCCCTCAAATACAGGGACTACACGGCCGGCATACGCCGCTCCCAGGTTGAGCGTGCGATACGCGCCATCGAACAGGGCGGCGGGAAGCTTGAAAAGAAAAACCAGAACGACTTCCGCCGGTTTGTAAAGACAATGAATACAACAAAGAGCGGGGAAGCTGCAACAAACAGGAAGTACCTTATCGACGAGAAAGCGATCGAAGAAGAAGCCAGGTTTGACGGATTCTACGCGGTAATGCATAACCTTGAAGAAACCCAGACATCTGATGTGCTCAGGATTACAAAAGGGAGATGGGAAATAGAAGAATCCTTCCGGATCACAAAGACGCAGATGCGGGCCAGGCCTATCTACCTGGCAAGGAAAGACCGGATCTGCGCCCATCTGCTGGTCGTATTCATCGCACTGCTCTTCTACAGGATCCTTGAGAGGAAGCTTGCGCATCCTTACACGGACCAGCAGATCATGGACTGCCTCAGAGGCATGTACATCGCCAGGTATCCCACAGAAGACTCCTATCATCCGGCTTATGAGCGCACTGACCTTACCGATGATATCCACCAGTACCTGGGCTTCAATACGGATTATGAGCGGATGACAGACTGGAGGATGAGAGGCAACTGCCGCATTACAAAAGGAACATCAAAGAGAAAGAAAGACATTTCCTGACAAAAAGAAGAATCTTACGCTTTCGCCCGGCTTGTTCCAAGATTCAGAGCCCGAGGTCGCTGCCAGCCGCCGCAGGGAACCCTTGCGGGGTTCTCAGGCGGATGCTACAATACGCTCCCCGACGGCTCAGTGAAGGAAAGCCTGTTCCTGAGTTCATCGCCGTCGGTCAATGACCAGGCAGCATCCGCCTGAGGTTCACGCAAGGGCGGCGTACGGTCCCAGCAGCCCTGTGGGTAAACGTCTTTACTTTTATTACTTAAACAGAAAAACAGGATGCATACCCTTTCCGGTATCATCCTGTTTGTCATAAACTCGATCCACTGCAGCCTTCTATGACCTGTTCTGTGTCATTCTGCAGCCTCTGACACATCCCTCGGTTTAGGAAAGTTTAGGAAATCGGGGTAAAAAACTGAAAGTCGAATTTTTGGCTTAAACATCAGCTTTTTCGGCATTTTTACCCTTCTGAACTGTCAAAAACGGGTTATTGTATG
>JAFRJV010000052.1 GCA_017432075.1 Mogibacterium sp. | reverse complement strand
TGAGTGCCTTTGTCATAGGAGCGAGGCAGTTTGTTGTGCAGGATGCTCCGGATACGATTGTGTCTTCCTTTGTCAGGACATCATCGTTAGTTCCGAATACGATGGTTGGCAGATCGTTGCCTGCAGGAGCCGAAATGAGAACCTTCTTAGCGCCGGCATCGATGTGAGCCTGGCTCTTAGCCTTTGATGTGTAGAATCCTGTGCACTCGAGAACGATGTCTACATCGAGGTCGCCCCATGGGAGCTTCGATGCGTCTGCTTCTGCGTAGATCTTGATGAACTTGCCGTCTACTACGATGCCGTCCTCAGCTGCTTCTACTGCTGCGTCAAATCTCTTCTGAACGCTGTCATATTTGAGCAGGTGTGCAAGCATCTTAGGGCTTGTAAGGTCGTTGATCGCAACGATATCAATGTCCTTGTCAGCATAGATCTTTCTGAATGCCAGTCTTCCGATACGTCCAAATCCGTTAATAGCTACTTTCATTAGTAATTCCTCCTCTGGATCATTTCGATCCCCTGCGATCACATGATCGCTGATATTAATCTCCAACAATATTTTGGTTGTTGATCTTGTACCTCGTATTAGGCACATTTATGGTTTAATTTTAACATTAATGGGCCCTGTTCACAATGATAAGAGCCTAAATAAAGCAAAGATTTTTCTATTCACCCAGATCGCTTCTGATAACCTTTCCGATATTCCATACATAAGCAGCTCTGCGTGCAGCTACTGCTCTTTCTTCAGGGCTGTTATAAGCGAACTCCCCTGTCTGTGAACCGCAATCCATGCATGTGACAGTCCAGCACCAGCCGTTTCCGTCATCCAGAAAACCGGCGCCTCCGCAGTAAGGACAACCCATCAGATCTATCTCTTCATAAATATCTTCATTTATATCCATTAGTAACCTCCATTTACCGGTATTGCTGTATTATGCCGCCTCCGATCACCCGGTTTTTGCTGTCATAGAAGACCGCTGACTGGCCGGGTGCCGGCGCCTTGACCGGCTCATCAAATTTAGCAGATATTGTATTATCGTCAACACGTTCCAGCACCGCCGGCGCCGCAGCGTGATGATACCTTATTTTCACGAAAGCACGTACTTTTTCGCCCGGTTTTATGTCCTCGATCGACATGAAGCAGACTTCCCTGCACAGAATGCGGCTTTCATACACGGATCCGAGGTCTCCGATCACAACTGTATTGTTTTCGGCATCGATCCGCTTCACATAAGCCGGATATCCAAGCGCCAGTCCGAGTCTCTTTCTCTGGCCCACAGTGTAGTGCACTATTCCCTTATGCCGGCCAAGCACTTTGCCGTCCTCATCAACGAAATTGCCCGGAGGAGGAAGCTTTCCCTCCGCATATGCGTCGATATACTCCGCATAGCCGCCGTCCAGCACGAAACATATCTCCTGGGAATCCTTCTTGCCTGCCACTGCAAGCCCCGCTTCTTCGGCGATCTTTCTGACTTCTTCCTTTGTCAGCTCTGAGAGCGGCATAAGCGTACGTGCGAGCTGCTCCTGTGTGAGCTGGTAAAGCATATATGTCTGATCTTTAGCGGACGATGCTGCCTGCTTAACTGTGTACCTGCCGCTTTCGGTCTTTTCTATACGCGCATAATGGCCTGTCGCCACATATTCAGCATTGATATCGTCGGCAAATGCGAGAAGTCTCTCCCACTTGATGTACCTGTTGCAGGCGACACACGGATTAGGCGTCATGCCTTTGATGTATGCCTCCACAAAAGGTCCCGTAACATGCTCCCTGAACTCCGGGAGGCTGTTTATGTTATAAAACGGTATCTCAAGCTGAGCGGCGACCCTGCGGGCATCGCTTATCTCACAGCAGCGGCTGTACGCGCCGCTTTCGGCTTCCCAGGTCCTGAGCGTTACCCCGATCACCTGATAGCCCTGCTGCTTAAGCAAATATGCTGCTACTGCGCTGTCGACACCTCCCGACAGCCCGACAACTACTCTGGAAATACCTGTCACCTGCTTTCTATATACATCTTACGTATTTTACCACATCAGGGCGGCCTTACAAAATGCTGTCCTCAATACAGCGGTTAATGTGCTCTTAATGAAAGGTTCAAAAACATTAACTATTGTAAATATTTATTGCATGTTAGTATCCGTATGGGATTAGAGCATAGTAATTAGTTTTCTTAAATTAATCAAGTAATGCTTTATGAACCGGATTTTGTGAGGAGTGCATTGTAATGAGTGAAAAAATCAAAGTAGGAATCAATGGTTTTGGACGTATTGCCCGTGTTATTATCCGCAGCCTGGAGATGCGTGAGACGGATATCGAGGTCGTTGCCGTCAACCTGCATCATGCGGACTTTAAGAGGATGGCATATCAGGTGGAATATGACTCAGTATTCGGCCGTTTCATGGGAGATGTGGAAGCTACGGAAGATGGCATACGTATCAACGGCAAGGACATCCATGTGTTCTCCGAAGACGATCCTGCGGACATCAACTGGGCATCATGCGGCGTAGAATATGTTATCGAGTCTACGGGAATCTTTCTGACAAAGATGGCATGCTCCCGCCACTTCATCGGCGGTGTAAAAAGAGTCATCCTGACTGCACCGGGCAAATCCGATGACATTCCGACATTCGTAATGGGTGTCAATCACGAGGAATACGATCCTGCTACCATGACTGTCGTTTCAAATGCCAGCTGTACGACCAACTGTCTCGCACCTCTGACAAAGGTTGTCCATGAGGCATTCGGTATCGAGAAGGCTCTGATGTCGACCATACACGCTTCGACATCCAAGCAGAAGCCGGTAGATTCCAACGGCGGACGCGACTGGAGGACCGGCCGTTCCGTATTCAATAATATTATCCCTTCCTCAACAGGCGCTGCTAAAGCTGTCGGCAGAGTCATCCCTGAGCTGAACGGCAAGATGACCGGCATGAGCTTCCGTGTACCAAGCAACGATGTTTCCGTTGTCGACCTTACAGCTCAGCTGAAGACAAAGACAAGTTATAAGGAGATCTGCGATGCCATCAAGGCAGCCGCTGAAGGTCCTATGAAAGGCATCATCGAATATAACAGTGACGAACTGGTTTCTGCTGACCTGAGAGGAAATTTCAACACCTGCATCTTTGACGAGAAAGCAGGCATCATGCTTGACGACAGCTTTGTAAAGCTTATCGCCTGGTACGATAATGAGTGGGGTTATTCCAACAAGGTAATCGACCTTGTACAGCACGTAGCAAAAACCGATGCTGCAGTCATCGCTACAGGCAACAGGATCAAGAAGCCTCTGGTAGCTGAAGCCGCCAAAGAGGTAGCCGCTGATATAAAGGCTCACATAAAATAATCTGCATTTCAGCATATTAATGACAAAATCCCTCCGGAATTGATTTTCCGGAGGGATTTTTAACTTGTTTATCACTTAGAAGCCGAGCTCCTTGTTTGCCCACTTCTGGAATGCCTTGAATGTCTGCGGGCCTGCAACTCCGTCAGCCTCTACGCCGAGGAATTTCTGGAGTTTCTTGGATGTCTGTGTTCCCCAGACTCCGTCAACATCTGCGCCGACCAGTTTCTGGATAGCCTTGATAGTCTCTGTTCCGCAGATACCATCCTCTTTGCATCCGAGGATGTGCTGTACTGCCTTGATCGACTTAGGACCGAAATCTCCGTCGACTTCAAGTTTGAATTTCTCGTTTGCTTTCTTCTTTGCAGCTTCTGCAACCTTCAGAGCCTCTGCTTCTGCCTTCGCTTTTGCCTCTGCTGCTGCAGCTTCTGCTTCAGCTTTTACCTTCTGAGCTGCCTTTACCTCTTCATTTGCCTTATTGAAAGCTGCTTCTCTTGCTTTGGCAGCTGCTTCTTTAGCAGCTGCGGCTTCTTCTTCCAGTTTTGCCTTTGCCTCTGCTGCTGCCTCTTCAGCTTTAGCCTTTGCTTCCTTACCTGTGAGCTTATCAAAAATTCCCATTCTGCACCTCTTTTCCTTTAAAGTGACCAAACGGCCTGTGAATAATACTTACGCATCAATTATATTCCTCCGCTCTCTTTGCGGTCAATGCCATTCGATTATTTGTCAATCTCTCCGAGCACTATCTTTACGCAGTTGGCTCGCTCAAAATCTTTCGTTCCCATTCCGTATCCGCATCTCTCAGCGCTCAGCTCAGGCATGTCTACGAACTCCTCAGCGATGTACTTCAGCAGAGCTGCGCCTGTAGGCGTGCAAAGCTCGCTTTTGATATCCCCGGAATATGACGGGATGCCCTCAAGTATGTTTGCCGTAGCAGGAGCCGGTACCGGAATGATTCCATGCGCGCATTTAACAGTCCCTCCGCCGACGTTTACCGGCGAAGCTGCTATCTTCTGCGGTTTTATGCGGTCGATAAGCATGCATACAGCCGTCACATCGGCTATGGCATCCATGGTGCCCACTTCGTGGAAGTGTACCTCTGTAACAGGGACCCCGTGTGCCTTACTTTCCGCATCAGCGATGATGTCGTACACTTTCAGGACGTCTTCCCTGACGTTCTCCGGAAGATCCAGGTGATCTGCGACGATGTGTCTGATCCCGGCAATTCCGTTGTGACTGTGGCTGTGCCCGTGCCAACCATGATCATGCGAATGGTGATCATGCATGTACTCATCCTCTTCTTCTCCGTGCACCTTTATGTGCACATGAAGGCCTTTTACACCGCACTTCACTGAGGGCTCGACCTCCATTACGACACCGGGAATGCCGAGCCTGTTGAACTCCTCAACGAAAGCTGCACGTGCGTCCCCGTCCATAAGATCCAGAAGAGCCCCGGTCAGCATGTCTCCTGCTGCACCCATGCCGCAGTCTATATACATCAGTTTCATTTTTTTGCCTCCATGTGGTTGATCATGCTGGCCATATATCCTGCACCGAACCCGTTGTCAATATTGACGCATGCGACCCCGCTCGCGCACGAATTCAGCATCGACAGTAGTGCAGAAAGGCCTCCGAATGCCGCGCCGTAGCCGACGCTCGTAGGAACGGCGATCACCGGGCAGTCTGCCAGTCCGCCGACTACACTCGCGAGCGCTCCCTCCATACCTGCGATAGCGATTATCACGGAAGCTTTGGCTAAATATTCCTTATGCGCAAGCAGTCTGTGGATGCCGGCAACTCCGACGTCGTAGAGGCGTACCACCTCGTTACCGAGTGTCTCAGCGGTTATAGCCGCCTCCTCGGCCACAGGGATATCGCTGGTGCCGCCTGTCACGATGACTATCGGGCCAATGCCGTCCGGTTCAGGCCTGTCGCCTATAACGGCGATACGCGCTTCCTTGCTGTAGAAGGTATCGACACGGGCGGCCAGAGCCTCAGCCTTCGCCTCATCCATCCTCGTCACGAGGATAGGTGTCTGTCCCCTTTCGACCATCACTTCTACGATGCCGATGATCTGCTCGGCTGTTTTGGTTTCACCGTAAATGACCTCAGGCGCACCCTGCATCACCTTTCTGTGAAGGTCGACCATCGCGTATCCGATATCCTCGAACGGTTCGGTCTTGATGCGGGTCAGAGCCTCATCGACGCTTATCTCGCCCCTTTCGAGGGCCTCAAGTGTGGTTCTGGTTTCATTGATCATTTTATTTCTCCGTGTTCTCTGCTGAAGGCTTCTTGATCTCCCTGCAGAAATTGATGATTATCAGAAGTATGAATACGATCCCTATATATCCCTGTGCAGGATACAGGAATTCGACAAGTTTCTTGAATCCGGTGAGCCCCAGCAGGAATCCTGCAACAGCACCGCCAACGATTATCCATTTCTTATACGGGCCGTCTTTCAGTTTGGTGCTGAAGCCGTAGTAAGTGCTGGCGCCGGTCGAGTATACCGCTCCGTAAAGGATCACGGCGTATATGATGCTGAGTACAGGCGAGAGCCTTTCCGCGAATCCCAGCATCGGCAGGTCTAGCTCCGAGCTGAACGCCATGTCGGAAAGAAGCGCGCGAAGGAGCAGCATTGTCAGAGCTCCAAGGCAAAGTGTACCGAATACGGCACCCGTGTACGCGTTCCTTGCGTTTCTGGCGTTGATGGCACAATTACCGGACATCGCTATCATGCCGAGCGTATTGTAGGCCATGAATACCAGCGCGGATACCGGCCAGTTAGGCGACATGCGTCCGGGTGTGTATCCCGATGTGGCGCCGCTCTGGGTAAAACCGGCATTTATTGTTAGCAGGATCGTGATGATGCCCACGACAAACAGCACAGGGACCATCAGCCTGAACACCCTGGATACTCTCTCAAAATCGCCGAGGACCGTGATGATGCACAGTATCGCAACGATCACTCCGCCTACCACCTTGTTTATGCCGAACTGCTGGTTGAGCAGCGATCCTCCTGCGGCGGTCATGGCGATTATCATGGAATAATATATGGCGGCGAGCACCCAGCCTATGAGCTCATAGGCCGGCCGGCTCTCCACCGGGCAGATGAGCCGGCCCAGGTCTGCCGTGCCCTTGCTGCGTGCGATATACGTCAGCATGCACGCCAGAAGCACGAAGCAGACCGTGCTCGCCGCAGCCCCCGCATATCCTTTTGTTCCGAATACTCCGAAGAACTGCCAGCACTCCCTACCCGACGCGAAGCCCGCGCCCATGATTATTCCTATATACAAACTGGTTATTTCTATCCAGTTAAGCTTCTTCACTGGTCTCCTCAGCTTCCTCTACTACTGTCTCTACCGTCTCCTCTCTGAAGACCTCTTCCTGATACGGGAACTCACTTTCCTCACTGTAATCCGCGCCATCGGCCACGTCTTCGAGGACTTCCTTATTTTTCCGATAGAACATGAACATGCAGCCGCACGCACAGATAAACCCGATCAGCGTGTCAGACAATAAGGCGGCGTCAGTACCGGTATGTGAGAACACTCCTCCTAACATTTCAAAAAGACAGTCCACACAAAAGGCAATCAGTAATCCTCCCCCTATAAACCAGCCAAGGCCTGCCGGGCGGAATCTCTGTTTCATCAAATAAACAGCAATGAACACCAACCCTATCACGACGGTGCTCAATAAGCCTCCGATGCTGTCATCCGGGAACGCAGAAGCACAGACGAGCGCGCCTGCAATAAGCCAGCCTATTCCTTTACCGGTAAACTTCATTTTCAGTCCTTCCTTATCAGATCTGAGATCAGCCTAATCTCTCGGCGGCAGGATCTCAAGCCAGTAACCGTCAGGGTCAGTTATGAAATAAATGCCCATATCGTGGTTTTCAAAAGCTATACATCCCATTTCTTCATGAAGAGCGTGAGCAGCTTCAAAGTCATCCGTCCTGAACGCAAGGTGGAATTTCTCCTCGCCGAGGTCGTACTTCTGCGGATGGTCCCTGAGCCAGGTGAGTTCCAGCTCAAAATCCGTCTCCTCGTTGGCAAGATAGACTAAAATGTGCGATCCGTCCTTAGCCGGCTTTCTTCTGACTTCCTTCAGGCCGAGAGCCTTTTCATAAAAAGCGAGCGATACATCAAGGTCCGCCACGTTAAAATTCTCATGGATCATTTTGAATTTCATAGTCCTTGTCCCCTTTTAAGTTAAATATATATCTTTCTCTTGTCCGGATCAGCTGCCCTTCTGTACAGCACGAACCTTCTGCCGATCGCCTGCACGAATTCCGCACCGAGCTCTTCAGCTATCTCGTTTGCAGCTTCCTTCGGCTCCATCATCGAACCTTCCTGGATCTGCACCTTGACAAGTTCATGAGCACTCAGGTAATCATCGATAGCCGCGATAACGGACGGAGTTATGTCCTCCTTGCCTATCATCACGGTCGGCTTTATCTCCTGAGCCAGTTTTTTCAGTTCACTTCTCTGTTTTCCTGTGATCATTTCTTTTCCTCACTAGTATTTCGTTTTCTGCGGCAGACTAAAGCTCTGCCATTATCTCCGATACCGCCACCAGTGCAGCCTTGCCGCTTATGGCGATCCTTCCATTCTCCTTGAGTTCGCAGTACAGATACCCGCCGCGCTTTGATGCCTGATAAGCCAGTATATCCTTTTTACCAAGCACCTGCGACCAGTAATCCGCGATCTGGCAGTGTGCCGATCCGCACACCGGATCCTCCGCGATGGCCACTTTCGGCGCAAAACTACGCGACACGCAGTCGACTTCGCTTCCTGCCGCGGTGGCATTCTGCAGACGGCCTTCTATCTTCATGAGCATGTTCTGGTCAGGAGTCATGTTTCTCACCTGCTCCTCAGTCTCAAACACGCAGACCAGATCGAGCCCAAGCACCGCCTTTAACGGGCGGACTCCAAAAGCCTTCTCCATGTCGTCAGTGACAGGGATCTCTTTCAACTCATATGTCGGAAAATCCATCTCATAGAGATCGCCGTTTCTCTTCACCGTCAGCACGCCGCTCAGTGTGTTGAAACTGACCGATGAGCTCTCCGGCTCTACGAAGTTCAGTATCACGAAAGACGATGCCAGCGTGGCATGTCCGCACAGCTCCACCTCATTTCCGGGTGTGAACCAGCGAAGATGATAGCCTTCTTCCTCTTTCACGATGAATGCTGTCTCCGACAGGTTGTTCTCCATGGCCAGCTTCATCATCGAAGCCTCTGACGGCCAACTGTCCATCACACATACCGCTGCCGGATTTCCTGCAAACGGTTTGTCCGTGAACGCGTCTACAATGTATTGCTTCATAGTCCGAATACCTTCTCAGCGTGTTTCATGTTTTCGCGTATTTTAACATCAAACGGGCATCTTGTCTCGCACATGCCGCACTGCAGGCAGTCGCCCGCATGTTTTTCGAGCACCTCGTAGTGCATCCTTTCGGTATCAGGAACGCGGAATCCTTCAGTTCCCTCCCTGATACCGTTCGACTCGTTGTGAGCGATCACCAGATTGAGCAGCTTCGTAACGAACGCGATGTCTATCTCTGCCGGACACGGGTGGCAGTGAGTGCAGTACATGCAGTGTCCGCTCCAGCTCACCTTAGGGAAGCTCGCGAAAGCCTCGGCGTAGTCGCGTTCAGCTTCCGTCGCGTCGCAGTAGGCAATACTCTCGGCTAGCTGCTCGTCGTTTCTGGCGCCTGAGCAGACTGTCGCCACTGCAGGTCTCGAAAGGCAGTAACTTATACACTGTACCGGAGTCAGCGCAGCTCCTGCAGGAGACATCTCAGCGGTGAGCAGATCTCCGCCCGCAAAGGCCTTCATTACCGTGATGCCGACACCCATGCTCTCGCAGAGCTCGTACAGTCTCTGGCGCTCCGGATCCATGTTGACGAATCCGCCTTCGTACACCTCGTCAGCCCAAAGATCATCGACGACTTCCGTGCCCGGGAGCATGTCATATACCGGATTGATGCTGAACATCAGCACCTCGATGTCGCCCTCTTCTATCGCCTTGATGGCGACCTTAGGGTTGTGCGAAGAGAGCCCGATATGATGGATTTTTCCCTCAGCTTTCAGCTGCTTAGCATACTCAACTATTCCATTGTCCTTTATGGTCTGCCAGTCGCTGTCAGCATCGCAGTAATGGATCATTCCCACGTCGATATAATCAGTACCAAGTCTCTCAAGCGAGTCTTCGAATGCCGCCTTTACATCATCAAGATCACGGCTTCTCTCATACTGACCGTTCTTCCAGACTGAAGATATGTGCGACTGGATTATGAACTTCTCGCGTCTTCCTTTGAGCGCCTCTCCCAGCGCTGATCTCGCAGCCGGATCAGGCGAAAAGAGGTCAAAGTAATTGACCCCCGCCTTCTCTGCCATGTCGAGGAACGACTTCGCGTTGCTGTTGTCTTCTACGAATGCCTCGCAACCTAGCGCTATGACGCTTACTTCAAGCCCCGTATTTCCGAGTTTTCTGCATTCCATATCCTTCCTATTCTGCGCCTTCCCAGCGGTTTTTCCCGTCTTCTATGCATACAGGGACAGAGAACTTCCCGTCCTTCACCTCAGACGCATATATATCGCAGTTGCCTATATTTTTTGCCCAGTAGCCGCCCTTCGACTCCGGTGTCAGGTATTCCAGCGCACCCTTCATCGCTATAGCATGAGTCGAGATAAGGATGTTGCTGTTCTCCGCCTCCCGGACGATCTCCTCAAGAAACTCGCCGAGTCTCTTTACTATCGCCGGAAGCGGCTCCATGCCTTCCGGTGCCGGTACATTGACAAAATCCATGAAAAAGCTGATGACCTCCGGTGCAGGATTCCTGAGATCCATACCCTCGTACGGTCCGTAGTCCATCTCTATCAGACGCTCATCAACAGTCATCTCCGCATCAGGGGCTATCTTCTCTGCGGTCTGCACGGCCCGTATCAGCGGACTCGTATAGACCTTGTCGATCTTCACGCCCATTTCCGCAAAGCGCTCCGCAGCTTCTTCAGCCTGTGCAAAGCCGGTCTCATTGAGCGGGTGATCACTTCTGCCCTGCATGAGCATCTTCGCATTCTGTTCGGTTTTTCCGTGACGGATAATGTACAACATATGCTACTTCAGACCGCTTGTCCATACATTGACTTCAGCAAAGCTTGAGTCAGGCGCGAACAGCTTCGCTCCTACGATCTCGCCCTTCATGAGCGGCTGGAGCTTGCCGGGAGCCTTCGTGATGTCGCTTCCTCCCGACGTTGCGAACAGAGCGACCTTCTTGCCGCTGAAATCATAACTCTTAACGAATGTCTCGATGATATTAGGAGCAGCATAGTACCATACCGGGAAACCGATAAGCACCAGCTCATATTCATCAAAATCTTCGACTCTGTCTGCGATCGGAACGTTCTTCTTGCCGATCTTCTCTTTATTGCATCTCGCAAGCGGATTGGTCCATCTGAGGTCCGCATCAGTATACGGTTCAACAGGCTTTATCTCAAACAGATCAGCCTTTGCAGCCTCAGCAACTCTCTTTGCAAGCGAAGCAGTATTGCCGCTCGCCGAGAAATATGCTACTAAAGTCTTCATATCCTTTTCCACCTCTCATTTTTTAGTTCTGAAAAGCTCGTTTTTTTGTTTTACAAAACTTTGATCTGGCACATCTGCATAGTCTTCAGTGCCGCTTCGTGTGATTCCGGTGTTACTCCGGCGCAGCATGCCGGATCTGCCGAGATCTTCACCTCAGGCATGTATGCCTTCAGCATGAGTGCGTTCGATACTACACAGATATCCGTGCAGAGCCCGAGCACCTCTATCTCGATCTCTTCATTCGCAGCGATCTCCGCAATGTCTTTTGCAAGCGCCACGCTTCCGAATGTCGGTTTCTCATAAATGTGCCAATCAGGAAGCAGAGCAGCGATATCGCTCCTTATCTGCCAACCTTTCGTGCCCTTGATGCAGTGCTCCACAGGGAGGTTCCTGCCCTCCTGCGTCTCAAGATAGTTCGGCGCATGTGTGTCCATGGTCACGAAAATGTCGGCAGGATCATACTCGCGTATCCTGGCTTTGACATTTTCGACAATAGCCACAGCTTCAGGCGTGCCGAGAGCTCCGTCAATGAAGTCGTTCTGCATATCCACGACTACAAGTATCTTTCTCATTTCAGGAAATCCTCCGTGATTACTTAAGCAGATCCTCTCCAGGTCCCATCATCGGGATATCAACAGCAGTCGCGTCCTCGAGGTGGAACATCATCAGCTTGTTACCGGTCTCATCGTTATATATGTTTTTCAGCATCGGCATCGCTTCGAGGCTTGCCTCTGCGTACTTCGGATCTGTCTCGAATACTGCCTTGCCGGTGTAACGGAGCCAGTGTCCGTCAGGCTTTGCACATGCTATCTCGACCTTCGGATTTGCAACGAGCTGCTTATATACGTCCTTGAAATCTCCTACTCCGAAGAGCACCTTGCCGTCCATCTCGAGATGAGCGCCGAGCGGTCTGACCTTTGGCTGGTCCCCGTCAACAGTTGCAAGATAGAATACACCCGCTTCTGTCAGAAAATCATTTACCTTACTCATTATTTGCCTCCTTTATTTACAAGAACCTCTTTATTTATCCGATTCATCGAGATAAGCAACGAGGAATTTTTCCGCAAGACTGTTCGGACGGATGTTTGCTCTCGCTTCATCCGGCGTAAACCATGCATATCTGTCTACTTCGTAATTCGTATGCAGTTCGGACGCATCCTTTACGAAAATCGTGAAATTGCACATCAGCGAATCAGACTTTTCGAAAAATTCCGTACGGTTATACTTGATACGGGATACAGTCATCCCTGTCTCCTCGCGTATCTCACGCCTGCAGGCATCTTCAAGTGACTCACCTCTGGTAACATAGCCTGCAACCAGAATGTATGACGGTCTCCCATACTGCTGTATAAGCAGTATATCGCCGGTCGATTCGTTTACAACGATCATTATGACCGCCACGTTGTATTGCGGGAACCTGTACTGTCCGCAGTTCGGACAATACGGCACGATCCCTTCATGTTCCAATTCTTTCGGCACAAGTTCAGTACCGCACTCTCTGCAAAACTTACCTGTCATAGCCAAAGCGGCCTCCCATTTTTTTATTTTTACTCGCCGGTCACTATTTCGCCTTCCCAGGTGTTTATTCCGCCGAATTCATATACTTCAGTATAGCCAATATCAGCGAGTTTTTGCGATGCCTCCTTGCTTCTGTTGCCGCTGCGGCAATATATCAGAAGGAGCTGATCCTTGTCCGGCAGAAGCTCCGGCATCTCGTCGCTAATATCCTCATTCGGTACATTTATGGCGCCCGCAATATGTCCCTCTGCAAATTCATCAGGCCTGCGGACATCCACTATGATGTAATCCGTTTGCTCCTGCATCATCTGCATGGCCTCATCCTGCGAAATTTGCGTATATGAAGCGCCGCCGCAGGAATTCAGCAGAAATACTGCCGCCGCGATCTGGATCAGCAGCAGCGCAGGCACTGTAACTGTATAATACCACTTCTTTGTTTTATGTCTGAACGTATACATCCCTGCCAAAGCCCCTAAAGAACCTCCAAAAGCCGCTATTAACAGCAGTACGCGGTTCGGAATGCGCTGCTTCTGCTTTATTGCGGCAGATTTATCGATGCCGTACATGCAAAACGCCACTATATTAACAATAACTATATATGCGACGATATATTTCATTCAAATGTATATCCGCTGTTTCCCTTGTATTGATCAGCCGCATCCGTGCGGATCCCCATAAGAAAGTAGTGATTATCTCCGAAATCGAAGGTCCCTATTGTCTCCATGTGAGCCTTGTCGTTGTGCGCGTTCTCCGATCTCTTGTTGATCTGGTTCACAAATGTGAGCATCAGAGGGAATCTGTCGCGGAACTGCGCCAGGCTGGCGAAAAACAGCGCTTCAAATGCTCCTGTTCCGCGAATCGACCTGTCCACACACATTGGCCCGTACTGATAGCTGTCGCTCACGACAAGCCTTTTGCCTTCAAACTCATAGTCCGGTATTATGTCGATCATATGCCTGAACAGCGGCCATGCCGTCCAGAACTCCCACGGAGCAGCAAAGCAGAATCCAAGCACTTTGTCCGGTTCTCCTTCCACAGGCTCGGCGATTATGGTTACGCCCTTTTCTTTTTCTATCAGCTCTGTCAGCTGCTCATCGGTGATAGCAGTAGTGACGAATCCATCCGGGCGGTCTTCATCGGAAATGCTGTCTCTGTGATACTTTCTCAGAAGCGCCTTAACGCCTTCCATGTCCTTTGTTGTCGCAAGTCTGACTGTCATATCTCTGTCCCCGCTTTTTCCCGTATTATACAAAATGCCTCTGTATCTCAGCAGCCGGAGCAAGCGTTCTGACGTAGATCTCCGCCTGATCAAGACACTCATCCAGCACCTCTGCCGACGTGCTTGGAGTTCCAAACGCCAGATACAGAACATGTGAGCTGTCCTCCTGCAGGCAGGTCCTGCTGTCTGCACCGGCGATCATGCTGATTATCACACCTTTATCATCGCGTCCGGTAGTGTCGCCCGGATAGCTGTGACCTTCCGACCCGTGTATGCTCGGGAACGGCACCTTCTCAGTCTCCGTATAAATGACGATGTCGCCTTCAACGCGCTCTGCATCATGCGTTCCCATCAGGATATGTGTCTTCAGCTCTGTCAGGAAAGCTACGGCGTTGATATATCTGCCATCCGGGAACGGACGTCCCTTCAGCAGGAACGACTCCACCTGCATCATGACCGGATATGTTTTTTTGAATTTACGAAAATATCTGAAGTACGCGTCCTGCCTGAACCAGGTCTCCCGGTCGTAGTTCTCCCCTTCTTTTCTGACAGCCTCGAGCTCACGGTCGCGCAGCTGCTCGAATGCGGCAATATCCCATTCGCTGCGGTCCGGATACCTGACCTCCAGCACAGCCAGGTGGCTGCTCTCATTCATTGCATCGTCTCTGATGATACTCATGTCCCTTATGTCCCTTCATCTGATCGTATATCCGGCGCTTTTAAGCACATTCAAAGCGCTTTCGAAGTTCTCCTCTTTCGTGAGGATGTAGTCCGTATTGTATGTTGAAACTGCAAACAGACCGATCTTATTCGCCGCAAGCACCTCAGATATGCCGGCAAGTATGCCTACGAGTGAGAAGTCAAGCACGCCGACGATCCTGAAGGCACACCAGCCATCATCACGATCAGTCGTATTCCCCGGCACCATGTCCGTCGGACACACGAGCGAGAACTCCTCATCAGTGCTTCCGGTGAAGCAGAACGGCTGACAGATATCTACCTGCGAATAGTCCACGACCTTGCAGACAGACAGTTTCACATCCAGTGGTTCAAGTGTTATCGATGCATTCCGGTTCATTTCGTTTTGCCTCTCTCATTCCATGCTTTTATCCAAACTGGTTCATCTCAACATCGTATTCAAAACCGGCCGTCCTGAGCTTTTCGATAATCTCATCCGGGTCGGCGTCATATGCTGAGCAAAGCTCTTCGAGCGAGCTGAACTTGTCTCTGAGCATTGTATTTACAAAGCTGTAAAGCATAAATGGATCTTTTGGAATACCGCTCATCACTATTTAACCTCCTTCAGCAGCCAGGCAAAGCCTTTCGCTGTTCTTATATCCGGTTCCTTGAAATGATTGCCCTGATTCATCTCAAGGGTACATTCTTTGACGTATGCGTCTCCCTGCAGAATCTTGTACTGCCTGCGGATGTTGTCTCCGACTGTCCGCATCACAGGATTGCGCGTCTTCTCTTCTTTGTCTCCGAGGCTCAGATACACTTTGCCGGCCTTTATCTCATTGGCTTCAGCATAATCTATCCAGCCCGGGAACCAGACCGACGGCGATGCCGCCGCTCCCCCGCTGAACAGATCCGTCTGATACACCGTCCACAGAGCAAAGAATCCTGCCAGCGAGTAACCGCCGATGTAAAGTTCCGGATCATTTCCGCCTTTGAGCTGCGGTATCAGTTCCTCCACGACATATTTCAGAGTCGCCTCTGCTCCTCCTGCAAATGCTTCGTTCCCGAAAACCGGAGGCGCTTCCCACGGAGACAGATCCGCGTTCCAGTCATCGACCTTGAACGCAGCCAAAGTGAAATCTCTGCCCGAAAGCCTTTTGATCTCCTCGACCTCACTGTCGAGCACCTCTATATCATGATCATCGACGGGCTGAATAAGCAGCACATCAGATGATCCGCAATCATAAATGTAACAGGTTTTTCCGCCAATCTGCGTTTTCATAAGTCTTTTCCTACCAGCCTGTTCCGGCAAGACCTAAAACGCCCTGACCAAGCTCCATGATCTTCTTATCGAGCACCGCGAAGACGATATCCATGTCATAGTCCGGATTATCATCGATCCAGTCGCGGCAGGCTCTGACTGCCACCTGCCAGGCTTCGGTCTTCGGATAGCCAAATATGCCTGCAGATATAAGCGGAAATCCTATGGAATGGCATCCGCTTTCCTTCGCTCTGTTGAGCGACTCGGTATAGCAGTTGTAAAGGTTCTTTGCCTCGTTGTGTGAGCCGCCTTTCCAGATCGGCCCGACTGCATGGATCACGTGCTTTGCCTTCAGCGCAAATCCCGGCGTGATCACTGCTCCGCCTGTCGGACAGCCGCCTATCGAATTGCACGCTGCCTGCATCTCGCGAGGTCCGGCAGCGCGGAAGATCGCTCCGCACACTCCGCTTCCCATCGCAAGACCGCTGTTGGCCGCATTCACGATGCAGTCGGTGTCCAGATCAGTGATCCCTATAAGTTTGATGTCAATATTGCTCATACGAATACCCTCTTTTCTTTGATCACAGCTCCGTATATATCATCCCGTATTTGCCGCGGTCGGAACGCATCAGTGAAATATGATCGACAGTCATTGAAACACCGCCATGTTCCATGATCGCATTCGCCGCTATCTCATCCGCCGCTTCTCCTGAAAGTGTGCCGCCGGCCCTTCGGATTATCGTGATATGCGGAGAGAACTTCTTTTTATCAAAAGGAATGTCTGCCTCCGCAAGCGCGCGCCTGAGCCTCCTGCTGTTCGCCATAAGCGGCGCGCTGTTCTCCGTCCCGACCCACCAGAGATCCCTGAAAGCCCCGATGCCTTTGAGCTTCATCTCAAACGGTCTGATCTCAATGCTTTCCATAACTTCCTTCACGTGCTCCGGGTCATCGTACTCTCCGATGAACGCCAGGGTAAGGTGCATGTTTTCAGGCGGCGTATCCTTGCCGCGGATCCCGTAAGTCCGCATGGTATCCTGGATGTCGATCAGCGAATCCTTCATCTCATCATTCAGATTTATCGCAATGAACAGTCTCATACTTCCTATAGCCCAGTCGCTTTCTCGAATCTGTATTTCTGCTTCACATCCGGGTACTTTTCGCGGTCGACTTCGCTGAGGAACATCTCAAGCGGGCGCACGTACATCCCGCCGTCGTCGTAGAGAGGTCTGTAGACCATCATCGGCTCGCGAGTCTCGCTGTGTGTTGCGATCCCAACGATCTCATAAAGATACTTGTTGGCCGCACGCTCCTCTTCATTCAGCATCTCTCTCTTGAAGTGCTGGACTATATCTCCCGGTTTGAATCTGTTTTCCATCAAAGTGCTCCCTTTGCCGTCGTTAACGCATGCCCATCATCATTCCGAGCACGAACGGGATGAGCCAGATGACCCATACCATTACGCTGAACCTGTGGAATGTATGCATCGCCTTCTCATCTTTGCGTACAAGCACGACGGTCGCCCAGACCGCATGGATCATCATGAGTATGATCGCTATCATTCCGGTTATACCGTGAGCTCCCATCAGTCCGCCGCCTGATCCGTCTGCCAGTTTCGACATCATCATGGTGCCGGCCGTGTCCGCGCACAGTCCGAGCCAGAAAAATACAAGGTGGGCCGGCTTGAGCAGTCTGGCTCTGTGCTCCGACCACACGCCTATCGTATAGAAAATAAGTGCAAGTGTAATGGCTGTAACAGCCTTCATCAGTAGTGGTGACATAATTATTCCTTTTTATTCAGGGTATAGCCTGCGATGGCACCGACGATTCCGCCTACTATGTGTGCCATATTCGAAATGTTATCCTGCACCAGCAGTCCTTCGTAGACCTGCTGTCCGATGAATATGATCGCAACGAGTATTACGGTCAGAGGGATCTCCCCCTCTTTGAAGCTCGTGAACGACGTCATCAGAATGAACGCGAAAACTACTGAGCTTGCGCCGCACAGCGCTATCCCCGGGAACAGCAGCCAGTTCACAAGGCCTGCCATCAGCCCGGTTATGAGGATCACCTCGATGATCGTCCTCGAGCCGTACTTCTCCTCGAGCATCGGTCCCAGCAGCAGCATGTACATCATATTGCTTATATAGTGACTCCACCCCATGTGTCCGAGCACGTGCGTAAAGAACCTGACATACGTCATAGGCGAAACCAGCGACGAGTGATAAGTCACAAACAGCAGCTGATTGCTGAGTCCGGCCGTCAGGTAGTTCGCGATCATGACGCAGAAGCTTATGATGACGAAGCTCAGAACTACAGGTGAATTGAATGTTATCCGTCTCTTTTTCATTTCTCTATTTTGCCTTTTTATCGATTATGCCTTTGATAAGCTTATCCAGCTCAGAGTCTTCCGTATAATCAGCCGAAGCGTAATACCCTATCCTGTTCTCATCCAGCAGCTTGAGCACCCTGCGCTTGTCGCCGGTCTGCGGGTCGTACACTCCGATCGAGTATCCGCCGTAAGTGTTGACCAGCTTCATGCACGGTATGTCGGTCTCGCTGTCACCGATATAGACCATATTGGTGAACGGTACCCGGATCTCTTCCGGCGGGAAATAATCGTTAACGCCCGGGTCGTTCACATCAAGAACGCCTTTGGATATCCTGAACAGGTACTGCGTTTTGCTTGTATAGTTGACGACCTGCGCCGGCCATACCGCAACGCCGTCCTCATCATAGTAGAACGCACTCGCGTAGATCATTTTGAACTTGCCGGCTATACACGTACCCTCGATCATCTCCTTGAGACCCGAGGACAGAATGTAATGCTCGACCGTGATGCCGCGCTCTTCGCCATAGCGGCAGATGCGGTCAAACCAATCGGCTACGCCGTCATAGAGTTTGACCTTTGCGCCATAGCGCGCCAGCATTTCGCGTCTGAAGATTTCCTTGCCGCGCGCGCCCTTGAGCATCAGGTACATCCACGCGAGGTTCGAATCCATACAGTTGGCGCGCGCCAGCTCCATCGTCTCTTTCCAGAATTCGTCCTGGTTCTCGTACCTGATCGCCTGAAGATAGCCCTGTGCCTGCATGTTGTCAGGCGAGAGCGTTTTATCAAAATCGTAGCAGATCGCCACGACAGCTTTTCTTTCTTTGCTTCCTTTGTTCATCCCAATAGTATCCTTGTAGTGAGTTTATCCTCGTGCTGGTAGTCCTTGCGGCGCACCAGCTGTCTGGCCCCGGTCGGGCACGTTGATGCGCACAATCCGCATCCGAGGCATTTTGAATAATCAACGGTGCTCGTTCCGCCGATCCCAATGCTGTTGGCATCGAAAATACACCTTTCTATGCATTTTCCGCATTCCGTGCAGCCCTTGCATTTGGAGCGATCAAGCGCTATTACCTCAGGTCCTGCAAGCACCTGATCCCTGCGTCCAGCCTTGAACGCCTGAACAGGCACGCATATCTCATCGTCGCAGTTGCATACCACAAAGGTCCACCTTCCCGAGCTGTGGCAGTACATTATGGCGTGGACAAGCCCGCATTCGTCGAAATAACGGAGCATCTCCTTGGCTTCTTCAGCCGTCTCTATAAGACGGTAAGGCTCTCCTATACCTGTTATCTTTGCGGAAAGGTAAAGGTTGGCAGTGTAAAGAAGCGCCATGTCTTTCTCTACCGGCTCACGGAACCTGCCTGTAGCAGTCTGACATACGCATTTGGTGACAGCCATCCTTGGGCAGTCATTGCCTATATTCCGGCTATAGATGAAGTCCATGAACCTGCATGCAGCCTCAGTAGAAACCACAACCTCACGAGGAAGGGCTTTAGGGGTTGCCATCTTATTGAAAAGCTTCGCCCTCTTCGGATTCCTCAGCATGAACATGGTGGCTCTAAGGATATACGGTTCACTTACGCCATACAGCCACTGCTGAATATATTGTCCTCTGCTGACCGGTTTCAGCTCTCCCGTCGCCGGATCGAGCACCAGTCCTCTCTTGTATTTTTCTTTCATGTCCCCACCCATTTTTTCAGCAGTTCAAAACCTTTCCCATTTAAGTTCTTGTCCGCTGCATTTTACGCATCACAAGGCCCAGCAGCCATGTAACGATGCATATGATCACAAATATGAGTATCCCGACAGGGTAACCCCAGGCCAGGAAGAAATACCAGTCATTTGTGTCAGGCCACTCCCCGATCCCGTTGATAATATTGTTGCCCAGATAAAAGACTCCGTAAATGAGCGGCGACAGCACAGCCAGTCTGTTGTCCTTACGCGTGTATGTGAAGTCCGACAGAAAGATTATCTCTGCGATCGCGACCACAGGCGTCAGAAGGTGCATGTACAGGCTTCCTCCCGCAAACATCGCCGGGTATCCGTAGAGCGGTCCAAGGAATACAAGCACTGTAACGCAGGTCAGTCCGACGGCTGCCGCTGCAATGTATTTCAACAGCTCAGAATGTGCGCTTGCCTTTTCGTTCTTTCGCGTGCTGACCAGCCAGATGACCGATGCAGCCCCTTCGAGCAGGTTTGACAGCACCGTAAAGTACTTCAGGCTGTTGATCCCGTTGTGCATCAGTGTTCCCGATGCAGAAAAGAAAATCGAGACCCAAGAAATGGCTACTGTGATTGCGAGAATTATATTAACCAGTTTTCGAATCCTGATATGCGATTCCATCCTGATTTTCATTTCACCTTATTTCAGTAATCCCATTACGGCATCCCCGTGGTGGACTTCATCATTCATGACTTCAACCACTTCAGGGAAATCCGCGATTATGTTCTTATACTTCTCAGCTGCATCGTACTCGGCCTTCGCTATGATCGGATACAGTTTCTCCTTGCCAATAGTCTTGTACATCGCAGGGATGAGGATCGCTTTTGTAGGATTAGGCCTGAGCGTCTGTCCGGTGTAGCGGAAGAACACATCCGCGTGCCTTGCTTCGTCTCCGGCAAGTCTCTCGAAGGCCTTCCTGTCCTCATCATCATTCACTGCTTCGGCCAGTTTTTCATACATATATGCTGCATCGACTTCACCCTGCTGAGCTCCCTTGAGGATCTTCTTCTGAGGCTCCGTAAGCGTGCCGCCTTTACCAGGCTCCTTCAGACCCGTCTCCTCCATGATGATATCTGCGAGGTGGCTGCCGGTCGTTGCGTAACTCATATGGCCTTCACCCTCTAATATCCGCAGTTTTGCGCCGGGGATCGACTCAGCGATGATCCTGGTCTCCTTTTCGTCAACGAGATCTTTGCTTCCTGCAATGACTACAGTCGGTACCTTGATCGCTGCAAGTTCCTCAGGAGTGATATTCGGTTCCGTCAGCATCATCTGCATCTTCGGGTCTTTTGTGAGTGAGTGCGCAGCCCTGATCCCGGCTCTGAGCCAAGGAGCGACCGCATTCGGCGTGAGGTTGGCGCTGCCCGGCAGCAGCAGACTGATCCTGTCTGTCCTCATCGCAGTAAGCAATCCGATGATCGCGCCGTCGCTGTGACCGAAGTATACGACGTCTTTAAGGTCCAGCTGATCCAGAAAAGCGACCATATCATCTGCCATATCCGTGTAATGCAGCTCGTCGACTTTTGAGCTGAGGCCATGGCCGCGCGAATCGACAGCATATACGGTGAAGTTCCTTCTGAGCAGCCAGATGGAATCCTTGAATTCAGTGTGGTCCAGGCTGTTGCCGTGCACAAGCACGAGAGGTCTTCCCACACCATACTTCTCATAGTACATCTCGATTCCGTTTACATTGATCTTCATAGTCTCCCCCTTTTTTCACAGACGCTAAAAGTCTCTATGATTATTCTATATGCTCTTTCCAAGCTCATATGCCTGCTTCGGATAAGCGCTGCTTCTCGTCATTGACGGAGTTCCGCATCCTCTGCCAAGCACCATTCCGCAGTCTTCAAACTGCATGTAATTGCAGACCTGCTTATAATATGCCTTCGGGATATCGAAGACTGTGTCCGTATCATCCCATGCAACTGACAGGAATGCGGTCTTCTTATGCATGGCCGTCAGCTCAACAGTAAAGCTGTAGAAACGGTCCACACAAGCCTTGAGAGGCGCCGGCCAGTTGTAGTAATAGACAGGCATTACGAATACGATCATGTCGCTGTCGATTATAAGCGGTTTAAGCTCGTTCTCGTAGTCGTCCTGCAGGACACACATGCCCGACATTCCGCAGCTGCCGCATCCGAGACAAGGCTTGATGTTCTTTCTTATGACATTATAAACAGTGATCTCGTGGCCGTTCTCCTCTGCTCCGCGGATGAATTCGTCTGCAAGCATATTTGATGAACCTCTTATGTTCCCGCTGCTTTCAAGTACAAGTATTTTCATTGTTCTAACTACTCCTTAGATGCGTGTTTAGGCTCTCCCGGCTTCGATGCTTCATGCTTCGGCTCTTCAGGCGTCAGCGTCAGTTCTGAAGCCTTTGGCTCATCCGGCTTAACGGCCGGTTCTGCCGGTTCCTTTGGCATCGGAGGTCCGCTTTTCCTTGCTTTCCGCTTAGCTCTTCTGATCGTCTTTATAATAAATATAAGGATACCGAGGGCAAACAATAGCCCTCCGACCAGATACAGAAGATTGGTCAAAGCTTTGACCAGCTCAAATTCTGAAGCTTTATATCCCAGGAATATGAATAAAGCTCCCAGAGCCGCGGTATCCAGCCCCCGGATGTACTTTCTTACTCCATCAAGAAGCAAGTTGACGATAACTATCGCCACGACACCCAGTATGATGTATACCATGAGCTTCGTTTCAAACGCGCTCGCTTTTGAGTTTAGTAAATCAAACATACTGTGACCTCCTATTTTTTCGTTATCCAAAGGATCTCAGGCGGATGTTTCTTCTGATTGAGCAGGCTTACATATGCCACGTGATACCTGCTTTGGTCGAGATCTTCCGCCCATTCCAGAATTGCCTTCTTTTCCTCTGCCCCTTCCTCGTGGCCATCATACATGACGACTGTCACAATGCCGCCGGGTCTGATAGTCCTGAGCGCTGCCTCAAGACCTTCCAGAGTCGTGTCTGCAGTCGTAGTTATGCTGTGATCTCCTCCCGGCAGGTAGCCCAGGTTGAAAACAACAGCGGCTGCACTTCTTTCCGGTATGTGATCGCTCATCGACACGAACGACTGCATTTTCAGATGCACGTTAGTGATCCCGTGCGATTTAAGGCGCGCCTCAGTAAGCAGATGAGCGCTCTTCTGAATGTCAAAAGCGTAGACACTGCCTTCATTTCCCACTGCGCGTGCAAGCACTACAGTATCCTGACCGGTCCCGCAGGTCGCGTCGATCACTGTATCGCCCGGCTTTATATATGTCAGCGTTACTGACATCGCAAGTTCGGTTGTTCTGGTGATCAGATTGCTCATAGCTTATTTTACCCTTGAATCCTACTTCTTGAGCGGCATGAGCTCATACGGCTGTACTTTTGCGAACTCGTCCAGTGTGAGCTCCACCAGATAACCGCCGCCTCCGCCATTGATGAGCACAGTCTCCATATCTCCTGCACATTCATCGAAGATGACCCTGTACTGATTCTTCATTCCAAGAGGTGAAGTTCCGCCATGTACATATCCTGTCAGGCTCTTGAGCTCGACCGGCTTGATCATTTCAAGCGCGTGCTCGCCAAGCGCTCTTGCGGTCTGTCTCTGCGACAGCTTTGCCAGTGCCGGGACAACGAATACATAGACATTCTTTGTGGTATCTCCTCTCATAACAAGAGTTTTGAACAGTCTTGCTGCCCTGTCGGCTCCTACTGCTCTTGAATAATCTTCGCCGCTGATCGCTCCCGGTGCTTCAAGGAATTCATACTTGGCACTAGCTGCATCAAGTGCTTCGGTTGCAGGTGTTGTGATTTTTTCCATTTTGCGTTCTCCTGTTTACAGATATGTAACTGTCTCGGACAGCGGTTTTCTCGATTCGTGGTTAGGAAGCGGTCCTGCTCCCTCAGCAGCGTATCCGAGATCCATCAGCATGAGTATCTCTTCATTCTCAGGCAGTCCGAGCGCTTCTGCAGCCTTGTCAGGATCAAAGAAATTGACCCAGCAGCTGTCCACGCCTTCGTCCTCTGCTGCAAGTATCATATGTGTTGCAACGATAGACGCATCCTCAACTCCGGAATCTCTCTTTTCGCCCGGATATGTGAAGACATTGTTTTTATCAAATGCTACGACAAGCACAGTCGGCGCATTGTAGCGGCACGGTGTGAGAGCGTCGATCTTCGCGAGCATCTCCTCCGACTGCACTACATAGATGTGCTGTTCCTGGAGGTTTTTGGCGGTTGGCGCAAGTCTGCCTGCTTCCAGAATGGCCTCAAGCTTCTCCTGCTCTACCTTAACTCCATTGAACTTCTTGCATGAATAGCGTTTTTTTACTGCTTCCCTGAATTCCATTGTTTTCTCCTTCCTCAATACTTTTCAGCATTCGCTGAACTTCCTCTTCATGTATTCTATTCTCAAGATCGCCATCAACATCGTCGTCGGCGCATTCAGAACATAATCGTAGCCGTGCATGGTCCCCTGCGTGTCGTGGAATTCCACGTCTATGCCTGTTTCCTGCAGGAGCTTGCTGTAAAGTATCCCATCATCCCTCAGGGCATCGAACTCAGCTACCTCGATATATGCCTGAGGCAGTCCCTCCAGAGTGTCAGCCTCGACAGGCGACCTGTATGCGAGCGGTATCTCTTCCGGATGCGGGTCAATGATAGGATTCACCTGCTTGGAAAGAGTCGAGTTCCACATAGGTGTATCCGTGTATTTGCGGTAAGACTCGCTCTCGCCCCTTTTGTCGAGGAACGGATATATGAGCAGCTGGAACAGCGGCATCATATCTGATCTTCCTCTGTCACGTGCGATAAGGCATGATGTGACAGCAAGCGTACCGCCGGCGCTGTCTCCGCCTATGCCGATCCTGCCGGGATCTATGCCGATCTCCTCTGCATGTTCATGGAGCCACACGAGAGCTGCATAACAGTCTTCCTGCGGATAAGGGAAAATAAAGTCCGGCCCTTGCCTGTATCTTACAAACGCCACGATGCATTCCGCATCCTTCGCAATACTTGCGGCGCGTCTGTAGTGTGACGAAGCAGCTTCGAATACGAAGCCGCCTCCATGGATGAAGTAGAAGCACGGAGCAGGCTTCTCAATGCCCACAGGCGTGAAAAGCATCAGCTCGATCTCCCCATCCATATATCCCGGGATCTTCACTGTTTCGATCTTCAGCTCGGGGTCCTTATACAACGATTTTGGCATTCTGTACAGCTTGTTTGCAAGCGCAATGCCTCTGAGGCTGACAGTCGGCGTAAACTTGCTCAGCGGCAGGAATTCCCTGTTTATCGGATATTTGTTTTTCTTCATAGTCTGCTACCCCTTGCGTTTCAGCTCGGTATATTTTTCGGCGCTGCCCTTTGCCAGCTCTACCGGATACTTCGCCTCGTTTTTATCCATCTTGCTGTTGATGATCTCGTCCTCGTCCAGGCCAAGCTCATCCAGCATGTTGCGGCAGTATACCATCACGTCCGCCAGCTCTTCCTTGACGTGCTCGACATCAAAGTCCGTATCGCTCCATTGAAAGCATTCGAGGAGCTCATTCGCCTCGATCGATATGCTCTTGGCCAGGTTCGCCGGAGTATGATACTGCTCCCATTCCCTGTCCGAAGTGAATCTTCTTATCCTGTCAATCGTTTCCTGTTTCATAAGTTAGACATCCCTTCCGGGGACTGTCCCCTACTGTCCTGAAGATGATGATCCGCTGCTTGATAATGCCGCTGAAGTCTCCCTGTCGTTCACCATGTGCTGGAGCGTTATGAGGATGGCTACAACCTCTTCCTCATACTCCGGCTTATATATGTCGACCGAGTATTTATCGTGTAATGAAAATGCCTTCTGGCTCACAACAGCTATCAGCTCTCCGTCCGCATCTCTTATTGTGAAATTGAGCTGCAGTATGTTTCCGTCCAGTTTCCAGCCGAGTCCTTCGATATTCGTGACATCCTTTATGATGTGCATTATCTCGTTGGAAAGCGTGAAGCTGTTGCCATTGTCCATGTTCACATAATGGATCTCGTGGAGCGTGATGAGCTTGCGCTCGATATGCGCGATGTGTCTGTCGTCTGCGGTATAGATGTCGGTCTTGTCGTGGATCGACGGGAACTTTGATTCAGAACGGTACACCACGTTGTCTTCCGCATCAGTTATCTCTATGCGGTGATGCAGAGTGAACACCTTTGAAGTCGTTTACAGGCTTTTGGCCGGTTCGCCGAATTCCTCCACGTTTCTTGCATCAGCCGCTTCTCCCGGATCTCTGTATCTTTGATGCTTGAGAGAGATGTAAACGAAATATGCAATCAAGGCAATAAACAGCAGCACGATAACTAATACCATTTCTCTACTCCGCGTCAAACACCGCTATGTACTCTACGTCCTCAGTGACCTCAACGGTGATATCCGTCTCCTCAGAGAAGTCCTCTCCGTCTTTGGTCCACTTTACGAACTTCCATCCGTCATCCGGCTTTGCCTTGATCACATACGTCCCGGGCTCTGTGAGGTTGACCATTGTCGACTGGTTAGGAAAATCCTTATCGAATACGACTTTCTCGCCCTCGAGGGCATATGCGATAGTTCCCATGCCTTCGGTATTGATCCTGAGAGTCGCTATCACCATATAGTCCTCATCTGCGGCTTCATTGCTGTCTGCGCTCTGTGAACCGCCACATGCCGTAAATCCCATAACCAGAACCGCTGCCAGTAACAAATAGAGTAACTTTTTCATTTTTTCTCTTTCTCCTCTTCGATTGGTCTATTTGTCCCGCCCCTGTTTTCCCTTTTTAGGGGACAGTCCCCGTTAGTCATCTCTTACGGGGACTGTCCCCATTATGATCCTTGCTGTCAGGCCCCAGATGCCGTGGCCTTCATACTCAAGGTAGTCCGTCTTACCGGTCTTCCGGTATTCGCCATAATTCGCCAGATATGCGCAGAGTTTTTCAGGGAGCTCCTCATCAGGTGTCGCTGCAAGATCGTAATGTACGAATTGATTGCCCTCCAGCCAGATTGCCGGCAACAGAAACACTTCCGCCACCTCGTTTTCTGATAGTTTGAGACTGTCGAGGTCCCTGATATTGAGCCTGGCTGTGACCGGGTGCACCGACCTGCCATCCCCCATCGTCAGAGATTCCAGCTCAGAGATCACCTCAATAGAGTCCCTCTCGATCCCGAGCTCCTCGCAGGTCTCCCTGACTGCCGCGTCAATTACAGATTCACCGGGTTCGGCTCTTCCTCCCGGAAAACAGACTTCTCCCGGCTGCTTTACATGCTGTGAACGGACTTCAAGAAAAAGTGCGTCCCCAGCATCCGTTTCTATCCACGGAACCAGTATTGCGTACTTTGTACTATTCATCATCTTTTTCGTCCGGATCAGTTTCGTAAGTCACGATTCGCACCGGCTCGTACTTGCCTCCGCCCGTATGAGCATACGTCACTTCGGTAACTGTGTCTCCATCCACTTCGGTGTAAGTCTCATCCGGAAATAGCCCGGTCGTGTTTCCTCCGAGCACGTAATCCCATCCGAATGTTCCCGGACCTTCATCATTGAAATCCCTGAAGCTCATACCCGGGTCTCCTTACTTGCCGACCTTCTTGCCATTCAGTATGACAACGTTTATAGGCTCGACCTCTATCTTTTCCCATACTTTATTGATGACGTATGGCTCATTGCTGAAATACTCATCGACTCCTGATCTGTCTTCGAAGTCCAATACAAGCACGGAGCCTTTCAGCTTGCCTTCCTCGTCAGTAAGGCCGCCGGCGCATACAACGTGCCCGCCGAGCTTAGCCATGCCCTCGAGATGCTGCGGACGTACCTCCATCCGCTTATCCAGCATGTTCGCTCCGTCATAAGCTTTGATTATGAATTGCATACTGCACCTCTTTTCATAGTCTGTCTTTCAGTTCTGACATTATCATCCTGTGATATGTGACATGACCCATCTCGTCTGCCAGGCAGTACACGAAAGGATCCGGCTCGCCATCCTCAAAGTACACGAGCATGTCAAATTCATCGCTGTCTGCCGGTTCGGCGTGGACCTTGTCCGAATACTTGCGGAACACGTCGATCACCTGCTCCATGGTCGTCCCATGCTTCTCCAGAGTGTCGATAAGCTCCACGAGGAACGGCTCCTCAGGAACGTTGTCGCGCACATATACGGACGCTTTCGGGTCCATGTGCAGGCAGAACCTCTCGCCCTTGTGGGTCGCCTTGCCCTGCCCAAGTCTTTCTTCAGCGTAATCAAAGAAACCCTCGAGCGCATTCTCCATACCGTCGACATCACATTCAGTGCCCATCAGGTGGTTCAGAGCGCTCAAAGGGTAATACAGCCATCTGCTGTTGTCGCTGAACCCCAGCTTGATATGCTGTTCCTTGATCACATAGCATATATTCTTTTCAAGTTCTTCGTAATGTGGTTTATTCATTTTCCGATCGCCTGTACGAAATGTTTGATATCCGCCCCGCAGTCACGCTTCTTTGTCTGCAGCGAGAGATGTGCTTTCGGTCTCACTGAGCTGTATAAGTAAGCTTTGCATATCGATTTAGAGTAATCAGCCCTGGCCATATGAGTCACCACCAGGTACAGATCACCTTTGAACTTTCCGCTGTACTGCTTTAAAAAAGCCTTGCCGATAACGCACGGAGCTTCTGCCCAGATCGGCATCGCAACGATGATTCTGTCGTATTTCTCCCACTCGGGTTCTCCGCCAATGATGCTCACCGGAGGCATCTCTCTGTACGTATCAATACAGCTTGATATATAGCCCTTTACACCGCTGCGGTCCTTCCCATCGGTGTACTCGAACAAATCCGCATCGAGCATCCGGGCCATTCTCTCCATTATCGATCTGGTTTTACCGGTCCTGCTGTAGTACAGACAAACTGTTTTCATTGCAGCTCTCCTTATTATAACTCACGCAAAACGAGTATCGTCGTCCCAAGGTTATCTCCCGGTTTAATGCGGATCACCTTCGGATGATACCTGTACTCTTCGGTTATCATGGTTTTGAGGCTGGTCCCGCGGTTGTAACCATGGACGAGTTTTATCTGATATGTGCTGAAATCTGCGTTTTTCAGCGCTTTATCGATGGTTTTTATCGCCTCGTCACGGAACATTCCGTGAAGATCTATGGTGATTATAGGATTTCCCATTTACTTTACTTATAATTTATTATTGCTCTAGCCTGTAGGGGACGAGTCCGCCCTTGTTATTATACCCCGTATCCCACATTTTTCTGAGATCAAACCACTGAAAACCGCTGTATGTAACGGTTTTGACCATCATTTCGCCGTAAGACTCATCGTATCCGTTGATCAGGAACCAGTGCCATACGTAATCCTTGAGCGAGCGGTCCTTGTGGTTGAGTATCAGGGTCGGGATCGGATATCCATCGTCTATCTGCTTCCGGACTGTCGCTTCAGCCTTCTCATACGGCTCACTTCCGTCCAGAGTGTCCATGCGGATACATGTCACGCCCCTGTCGCTGAGATATTTCGAATATCCTTCTGTATAGATGCTCAGCTTGTCTATGCCCGACAGCCTGGGCCACAGATACTTCTCCATCATATGCGCAAAATCCACATAATCGCGTTTTGAGAGGTTTTTATGGTCGAATGGATAAATACCCTCAACGCCTTTGTGGATCGCAAAATACAGGCTGCTGTCGCAGGCAGTCTCAGCCCCGCAGCCGCCCAGGCGCATCATAAAAGTACGGAACCAGTCCTGATTGCCTCCGTATGAAGTGCCGATCATGAAATGCTCCAGTTCGCGCCGCATCTGTTGAAGGAGACAGGGGACGGTTCTCTGTCTCCTGTCTTTTGTTTGGAGACAGAGAACCGTCCCCTGTCTCCCTGTCTCCTTTCAATTAAAGTGTTCTTGACTGCAGCGGCTTTCTCGGCACTATCCTGTGATACTTGACCGCCGGATATCCGATGACCATGCAAGTCACGACTTTATGTCCCTTTGGAAGCCTTATAAGCTTGCGCAGTTTTCTGCTGATCCTTGTACACATCACAAAGAACCCGCTGTAAAGGACTCCCAGGCCAAGGCTCTCAGCCATGAGCTCCATGTACGAGCTTGCAAGGCCGCCGTCCACGAGGCTTCTGCTGCTTACCAATATAACCAGAGGTGCTCCTTTGAAAAAGAAATTATCCGTGATATTGAATCGCTCGGCAAAGGCCTTGGATCGGCGCGGCAGGCTCGTGCCTTTGCGGAACAGATCGATGCATATAGCTTCTGCCTCGTTCTGTCTGCTTCCCAGGATCGTGTATGAAACGTTCTGGCTGTTGCCTCCGGTCGGGCTGTATCTGCCGGCCTCAAGGATCTTCTGTATCTTCTCCGGCTCTACGGCCTGATCCGTGAACTGCCTGACAGTCCTTCTGCTTTTCATTGCAGCAAGAAGCGTGTCGGAAGGCAGCTCTGTCATAGGCACAGCTGCTTCGTCCTTGCAGTCATAGTTCAACAGTCTGATTGCACCTTGCGGGCATATCGCATAGCAGTGACCGCACTCAAGGCAACCTCCTGTTTTGGTATGAGCCTTGCCGTTTTCTATGTACAGATAGCTGCTCGGGCAGTCTTTCGCGCACAGCTCGCAGCCTATGCACTTCTCTTCGTTGATAATTATTGGATTCATAGTCCCCCTTTTTCAGGTCCATTTACTTGTCTTTCTTAAGTGAGTCCAGTGCCCTGATGCAGGCGTTGTACGCTATAGCCTTAGCATTTTCTATCGCTTGCTCTTCCTCTGTTTTCTGCTGTGCCGCATCTGGCTGAGACAGAGAACCGTCCCCTGCCTCCAGTTTGACCATAGTCTTCTTGATCTCGCCTGCTACGGTTTCGTCATCGAGGCGCTCATCGTCGATCAGCAGATACAGAGCGCGCAGGTTATTGACAAGAGTCTGGATCTCCATCGTATAGATGATGGAGCCCTCGATCTCAGGCAGTGCCTCGAGTTCAGCGATGCCCTGCTTGATCTCCTTGATAGCCTTGGCATCCTGGATAATTCCCTGGACCTTCTCTTTTGCTCCCAACGCGATAGCAGCTGACTGCTCCTTTGCATTCTGCACGATCTTTCTGGCTTCGCTTCCTTCTGCCGCAACTTCTTTTGCCCTGCTCGTGACCTCACCAATTACATCTTTGGCTCCGTCTCTTGCGTCTTCTGCAATATCCCTGGCTTTTTCCAAATACTCATCAAATATTCCCATTTTTTCCTCCTGAGTTAGTCAACCCATATGGGGACTGTCCCCTAATAATGTTTCCGCATATATTCTATCGTCCGGTACAGGACCCTGCCGTGTAGTATATCGTCCATGTGCCCGGCAAAGTCGAGTCCGTATCTTGCCTGAAGCTCTTGCAGTTTCCTCTCAATGACTCCCGGTTTATCTTCAGGAGACAGAGAACCGTCCCCTGTCTCCAGGTAGTCGTTGATCGTCATCTGGCGGCCTTCGTCCGGTGACAGATTGTAAAGGCCTGTGCCTATAAGCCTGATTGGCCTCTTCTCTACCTGCTCCAGCAGCCTCGACGTTTCGCTGTATATGGTCGCCGCGTTGTCTTCCGCTGTGATGAGCCTCGACCTCGTGATGCTCTGCATGTCGGCGTATGTCAGCTTGAGTGTGACGCCCTTTCCGTGCACATTGTGCCTCCTCGCGCGGTCTTCGACTGAAAGAGCCAGCAGCACCAGCACGTCGTCAAGCATCCTGTAATTGTCCGTATCCTCCTGGAACGTGACTTCGCGGCTGAGCGACTTGGCGTCCTCCGGCTTGTATTCGACCACCTTGCGGTCATCGATGCCGAACGCGAGCTCCGTGATGAGCTGCCCGTGCTTGCCGAAGCGTTCTAGGATCTCGTCTTTACGCTCCCGGATGTCGCGGACGGTATAGATTCCGAGCCTGTTCAGCTTCTCAGCCGTCTTTGCTCCGACCGTATAAAGCGATTTCACGTCGCGGTCGATCATGAGCTCCACGAAGTCTTCGGGCGTTCTGATCTCAAAGTAGCCGTCCGGCTTCTTCTCCTCGCTCGCTGTTTTGGCAGCTGTCTTGCAATATGCGACACCGACCGAGCACGTAAGTCCAAGTTCACTCCGCGTGCGGGCCTTGATCTCACGCGCCATCTCACCTGCCCGCTCAAAATCACCGGCACTGTAGGTCACGTCCAGATAGGCTTCGTCCAGCGCTATCGGCTCCATCTTGACTGCGTAGTCGTACCATATCTTCCGGAGCTGTTCGGAGACGCTCCTGTATTTTTCAAAGTTCGGATGCATATACAGGCCATGCGGGCACCGCCTGTATGCTTCCTTTATATTCATTGCGGAATGGACCCCGTATTTCCTCGCCTCGTAACTGCAGGTCGCGACCACACCGCGTTCAGTCGGCAGCGCGCCTATAATAAGCGGCTTTCCGGCCAGCGACGGATCGTCGCGCACCTCTACCGACGCGTAAAAAGCGTCCATATCCACGTGAATTATTATCTGTTTCATCTGCTCTGCATCAGCTTTCCGTTTTTCTTCTCCCAGTATTTCATGAAAGATGCGGAAGGATTCCCCTCTTCGAATGGATGGATCTCAAAATGGTCATAAAAATCTCTTTCCATGGCAAGAAAGTCCGCCTCCGGATCACTGATGATCTGCCGTTCAAGCGCATCCTTCGCAGCGAAGAACTCATCCGGTACTATCATGCCCAGCAGTCCTCTCTGACGGAGCTCAACTCTCTTCCAGTATTCATCGGCATGTTTCGCATTCTCAGGACGGATGATCCCTCCCGCGCAGAAACCGTGCGGCTTGAATATGGACATGCATGGCCTGCTGCTTCCCGTGACATAGATTTTTATCTCATCGGTAAGGTCGACGACCATCGATGAAGTCGTCTGGTCCGCGAACATATCTCCGGCGTGCATGCAGACAGACGAAACGCTTGCTCTGCACATAGGGTCCTTTACCGTATGCTGCCTGAGTGCCGCGAACGCGTCGTATATAGAATCCAGCTTGCTGCTGCATGTCATTTTTCTGCGGTTTGCGGCTGCCGAGAAAGTCGAGTACAGGAAGTCAGAGTGCTTCTTAGCGAAATCACACGGCTCTCCGGAATAAGCGTCGCAGTCGTCGCCGAGTGTCAGTCGGTTAGAGATTGATGCATGCTCGTACTTCTTGTATGCCCATTCCCTGCCTGCTGTCTCGAGCACGTATATCTCCTGCCGGTCCATTATCAGGTAAGAATTGTCATATCTGAAGTTCTTGTCATAGCCGCAGTTTCCACCCTGTCCGTGCTTTTCCAGCAACTCTGTTATGACCTGCACCGCTTCAAGAGCGGTGTTGCCCCTTTCGAGGCCAAGCCTGACATAATCCATTCCGATCAGCGAGTCCGGACCGTATTTGCCCTTGGTAAACACAGCCTCGTTGCCTATACAGACGCCATGCTCGTTCACTCCCATCTCGGCTCCCCAAAGCCAGATCGGACGCGATATGACCATCGCATTGGTCTCACTCACCTGATCGATACTTACGTATGTGCACTTGAGAGTGTTCTCAGTGTGCTTCTTGTGTTCAATGAATTCGATGATCTGCGGTTCGTTCGGACTCCTGTCAGAATTCTTCGCAAAGATCGAATGGTTCTCACTGATCCTTCTTCCTATCGTATCGCACATGACAGCCCCCTGTTCCCTTTAACGGGATCGCTTCAGTCGAGGAATTCAACGCTTCCGTCTTCTATGTCATAGATCGCGCCTGCAGCAACCAGGCCATCCGGATCATGCACCGGATGGATTTCCAGCTCGTGCCTTATGACCTCCACCCCATGCTTCATATTGAGGCAGCTCGCCTTGTACGGATCCTTCTCGTCACCTATTGCAAGCTCTATGTCCCTGATAATAGATTCTATGAACCTGCCTTCG
This sequence comes from Mogibacterium sp., assembly GCA_017432075.1. Lineage (GTDB taxonomy): Bacteria > Bacillota > Clostridia > Peptostreptococcales > Anaerovoracaceae > Crickella. The sequence continues at coordinate 11,322 of JAFRJV010000052.1, read as the reverse complement.
TGGCCTTTTATAGCTGAATCAACTGCTCCGCACTTTGTATGCCCAAGCACGAGTATGAGCTTGGTTCCCAGATGGTCTGCCGCATACTCGATGCTTCCAAGCTGGTGATCATCTATGACGTTGCCGGCTACTCTTACCACGAACAGCTCGCCTATGCCTGCGGAGAATATGCTCTCCGGTATGACGCGCGAATCCGAGCATGTAACGACTATCGCATAAGGATGCTGTCCGTTCAGAGCCGTAACTCTGCGGACCAATGGTGAGACATCTCCCTTTGCAGTATCTGCGTCAAGGTATCTCAGGTTACCGTCTATAAGTCTCTGTTTAGCTTCTTTTGCATCGATCATAACTCTTACCATTTACCTTATTCTGCAAGTGCCTTCGCAAAGCCTTCATCAAAAGCTGCTTTTGCTCGTTCATATTCCTTCCGGGCTGCAGCCATGGATCCTGCGCTCAAGATCTCGGCATCCAACCATTTCAATGCTTTCGCACCAGCATCAGATCTTATGGCGACCTGTGTATATTCAGGCCCTGAGCTCAATATCTGAAGTGACTGTTCCATAGTCAGAAATCCACTGGTCAGTAATCCGAAGGTCTCAAACAGGGTATCGTTTGCTACAGGTCCGATTATCACATCATAATCATGCAGGCGGTCCGGCTTGCTGCGCCTGTTATCGAGTATATACTCAAACCATTCCGCGTCCTTGTCAAAGATCATGACCCTCAGTCCTTCTGTCTTCAGCTCATACCTGTTGACATATACATCCGATGAAGTCCTTTCCCGGGCCCAGCTGCCTGCAAAACTTTCGTCAGGAGTAAGATAAAAACCCTGCCCGAAGTCTGTGTTGCTGCGGCCTATATGGATATCGGGCTCCTTTATTATTATGCTGCTCGTATGGAACAAAATCATGACTGAGCCACCATTATTCCGCTATATTTATCCTGTCATCGAGCCAGTTTATCGCTTCATCAAAGCTCATCGCCGCCGGACTGTCGCTTTTGACGTTCTCAAACACGCTCATTATGTCCGTATACCCGCTGAACATTATCAGTTTGCCATAGTTCTTCTTGGCCTGCACGAAGTAGCTGCTTCCCTCTTCTTCGGACACTTCTTCGTTGTTGAGATAGTACACGTCGCTTTCATCATAGTATGAATACTTATTCGTCGCGGTCCAGTTCTTTATCATCTGACCGTCCGGAGTGCATGTGTACTCGGTCATATCGCTGTATGCCGTCTCGTCGGTAATGAGAAACGCCATATACAAAGTCCCCGGTTCGGTTCCCTTGAAGACCATGAACTTGGATCCGCCGGCAACTGCAGCATCTGTCATATACCCCCGTCCGTCGCGGAATCTGGTCTCATATTCATAGTAGATCTCGACCGCCTCTTGCTGATCAGCATCATACCTATAGATGTGCAGATCTGCCAGCGATTCGTCCTTCGACGACATGAAGAGCAGTTCTTCGGTACCGTCTTCGTTGATGTCTATGAAAGCGACACGCTTATCGGTATCCAGCTGCCAGTCATACGCCCTGATCTCATTCTCGTTCCCGAGTAGCACGTCCCTGTATGCACTGTAAGCCGAAGCATCGCCGGCAGGCTGCCCTGATTGCTCCACGTCTCCATGGATTTCAGGCTCTTCCCCGGCTGGTTCATCCGATCCCGTGCCGCTGCATCCGACGCCCAGCACCAGTATCGCTGCCATCATGAGCGCAAAGCAGATCTTCCTTAGCCTATGCAAATCGTCACCTCGTCTCATCTCTTTTTTTCTCCTCTTCATTGAGATATTTCGCAGGGACATTCTTAGTCAGCCAAACACCGTTCACCGACCGGTAGAACGTGTAGCCGGCTGCATGCATTGCAGCTGCATCGACAGTATAGATCACCGGCTTTCCATGTCTCTGACCGACCTTTCTCGCTGTATCTGCATCTCCGGAAAGATGTACATACAATCTGGATTTCGGGATGAGTCCCTGCGCATCTATAGATTCCTTATATTTCATTCCCGTCCCATGATAAAGAACCGCCGGAGGAATCACTTCAGGCAGTTCTACATCGACCGGGATCGAATGACCCTGATTAGCTCTGATGAGAGTCTTGTCTTCATTGAATGAATAGCGCTGCTTCTCATCCTGAGCAACGATCCTCTCAAGAGATTCCATGTCCAAAGGATGCGTCTTATTAACGCCTTTAATCAAATCATCGACAACCGCCCAGCCGTGCTCATCGAGAGAGATGCCAATGACCTCGGGATGATGGCGTAATATGAGGCTTATGTATTTGCTGGTGCGTTTGTCGCTCATATATGCTTTTTGATTTATATTTCTGCTATTCCAATCTCTTTTAGATAGTTATACGTGCTGTCATACAACTCTGGTGCAGTTGTTACATCATACGGATTGCCTTCAGGAACATATATGACCATGCCTTGCCTTGATCTTGTAAGTAGCACTCTATATGCATTTTTCATATATTTTCTGCGTTCCGGTTTATTTACATTGCACCACATATTTCTGCTAAACCGTTTATATACAAAGTCTCCCTTTTCATAACGAACATCGCCATCCCAAGCAACTATTCCATAGTCTATTTCAAGCCCCTGCACTGCAAACTCCGTTGCCGTTACCTCTAAATGAAATGATGAATCTACATCATCTTTTCCCTCAAGGAACCATTTCACTGGCTTGATATCATTTGTCGCCCAGATTCCTCGAGTTCGTAATCTCTCAGCAGCTGATGTTGCCATTATTCCATAGCGTTCACTTCCTCTAGACTTCGTTCTTACCCAGTTTTTTGCTGTCTCAAGATCTCTGGTAATTACAATTGGATATTTTTCACTTAACTCTATGTATATTTCGTTCGCACATTTTATATCACAGTCTAGTAAAGCCTTAACAAAGGCAGATTGTTTCTCGCTCCTGAATGATCGCATAGAAACACTCAGATGAAGCTCTGGGATAATATTATATTGTCTATTGCATAGTAACTCCTCAATTGAAGCATCTCCAACATATTCGCTATCAGTCATTTTGTCTGATAAATATATATTCCAGTCACTAAAATGAGTATTGAGAGCTTCAAACCAGTCCATGATACCGCCTTCCCCGGTATTTATTTCCTGCCCTCCACCAACAAGGCATACTATCGTTGCCCAGTCTTCATGACGATCCATATATTCAATTAGTGACTCTGGTTCGGATTTATTATATTCTGGAACACCTTTCTTGCGTTCCATGAAACTTGAAAGCTGCTGCAAGTCCCATGCTCGTTGTGCCTCATCGAAAATCGCAACTTTTTCAATAGGAGGTTCTTCAGATTCAACAGCAAGATCACGAAATCTATGAATTATCTGAATAAAAGCCTTAGTTTTTGTCTTAGCTTTATTCTTAGGAATTCCGTTTTTCTTTGAATCATCTCTTGCAAGTGCTTCTTGAAGCACTTGCACTAGCGGGCCATTTCCAGAAAGAAAAACTGCATGATCATTTTCCTCAAACTTATGCCTTGTATTTGCTATGTTTAGCCCTGCTAAAGTCTTACCAGCTCCAGGTACCCCTGTGATAAAGCATATGGCTTTCTTATTATTTGCTTTGCAGTCTTCTATAACATAGTTGATAGCAGCATTGGTATTCTCAAGATTCTCTGCACCTGCATCATTTCTAGAAATTTCCTTAACATCATGGTTCTGATACAGAGCCTGTGCGGCCTCGATGATAGTAGGAGTCGGCCTGTACCTCGAGTTGATCCAGGTAATTGCAGTGATATCAGTATCTTTTGGAATCACTCTAAGAACTGCATTTACTTTCTCTGCAATGTTATTAGCATTTGCATAAATAATATCTAAGATCTTATCATCAAAAATAGATATCTGAGTTCCAAATGAAGGAGCATCCGTAGCAACAAGTATCGGAACGATAAATCTATGTTAACTCTCTTCATGGAAATACTTAAGGTCTAAAGCATAATCAACTGCCTGCTCGTCATCATCTGGAAAGTATTTACTCGCATTAATCTTAAACTCAAGAACGAACACAATTCCGTTGATTATCAGCGTTACATCGATACGACTTCCAATTCTTGGAACTGTATACTCGAAGATGATATAACCTTCCTCATTAAGAATTGATAATTGTTCCTTCAAGATTCTGATCTCAGATTCCCATGCTCTCCTCTGTTCGATTGTTGCTCGGAATTCATCCTGGATCATAATACTTCCTAAGATAGCTTCTGTAGAAATCTTGCGAAACTCACTTATTAAATTAGAGTAATATGCTTTAGCCATTTTTTAGTTACTTTGAATTTGTTGCTGTACTGTTCCAAGGCTCCTGGGCCTTTATATTTTATACTGGAAAAACATATCAACACCATTCTCAATCGAATAGCGGATCCCTGTCAGGTTCGGGTTCGTAATAGTCACGCACTGCATCTTCCACAATGCTTTTCATAGCCTCTTCTGTCTGTTGTTCTTGCAAAATCTAATCAGCTTCAGAGGGTATGTTTTAATTATATAAGATAGTAATTACAACAAAAAGAAAAAGTTGTTGTGAGTATTGGAATAGCAGGCTTTTGTGAATAACCATATATACATAGGATTATCATTGACCTAACATCCAAACAAAAAAATGTTAACTATCTATTAGCTTGTTTTCAGCCCTTTTGTTCAAGCTGTCGTTAAGAAATGCAATTAAAAAAGCCAGCACGATCATTATCAGAAATCCACTTATTATTAACATAAGTCAGTACCGCTTTTCTCTTTATTTTACTTTTATGTAATGAGTCGTAATTGACCCAAGCCCTCGATGTTTTACGGGAGCCCGGGCCGAGAACTTCACTTTATGATTCCGGGCTCCCGCATATTAAGTTGTACCTTAATTATACTTACTGATTGGGTGAAATTTCGGACACTAAAAAGCCGGGATTACTCCCGGCTACAGTGCCCAATAAGGCCGTGCCCAATAAGGCTTCCATGTATCAATCTATCGCTTTTATTACCTTTGCCGGTACTCCTCCTGCTACTACGTTTGAAGGAACGTCTTCAGTCACGACTGCTCCAGCTGCAATCATAGAGTTATCTCCTATTGTGCCTCCTTTAGTCACCACTACATTTGAACCGATCCACACCCTCTTTCCGAAGTCTGTGTAGAAAGGAGTTTCAATTCTGAGCCCTTCGCCAACCGGCCTGGCTGTGATCTTTGCGAACAGTTCTGCGATCTCACTCACATCCTCATGCCACACATTGTTTATCTCATACAGCAACCGCCTGTTTTCCTGTATGTACTTCCGCATCGAAAGCACTATCTCAGGATCGTCACCAAAAGATCCGCCATTATCAAAGTGCTGTAATAATTCTTTTAACCCCATTCTGTATATCCTTTATCTTTTCAGTAAAACAACACCGCTTGTCCACTGCTTTTTCCTTCTGAAGTAGCAGATCAGGCACAGCAATATCTGCAGTACACTTGAGCACGGTGTTGCCAGTCCTATAGCAAACAGCGAACCTGCAAATACTTTGCTCATTATGTATGATACCGGGACTCGCATCAGGAATGCTCCCGCGACTCCCTGCAGCATCACGAATCTCGTCATCTCCATTCCGTTGAAGAATCCTATAAAGCAGAACAGGAAGCACGTCAGCAGGCAGTCTATCGAGTATGCTTTGAGGTATTCGGCAGCCGCAGCTATTACTGCTGTATCGTTAGCGAAAATACCTGCCAGCATTTTGCCGTTAAAGAACGACATCAACCCCATTGTGAATCCGAAAGCGCAGGAAACAGCAAGTGCGTATTTCAGCGCTTTGACAGCCCTGTCCGGTTTGCCGGCTCCTCTGTTCTGAGCAACAAAAGATGTCATTGACTGCATAAAAGCGATCGGTACGAGCATCAGGAAGGTACACAGCCTTTCCGCTATTCCTACACCCGCGGAAGCAACGACACCAAATGTATTGACTATTGCAAGTATCACCAGGAAGGATATGCCGACAAGGAGATCCTGCAATGCGATAGGCGTACCGATAAATACGATTTTTCTGGAGATCATGCCATTCCACTTGATCATGGATGGCCTGAAATCTGCAAGCAGCTTTTTTCGCTTGATTATCACAATGGATGCCACAACACTTATCGCCTGAGCAGCCACAGTAGCGATCGCAGCTCCGACAGTTCCCATGTGGAAGACTGCTACCAGAAGCAGGTCTCCTGCTATATTGGCCGCACACGCAATGAGTACCGTCTTGAATGGTGTGTCTGCATCGCCGAATCCGCGGAAGATACTTCCGAGCAGGTTATATGCAATGATGACAAGCAGGCCTCCGCCGCATATCCGTATATAACTGACTGTGTTGTCAAAAGCCTCCTCCGGAGCCTGCATTATATGCGCGATCGGGACTGCGAGTACAACAACAAGCAGCGACATGATGATGCCTACGACCGCAAACAGATATATTCCTGCGCCGATTATCCTGTTGCTTTCTGCCGAATTCCCCTCGCCTATCTTCTGTCCTACAAAGACCGTGATGCCTACTGCAAAGCTGCTTACAAGTCCTGTGAAAGTCTGCATTATCTGGGAGCCGGTAGATACTGCAGATACGTCTGCAGAAGATGCGAACTGACCTACTATCAGCAGGTCTACAGCTCCGTACGTTGCCTGTAAAAAAAGCGCAAATAAAACCGGCACCGCAAATCTCAGAAGCGGCACCAGTATCCTTCCGTTTGTAAAATCATCTCTTTCTTTCATCTAAGCCATTACTCGTGAGGATGCGATCTAAGGAAATCAGTCATCCCCGGAACAAACTTTGTCTTTCTCCCCAGTCCGGACCTGAATATATACGCGGTCCCGTTATAATCATCGTAATTCGGAAATGCTGCCTTGAAGGTCTCTTCCGACTGCCCGTCGAACGGAACGATATAATCGGTCCTCACATCACCCTCGTAGACCCCAATTGAAACATACAGCAGGTCCACATCCGTTTTTTCTGCATTGTCTGCCATCGCTGCCTTCATCCGCTTCGACAGGTCCACCGCGGTCTCATCATCCAGAGCGCTCATCAGACCAATGCCGAATTTGACTCCGGAAGCCTCATATTCCTTATAGTCAGAGAACAGTATCTCTTCGTCGCTCATTCCTTCATATGAGAGCTGCTCCATATGGATCTTATTTGCGAAATCTTCAACGTCCGTGACCCCTGCTATCTTTGCCAGAGCGGATACTGCCTGTCTGTCCGCGTCTGTTGTAGTTGATCCTGTCAGATTGTAAGTATCCGAAAGGACCGCTCCAAGCAAAACATGCGCTGTGGTCTTGTCGATCTCAAGGCCGTAATTCTGATAGTCAAGCCACACGATGGTAGCTGTAGCTCCAATCGGCCGTGCCTCGTACACCAGCTGATGCCCGGTATTTACGCTTCCTACTCCATGATGATCAAGTATCCCGACAATATGAGCGTCTCTTATGCCCTCTGCAGACTGCGCGTATTCGCTGTGGTCGACCAGAAAAATATCCTCTCCCGAAGCATCATCCAGGACCGGAGGCACTTCCACGCCTGCCTCGCTGAGAATGAACTTTGTTTCATTGTTGACCTTCCCTGCTACCCTTGCTTCAGCTTCGACTCCAAGCAAATTGAGGAGCCTCGCATATGCAATGGCACTGCATACGGTATCTGAATCAGGGCTCTTATGACCTATGACATATACCGGGCCGTCTTCAACGATCATTCTCTCGACACTGCTCCTGTTGGCTGCATGCAAAGCGTCATTCTCTTTGTTGACCTGGTCACGCCCTATGGACTTCCCCGCCAGGAAGCTGCTAATTGCCAGACAAACAGCTAACAGCAGCACCAAAATTGTTTTCGTTCCGTTCTTCAAGATCTACCTCCCGTTGTCTTCGGCTATGTCTTCCACTTTATTGGCGCCCTCAATCAGGCCTTTAACGTTCAGCGTATTCATCCCGACCACATCGTTCAGTTCTGCTTCACTATATTTTCCGCAGTACTTTGGCTTATACAAGCCCGTGCTTCAGATCCTGAAACATATATACGTCACCTTTTTCGATCCGGTCCTTTACCCTGTTATCATGAGTCCGCATCTGCAAGGTCGCACAGAAGCTGATAAAATTCCGGATACTCCTTGTTGAGTCTTACAAACTTGCCGTCCGCTCCCAGGAAGCAGTGCTCTGATGCGGCTTCGCATACGACTGCTCCGTCCTCATTTGTCATGATGTATTTCAGTCTGAGCTTGATCCCGCGGCACTCATCCACCGACACGGCAATGTACACCTTGTCCGGAAATGTAGTGCTGTGTTTGAACTTGCACTCGATCGATGTTACCGGCGAGATCAGTCCCTCGTCCTCAAACTTCTGGTAGCTCCAGCCCACCTTATCCATGAAATCGACCCGGGCTTCTTCCATCCACCTCACATAGTTTGAATGATGTGTGAAACCCATGCGGTCAGTTTCATAATACTTAACAGTGTGAACGTACTTCTCCATGTGCCCGCTCCTTCTCGTAAGTCCCATTTACAGTGTCTCTTCCGGTATGTCCTGCACTTCCCCATCGCGCTTCTTATAGAATTCAACGTCACATATCTCCAGATCCTGTAGACTTCGTTTTAAGCGCATGCAGTTCGGTTTGAATGTAGCATACGTCAGTCCTCCGGAGACTGCTCCTCCTATGACAGGAATTATCTTTGAAGCGCCCTTCACATAAATCCTCTTTGCAATTTTTGACCTCAGCTCTTTTGCAACTCTTTTGACGACCGGATATATAGCTGTTTTTGTCAGTGCCTCATTGGCAAGAGCTTTTGATGTCCTGTTAGCCGCCGCCTCCGCAATAACCTTGATGCTGTCATCAACACCCTGTACGTCATACATGGCTCCAAGGAAAATAAGGATCTGGTCCATGGCGTATGAATCAGCCTCTTCATCTTCGAAATCGAGCTCATCAAATCCATAAAGATATGCTATCTCTTGTATTACTTTTACGGTAAATGCAAAGTATTGGATAACATCTGCAGGTATTGACGCAGCCAGAGCAAAGCCGCCCGGCAGGCCCGCTGCAAATGAAATACCTGACACCTTATTTGTCTCATACTGTATTACCTGATCTGCTATTTTATTGATCGTTTCTTTATCGATCCCTGCATATGCCGGGTTGTGTTCTATAGCTGTATTCACAGTTTCTTCCGGATAATAACTGATCAGCTCTTTATGGAGAAACGCGGCCCTATCGACTTTTACGTTCGGCAGTTTGATCACATGAGCTATGATTTCTTCCGGGGTTATGTATTTATTGATCACAGAATCAACAGCCTTATCAACAACAGCACCATTAACTGTTTTACGCGCTTTCTTTGTTATTCTCTTGATCGGTTTAAATTTTTTTGCCATGATCATCTCCTGCCAAAACTAAATTACCCTTAAAAGTCAGCATCCGGGCTGCCCATGTTTTTCCAGCCGAAGCGTATTACTGAAATGATTATCGATAACAGTGTTATTGTCTCGTTCAGTACTCCACCCCAGGATCTTATGAGTACGTCATACAGGAGCACGCACGGAGAGCCAATGAACTGCGAAAGCCTTATTTTCTGCGCATTGTTGGTCCAGTACCCTACCGTGGTCACTGCGACCATGATGAACGGAAGCAGACTTATGATGCCATCCCAGGTGTATATCGTCATTGCTGTCAGGAGCGCCAGGATGACCAGCATCGTTGACTTGCGATCCACCCACTTCCATTCTTTCCTCTTAACAAGAAGCAGGTTCCTTATGATATTGATTATAAGGCTTACCGCGCCGGTATATGCCCCCATGATGAAAAACTGCACGCAAAATATGCCGCAGCCGATCATCTGGCACAGGAAAAGCGCCTTATTCGATTTTATCTGATATGAGGCGATGAAGAACGCGACTCCCACGAACCCTATCGCCTGAATAGCCAGCTCACTCATATTTATCTGATCCCGATCCCTCCTGTGCTTTTGATGAATTATACCATTAGAAGTCATCATCGCACGAGTAGCAATGATTTCCATCAGTATCTCCGCTGCCGCAGTATGGGCAGTCTTCATCATCACCGGAATGACCGAAGCTGATTCCGCTGTCCTGGAAAATGAAAAGGAAAAAAAGAGCTTGAACCAGGAGACCTATAACAATTGCAACAATCCCTCCGAAAATATGTCCATTGTCAAATTTCAGGATACCTATAAAGATCCCGATCAGCGCAGGAAAAAACATGCACGCGACCGAGAGTCCGAATACAACCAGTATTGCTTCCAGGATGAATTTCATAAGTTAAGTGTCTCCACTTGTTTTTATTATACTCTTCCGCGGGTAATCGGTATCATTTATCAGGGCAATAAAGCCCGGAAAAAAGCGGGAGCCCGGCGAGGACTTCTGAATAATTATGATGCCGGGCTCCTGACTATAGAGGAGTTGTCTATTCTATAACTATGCGATTTGCGCCATTTGACTGCTGATCAGATTCCATCCGCTATTCTGCATATCCAACGGTATACAGTTTTCGATGCTATCAATAGTTTTCAGCTCAAAGGTATCTCCAGCTTCTCTGTACAGCATCTGCTCCGGCAGTTCGGTTGATAAAGTCTTGAAAATGTTCATGATGTAATCGATATTTGCTGTATCCATTTCCGCTACCGCCTTTCTTTTAATTTGCATCTATGTTGTTAGAGTCGGGAGATAATAGCCACTCAGATTCAATCGATTTTCACCAATGGCAGTCAATAAATAATAGCCACTGAGATACTCAGGCGTTGTGAATTTCCCTGCTTAATTGAGCCTTTCAAATGCTCTGCTTAGCTGTCAAGGCTGCAAATGCACCGTTCCACGGCTATGGCCTTGACAGGTGGCAGATCATTTGAACAATTCCTGCTAGCAGGGAAGTAAAAAACGGTTAATTTCTTTTGACTATTATTGGCTTTTTTCGCCTGACTCAGAGTGGTTAATTTAATCGGACTCTAACAATGTTTCTTTCAGAACACCTATTTCTGTTTCTGACATCTATAGTTTACAGAATCATGTGTACCGAAAAACGCCCACTAAAAAAGCGCCAAAAGGCGCTTTTTTCCGTAAAATGAAAAACTAAATGTCCAGTTTTTATGGATTTTTTGGAGTTTTTCGCAACTTTTACTTTTTCACATTCAGGTGCTTGTTTTTTGCAAGAGCAAATTCCCTAATATTGCAGGCAAAAATGGCGAATTCTGCATCTCCGTTTTGGAGAAAGTTGCAGACCGCCCGGCAGTGTTGCCTAGGCCCTGCCGGAACAGTACTGCAGACATGTTACTAAATTAGTTTAATGCTTCTGGAGCCTCTCCTGACG
>JAFRJV010000006.1 GCA_017432075.1 Mogibacterium sp. | reverse complement strand
CTTGAGCGCCTGGCTCGACACCTCCATCGTCATATAGCTTATGCTGCTCTTAAGAGCGTTATCCATATGCTGATAGAGTTCCATGATCTCAGGTGTGGTGAGGTGCGATTCTTCTTCTATTACTCCGTCGTAGTTGTCTATTCCGGAGCAGATGGCACTTCTGCAGCCGCCTGAACCCGCCATGTAGTCGTCAAGTATATATCTCATGAAGTACGCTGTAGTCGACTTGCCCTTCGTGCCCGTGATGCCCACCATCCGGAGTTCATCAGACAGTTTTCCGTAGAAAGTCTCTGCTATGACAGGCATTGCCTTGCGTACATCGCTGACCCATATATCAAGGCATGAATCCTTTGCCTTCTCTTTTATACGCTTTCCTGCAGCTGAGGCTTCCTCATCACTGACTATCCTGCAGCCGGGAGTCTCCGGTGCATCGGGATCTTCCCTTACATAGCACACCGCACCTTTTTCTATTGCGTCGTTCAGATACTGTTCCCTGAAGTGAGCCCCTTTTACAACAAAGAGAGTCCCTTCAGCAGCCTCTTTGGAATTATAGGTGACCCCTTTGACTTCACAGGCTCCGAGTTCCTTCATCTCCGGCTCGGTGTAAAATGCCATTATGGCGCTGCATGAAGGCTCTCCTCCTATTGAAGTGAGCAGCCCAGCCATTCCCAGCGAATCTATAAAATCCTGAATCGTAACTTTTCTGTCCATGCTGTTTAAGTTTAATCTCCGAAATAACCTTCTGATTTCATGCTCGTAAAGCATCCGTTTCCGACGATCACGTGATCGAGCAGCCTTATGCCGAGGATCTCTGACGCCTTGATAAGTCTTTTTGTGACATCTATGTCCTGAGGACTTGGTGATGGGTCACCGCTCGGGTGATTGTGAGCAACGACTACCGCTGCAGCTCCCCTTCTGACAGCCGGCCCGAAGACCTCTCTGGGGTGCACAGGCGCACTGTCGAGGCTGCCTATCGATATGACTGATTTGGATTCCACCTGGAGCTTTGAATTGAGATTGAGTGTCATGAAAAACTCACGCTTTTCATACATCATCTCCTCCATTAGTATCTCAGCTACCTGCCTGCTGTCCCGGATCTTTACCCTGACCGCTCCCTGATGGTCGGATATAAGGCGTTTTGACAGTTCAATTGCAGCCACAATGGAGCATGCCTTTGCCTCTCCGATACCGTCTATTTCAGTCAGTTCCCTGACCTCTGCCGCTCCGAGTCCTCCGGTATTCTCATTGGCGTAGGATATCACCTCATCAGCCAGTCTTATGGCTGATTTATCTCCGGTGCCCGTCCTTATGATGAGTGCCAGGAGTTCGGAATTGCTGAGGCCTCCCGCTCCTCCATAGAGCATTTTCTCCTGCGGCCTTTCAGCCTCAGGCATCTTTTTTATCTGCATATCTACTCCTTCCCGGAGCACACATGCCTATAATACTACTATAAAAGCCACACCCGCAAGGACGTGGCCCAATGATCATGTGCCATATTTGACGTTACGCAGTGCGTCCCATCTTAGCTGTTATTATATCCGCTACCGCGTCTATGTTTTCTTCGATCGACATATCGGATGTGTCGAGGAAAACCGCATCATCAGCCGCTCTGAGAGGACTTACCTCACGATGTGAATCCTGATAATCCCTCGCCTGGGTCTCTCTGAAAATGGTATCGTAATCCGCTTCCTTACCGGCAGCAATCAGCTGATCATAGCGTCTTTTTGCCCTTATTTCAGGCGAAGCTGTCATGAATATCTTTACCTCGGCATCAGGTATTACTGTTGTGCCGATATCTCTTCCTTCCATGACAACATCTTTAGTGGATGCCAGATAGCGGCTTACTTCGTCTACCTTTGCTCTGACGATGGCAAGCTTTGATATATTTGAAGCAGCCATTGAAATCTCATTTGTCCTTATGAGACCGCTGACATCCTCACCGTCAAGATGAGTATGTCCGCTTACAAAATCTATCGACGTGTCAGCAAGCATTGCTCTGACAGCGTCCTCGTCAGACTCATCCACACCGTTTCTGCGTGCCTTAAGGCCTAGCGCCCTGTACATTGCGCCTGTATCGATATATTCAAGTCCGAAGCGTGCAGCAACAGCCTTGGCTATGGTACTCTTGCCTGTGCCTCCAGGACCGTCTATAGCAACTCTGAGCATAATTGATCTCCCGTCCGATTATTTGTTTTTGCTTTTGTTAAGCTTATTGATCTCGTCGATAAATGTGTCGATCGTCTGGAATTCCCTGTATACCGATGCGAATCTTACGTATGCGACCTGGTCGATAGCCTTGAGTTCTTCCATAATTAGAAGTCCGATATTTGTCGACTGGATCTCCTTTTCCATTGTGTTCGAAAGTCCGCGTTCGATATTATCTGCGATCCTCTGCACATCCTCGTAGGTGACCTTCGTCTTCTGGCATGCTTTCATGATGCCGTTGATGATCTTGTTCTTATCGAAGCTCTCACGGGTGCCGTCCTTTTTGACTACCACAAGCAGAGAATTCTCGATCTTCTCAAATGTAGTGAATCTTTTATGGCATTTTGTGCACTCTCGTCTTCTTCTTGTAGCAAGTCCGTCTTCAACAGGTCTTGAGTCGACTACTTTCGTGTCTTCATAATTGCAATACGGGCATTTCATATCGATCCCCTCCATTGTTGCAACTCCATAATGGAGTCCGTTTTCCATATGCAAACCGATGTTATCACAATATATAGTGGTATTGCACTCTTCTTAACAGAAATTGAGCAATATATTAGGTCTCATATACGTAAGACAGGTATCATGGTACAACATCGGTGGTCATGTTTGTGAAAATTGCTTCACATTAGCCTAATAATGTCTTCACATTTTGATGTTACAATGACAATGTCGAAAGATTCGACGATTTACCTTTTTCTTTTGATTGTTCTTTCTTAGTTAGATATTTTCGCAACAGAAAAGCTCCGGCTGCAAGGCCGGAGTTTTTCTTATTTTTCTTTATCAGTATCTGCACTATTTTTTTCAGCAGACGCGGATGCGGCTTTCCTTCTGGCCTCTGCCCTCTGTCTTATAAGTCTGGCGTTCTTTTCAGTAAGATACCACCAGCCGACAGCACATATCGCCACGAATGCAGCTGCTAAAAATATGATCCCTAAATGGCTTACAAAATATTCCATTAGTTGAACTTCTTAGCTGTTTCGCAGAGATCAGCGAATCCTGCTGCGTCAAAGATAGCCATCTCAGAGAGCATCTTGCGGTTGATCTCGATGCCAGCCTTCTTGAGGCCGTTCATCAGCTTGCTGTAGCTGAGTCCGTTTGCTCTGGAAGCAGCATTGATTCTTGCGATCCAAAGTCTTCTGTACTCTCTCTTCTTATTCTTGCGGCCTGCATATGCCGATCTCAGGCTTCTCATAACTGCCGGGTTGGCGGCTCTGAATGTGTTCTTTCTTCTGCCGTAGAATCCCTTAGCCTGCTTCAGAATCTTTTTATGTCTCTTGTGAGCGTTTACGCCTTTTTTAACTCTTGCCATTTGTTACACCTCCCCGATTATTTAGCCATCGATCTCAGCATACGCTTCAGATCTGCACTTGTAAGAGTAGTTGCCTTGCGCAGGCCTCTTTTTCTCTTAGCGGTCTTCTTTGTGAGAATGTGGCTCTTGTAAGCCTTGTTTCTCTTGACCTTGCCGGAGCCTGTAACGTGCAGACGCTTCATAGCGCCTCTGTGTGACTTCATTTTGTTCTTAGCCATTTGGGTTATCCTCCTGTATATTGATCTTATTTTTTGTCTTTCTTAGGTGCAAGGAACATGTTCATCCTGCGGCCTTCCATTTTTGGTTCCTTTTCGATGACGCCGTAGTCAGCCACCATATCGGCGAACTTTTTCATTGCGTCAAAACCGAGCTGTGTGTAGTCGCGTTCCCTTCCGCGGAATCTGAGCGAAACCTTTACTTTATCGCCGTCCTGCAGGAACTTGGTCGCAGCCTTTGCCTTGACCTCTACATCGTGATCTTCTATCGAAGCACTGAGTCTGATCTCCTTGATCTCGGTCACATGCTGGTTCTTTTTGGCTGTCTTCTCTTTCTTCTGCTGCTCGTAGCGGTACTTTCCGTAGTCAAGGATCTTGCATACCGGCGGATCTGCATTAGGCGAAATATTCACCAGATCGAGATCTGCTTCTTCTGCGAGCGAGAGAGCCTCGTCGATGCTTACGATGCCGCGCATCACTCCTTCTTCGTCGATAAGACGAACAACATCAGCCCTGATTTCATCGTTGATCTGAGTCTGATTCTTTTTATTATCTCTGGCGCTAATGGTTCTGTTCCTCCCTTTCCAAATAGAGCACCTGAATCTTAATCTGTCCGTAAATAAAAATTTGCGGACACACAAGCATCCGCAAAATAAGACATTTCTTAATCTTATGTGGCCCTACCAACGCTAGTCTGTAAGGCGAGAAGCGGATAACTTCTGCTTTGACCTCGATTATTATATGCATCTGTTTATGTCTTGTCAACAAAAATGTGCTAAAATCTAAGGCGAATAATATTACACATACAGGAGTTACCCATTATGCGCATAATACTCGCCTCCGCATCTCCGCGCAGGCTCGAAATACTGAACAAACACGGCATAGATCCGGTCGTACTTCCTCAGGACACCGACGAGCATCTTCCTGATGGTATAGGTATGACCGACGCTGTCGAGGAACTGGCATCGCAGAAGGCACGCGCCTGCTATGATGCAGTAAAGAACGATCCTCAATATGATGGATATCTTATCATCGGTGCTGACACCATCGTCTGGAAGGACGAGATCATGGGCAAGCCGGCTGACGCTGATGATGCTTTCCGCATGCTCGACAAGATCCGCGGCACCTTCCACTATGTAGTCACAGGTATATGCCTCATAGATAAAAGCAGCGGCTCTGAGACAGTCATGAGTGAAGTAACGACTGTGCATTGTGTCAATTATTCCGATGAAGACATCCGTAATTATATATCGCAGGCAGAGCCATACGATAAAGCCGGCTCGTATGCCATACAGGGCTATTTCGGCCGCTATATCGACCATATCGGCGGAGATTACGAGAATGTAGTAGGCCTTCCCTTCTATCGTATAAAGACCGCTCTGGAGCCGTATCTTTGATAAAAGAGCATATAATATAACAGCGGGCTGATGAGAAAACCTCAAATGCCCGCTTTGTAACACCGTGCAAAAATTGGTTGCACAGTGGAATGAAACAGTCCGGCTGACCGGACTGTTTTTGACTTTATCAGTTGAAGTATCTGAATACTCCCTTTACCTTTCCGACTACGGTGACATCCCTTGCAATTATCGGATCCATGAAGTCGTTTTCAGGCTGGAGCCTGATGTGATCAGCCTCCCTGTAAAACCTCTTTACTGTAGCTCCGGTTTCGTAATCATCGTTCACGAGAGCTACAACTATCTCTCCATTCGAAGCTTCGTGAGCTTCCTGAACGATCAGATAGTCTCCGTCATTGATCCCTACGTTCACCATGCTGTCGCCATGCACCGTAAGTATGAAGTTAGTGCCGGATCCTACGAAGCGCGCAGGTATAGGCATCTCATCGACGATATTCTGCTCAGCAAGGATCGGCTCGCCTGCAGCGACTCTGCCGATCACCGGAAGCGCGACTGTATCAAATGATACCTCGGTTGTATTCTTATACTCATTTTCTACAGGAAGTACCGTTCTCGGCTTTGCAGGGTCCTTTCTGACGAGGCCTTTATCCTCGAGCGCTTTGATATCGCTGTGTACTGTAGAAGTTGACTTGATATCGAGTGCCGCGCAGATCTCTCTTACAGTCGGCGAATAGCCTTTGGTGGCAATTGTCTTTTTCATAAATGCGAGGATGTCGTTCTGGCGCTGTTCACTCTTTTTCATGGCTTTCCTCCGCTATTTGTACTTATGATCTACCAGATCATTGATATTCAGCTCGTGGCCGTATTCATTCCAGTCATCGTAGATACGGCCTGTCTGTCTGATGATGATGTCCCCCACGACTCCGTCAACCTTTGCAAACGGCAGTGTCTTGTGGTATGTGATCTTGCTTCCTTCGCGTTCAAACACGAAGCCTGTTCTAAATCTCTCCTTCTCAAGAGGATACTTATACTCGCATATCTCCGAGATCAGTTTGAAAAGGTTGTCGTTATCCGTATCAAAAACGTTCTCAAGAGTCAGGAACGAATAATTCGCCCTGAGCTGGATCTCATGCCCTTTGAACCTGTCCAGGAATTTTATCAGCTTCTCCTTCGTCTCAGGATCCTTAGCGTCTTCAAACACGACGCAGTTGATCCTGGTTCTGAACTTAAGGAGATCGAATATCTCGTCAGGGCACTCTTTCACATAATGCTTCAGATGTCTGGATACATTTATGCAGCTGATGCGGTCTGCATACTTATTGAGTACTGCTGCAACGTCTTCTATGGTCCGGCCTTCTCCTACCGGCATAGTTGTATTGATATAGATATGATGGCCTTCTTCGATATGATCGAGGATATCCTGAAGAGCTTCAAGCTCTGCCAGAGGTTCTCCTCCTGTAAGAACTATATCATTATGCGGGAAGATCCTGTTCAGCAGATCGAGTGACCTGTAGCATCTCTGAAGGTCGAAACCCGATGTATCTCTGTACTCTTTCTTGTTTACACAAAACGGACATGCATTATTACAGTCATACGGAACAAACATCGTGACCGTAGGACCGACCTTAGGAAAATCTTTCTTCATCTACGTGTATCCCTGTTATACCAAGCTTTTCAGAATGTGTGTTTTACCCGTAAATAATAGCACTTGAACATCTGTTTGTAAATAATGCTTGGAATAGTTTATAAAATAACTTGAGACTCTGCGGGTGATGAGTGTTACAATGTTCATGTAAAAACATTTTTTAAGCACTATCTTATGGAGGCTAAGTATGAAAATAGGATTTCTTGGGGCAGGAGCAATGGGAGGCGCCATCCTTTCCGGCGCTATCAAGGCAGGCGTAGTAAAGCCTGAAGATGTTTATGTATATGACGTTTCGAAGTCAATCACAGACAAATATGCGGAGCTGGGCTGCAATATAGTATCAAGCAATAAGGAGCTCGGCGAATCAGTCGACATACTTCTCTCGTGTGTAAAGCCTCAGTACGCTGCAGGAGCGCTTGCAGAGCTCGGAGACACTCTCGACGGCAAAGCGATGATCTCCATCATGGCAGGACTGACTACCACTACCATACGCAAAATGACAGGCGGCAGTTTCAGACTTCTCAGACTCATGCCTAACACCCCTGCTCTCGTCGGCATGGGCGCTTTCGCTCTCGATGCAGGCACAGACCTTACCGACGAAGAAAAGGCTTTCGCACAGAAGCTGTTCGAATCCCTCGGTATCGTAGAGTGGATGTCTGAAGACCTCATCGATACAGCCTGCGGACTTTCCGGAGCTGGTCCTGCATATATATATCTTGTAATAGAAGCACTCGCAGACGGCGGAGTCGCAAAAGGACTTCCTCGCAAGACTGCACAGAACCTCGCAGCCCAGACAGTAATGGGAGCTGCCAAGATGGTTCTTGAGACAGGTCAGCACCCTGGATTCCTGAAGGATCAGGTATGCTCCCCTGGCGGCAACACCATCGTGGGCATCAAGACCCTCGAAGAGCATGGAGTCCGCGGAGCGTTCATCGACACTGTAATAAAATCTACCGAGCGCACCAAAGAGCTTGGCAAAGGAAAGTAAAAATCAGTCCACTACAAAACCCGGTCATGTGTGACCGGGTTTTTTTCATGTCTTTTTTAGAACAGCGCTCCTGCGCCGTATGTCACGGAAGTCACAATGACTCCGGCGATCAGCACGCCTAATATGATGGCCGGCATCGCCCTCTTGAGTCTCATGTCCATCATTGCTGCTACCAGGGCTCCGGTCCATGCTCCGGTTCCGGGCAATGGTATCGCTACCAGCAGTACGAGGCCCCAGAACTGGTACTTCATGACTACTTCCTTGTTTTTATCGGCCTTTGCCTCAAGACGGCTGACCAATCTGTCGAGTCCGGCACTTATGGTTCTCAGCCATTCAAACACCTTACGGGTGAACACAACAAGTACCGGTATCGGAACGAGGTTACCGATTACCGCTATTATGAACGCCGCAGGCACACTAAGTCCGGCGATCACACCATAAGGGATCGCTCCTCTCAGTTCTACCACCGGCACCATGGCCATCAGAAATGTAATAATCGCTGCTTTAAACAAAAGTCTGTTTTCTCCTGTATTTAGCCCTCGATCAGGAATGCCTTATATCCCTTAAAAGCTTCATAAAGATCGGATTTGCTGAGTGTCTCCCAAGGAGAATGCATCGACAGGATCGGTACTCCACAGTCGACTACCTGCATTCCATAGAGGGACAGAATATACGCGATGGTCCCGCCGCCGCCAACGTCGACTTTTCCAAGCTCTGAGGTCTGGTATACGACGCCGTGCTTGTCCATCATCTGCCTGAGCAGAGCCAGATACTCTGCATTCGCGTCATTGGCTCCTGATTTTCCTCTTACGCCCGTGTATTTTTTGAAGCTGAGACCGTGTCCGAGCTTTGCGGAGTTCTTCTTTTCATATTTGTCTGCATATAGAGGATCGAAAGCCATGCTTACGTCAGAACTGAGCATGCGGCTGTTTCTGAGGCATCTGGACAGGTTGATCTCGCTGCAGACACCCATTCTGTCAAGCAGCTCTCTGACCATGTATTCAAAGAAACGGGATTCCATTCCTGTGGCTCCGACACTGCCGATCTCTTCCTTATCAACGAAAAGTCCACATGCGGTCGTTTTCGGATCACTGACCTCCATCATAGCGGCGGCTGCAGTAAATGAGCAGCTTCTGTCATCATGTCCATATCCGACGATCATAGAGCGGTCAAAGCCCGCTTCCCTTGCATTGCCTGCAGGGACTGCTTCGATCTCTGCAGAAACGAAGTCATCTTCCTCTATATCATATTTGTCTTTAAGCAGTTTCACTATTGCTGCCTTGACGGCATCTTTCTCTTCTCCTTCAAGAGGCTTGCTTCCGACGAGGATGTCGAGATTCTCGCCTTCGATGACGGTCGCAGCAGTCTTCTTCATCTGCTCAGCTGAAAGATGCACCAGCAGATCGCTTATGATAAATACCGGGTCACCTTCTTTTTCGCCGATATTGATAGTGACCGTTGTTCCATCCTTCTTTACAACTACACCATGAAGTGCAAGAGGAATGGTCACGAACTGATATTTCTTGATACCGCCGTAATAGTGTGTATCAAGATAAGCGAGTTCCTCAGACTCATACAGAGGATTCTGCTTTATATCAAGTCTTGGTGAATCGATATGAGCACCTATGATGTTCATGCCGTTGTTTACGATATCTTCTCCAACGTTAACAAGCATAACCATCTTCCCCATATTGACGGCATATACCTTGTCACCTTTTGAAAGCTTCTCACCTTTTGCGATAACGTCTGCAAGATCTCTGTACCCGTTCTCCTTGGCCATCTCCACAAGGAGCTTTACGCACTCGCGCTCTGTCTTTCCATTGTTCAGAAAGTCAATATAATCAGCGCTAAGATCTTCAAGTTTCTTAAGATCACCAGCGCTGTATGTTGTCCATGCGTTCTCGTGAATCATTTATATCCTCCGGTGTATAGTTGTATTACGCGCGGTCGGTATACGCGCGCCATTGTATTGTATCATAAAGGGTCATTCTTTTAAACGCTTTTAGAGACAGCAAAAAACTGCTCCGCTTTCGCGGAGCAGTTTGCTTTTTATTTAAGACAAGTTTTTATCGAAGGAGCTTGCCTCCGTAGATCAAGGTTCTCGACCTTACGGCAACGCCGTATGATCGGAAGAGAACCTTATTCGTGGTCTGCGTTGACCTTACGAGCTACGTAAGTTGTATGCAGAACTTCGTGAACCTTGTGGCTTCCGTATGATCCGAAGTACTCATCGTAGATCGCCTTGATGCTTGGATTCTCGTGAGATCTTCTCAGAGGTCTTGCAGCATCGAGGTCATACAGGCCCTTAGCCCTTACTTCACGAACATCGATGAAGTTCTTGATCTTGGATGGAACGTGT
>JAFRJV010000051.1 GCA_017432075.1 Mogibacterium sp. | reverse complement strand
CTGAAAGGGTGCTCTGATGTGCGGTCAGCATGCTCTGATCCACGGAATGGTGTAACTGCTCTCATGTGCGGTCAGCACGCTCTGAATTGCGACCTGGGTGCTCTCAGAGAGCGGAATAATCAAGCAGACTCTTCTACTTCGATTTCCTTGGTAATAATGTATTTGATCATCTCGAACCTCCTTAACAAAAAAGCGATAGAACAGCGCGCCTATAATCACGCATATCCTATCGCACTCCTACCCGCGATTGGGTCCGGCCGGAAAAGACCTAATCTATTAACATGTGAATACATGATATCAAATCCAGGATTGAAAGTAATGGTGGAAATGTGAAGGTTTCTGAGAGCAATGAAAAACGACTGTGTATTTCAACAGTCGTCTATGGCGGAGGACATGGGACTCGAAGAAGTCAGAAACGTACAAACGTTGAAAATCAAGGAGGTAAAAACGCCGTCCACGTTTGTACCCGGGATTGTACCCAATTATCTGTAAATATCTCTTCGATGCCCTATTTCTACAATAATAATTATGATTTCAGCATCATTTATCTCTGCTAAGATCCTATAATCTCCTACTCTATACCTCCAGTATTGACTTAGGCTGCCTGTCAAGCCTTTGCCATGCTGTCTGGGATTATCTGTATTTAAAAGGTTTTTCTCTATCCACGATTTGATGAGCTTTCTGGTTGCCGGATCCAGCTTCTTGATTTGCTTAACAGCTCTCTCTTCGTATTTAAGCTCATAAATCATAAGTCACTCCAAACTTCATCATGACTGTAGAGCTTTACTTCTCCGGCAGCTTTGCGTTCTTCATATTCCTTTAAGGCCTGAAGATCGTATTCATTTTCAATACGCTCCAATGCCGCCATACGCAAAAATTCAGATACTGTTAACTGATTATATCGCGCATAGTTTCTGATAAGACGTTCATCTTCACTTGATAATCTAAGCGAAAGCATAATGACTCACCTCCTTATGTAATACATTGTAATACGCAAGAGGTTTCCTGTCAATCCGAAAATGATCATGAGCAGGCATGACCCACCCTGCACATGTCTGATTCAGATCTATGGAGAAGAAGCCGGAAAAAACGACAATGTAATGGGATATCTCAGCAATCTCGCAAAATCTTAAGATCTATACTTCCGATACACTAAATAACTTATTCCCCCGATAGCTACGTTTACCAGAACAAGCAGTACAACCAGTACTCCTATATCCTCATCTATCTGCACTGTCGCATCTATAATTCTCACGAAAAATCTGGAAGCAATTAACATAATTATTATAGTTACTGTGATATGCAGTGCCTTTTTCATAGGTATACTCCAATATAAATCCGAATTTTGTTATTATATTTATCTTATCACAAAATAGCCGGATGCCTTTGTAACAATAGAAAACGACTGTATATTTCAACAGTCGTCTATGGCGGAGGACATGGGACTCGAAGAAGTCAGGAGCGTACAAACGTTGAAATTTCAAGGAGGAAACACGTCGTCCACGCTTGTACCCGGTATTGTACCCACTCTATGAAAATTCTTTTTCCAGCATCTAATGTGCACTGATTTATCTTCAACAAGTCGCTCATTTTTCCCTGTGATTCTCCAGCCACTTAAGAGCCGTCAGTGCGTATGTTCCCGCAGCAGTAGGCAAATTATCTTCGCTATATCTGATCTTAGGATTGTGTTCATAATAAACTGGATATCCATTTCCATAAGTCCCTCCTAGCGGAAGATAGCAGCTTGGAACCTCCTGACTGAAAAATGCAAAATCTTCTGACCCCAGCGCATGATAGTCGTCGGTGATAACCAGATCTTCTCGTGCATCCCGTATGTATCCAAGTATCTCTTCCGTCAGTCCAGGATCATTGACGAGAGCCGGGCAGTCACTAAGTTTAGTAACCTCAGCAGTTGCACGGTAAGCCAATGCTATACCTTCTGCCACCTCAGTGATGCGGCGTATCATAAATTCCCTTATATCATTGTCGAATGCACGCAAGGTACCTTCCATTACTGCCTCTGCCGGAATGACATTAGCAGCACTTCCAGACTCAAACTTACCAATCGTCAGCACTACTTCCTTACTGCCCGGTATCTCGCGCGCAATCAGTTCCTGTAGCCCTTGATAGATTTGAACAGCTGCGTTGATTGGGCTGACAGAAGCTTCTGGCGCTGAACCATGAGCGCCTTTTCCTTTCACAGTAATACGGAATCCGTATACTGATGCCATAGGGTGGTAATGATAGCTGATTGTTCCAAAGGGTACAAACGAGAACATGTGCATTGCAAACGCAGCCTGTACCGGAGGATTTTGAAGAATTCCCTCCCTGATCGCAGTCTCCGCGCCATGAAATACTTCTTCACCTGACTGGAAAAGGAGTTTTACAGTCCCGTCCAGTTCATCTTCGTGAGCTTTGAGGATTTTAGCCGCACCGAGCAGTGATGCAGCATGGATATCGTGGGCACATGCGTGCATGCATCCATTAGTTGAAGCGAAATCCAGCCCGGACTCCTCTGTTCCCGGGAGAGCATCCATGTCACTCCTAAGTAGAATACATGCTTCGTTCGGATCTCCGCTGCCCAGCATCGCTGTCACATGCGAGTTCTTCTCGCTTATTTTGCACGGGATTCCGATTTCCTCGAGCTTTGCAGCAATAAACGCTGATGTCTGTGGCAATTCGAGCCCTACTTCAGGTATCTGATGCAGAGTACGTCTGTTTGCAATAAGTTCCTCTTTCAAATCCATAGCTTCCTGATAGATGCTCTTCATATGTGCTCTCCTTCCATCATCCGAGAATGACGCTTGCTTGGTATTTCTCTAGAATAATTCTAGCTATACATATATGAATGCGATATGAAAGAATCTTCACTTATTATTTCTCACAATCAAAAAGCGGGAACAATAATTGCTCCCGCATCGTTCTCAAGTGAAGTATTATTCACTGTTATTATTCTCCTGCCTCAAGGAACTGTAGTAACAATATCAGTTTGACACGTTCTACAGTATTATTCCAGTCAACACCCTCAAAAGCAGCATCTTCCATGATTCTGTCGATTCTCTTGCGAATAGTGTTTATGTGGACGAAAAGCAGTTCTGCTGTAAGCGAGTAATTCATATTGTTTACAAGATATACCTTAAGAGTGTGCAGCAATTCACGGCCTCTGTCGTCACTCATAAGCGGCCTGAATCTTGCAAGCATCCCGTTTAGTTCATCTTCCGGAATATCAAGCCAGGTGAGCGGTCCCAGCATTTCATAGTCGCAGATATCATTGTCAGGACGAATGATACTGCCCATCTCTATAACTTTGCGGCACTTCTCAACACACTTGCGAATGTCCCTAAGAGTATTGCCTTCACGGCATAGTCCGCATTTCATTTCTGCACTATGAATAATTTCTCTCACCGACTCCATAAATTCGGCGATCATTTCCTCCATTTCTTCAGCTGTGCGCTGCGCTTTTGGCAATGATTCAATCAATAAAAGCAGTTCTCTGTCTCCGAGTATGGCGAGCTTGCCTATTCTCGAGCAACGAGCAGACGAGAATGCCCTCAACAGCTCTGCTCGTTTCTCACTAGCAGAGAAGTTCAGAACTTTTATAACAGCATAATCATACATCGTGCTCATAGATATGCCCTGCACACCAGCCTGACTTATAACTTTGCCTGTCTCTCCGGTTTCGCAGCTCATTGCAAAATGTATAAAGTTCTCAAACCCCATATACCCGGCATCCCTCGCTCCTCTGATCTGTTCGTAGAGTGACTGAAGCATAAGATATGCTATGCGTATAGAGAACTCATCATAGTAATCGAGAAGCTCATGAGCCTCCATCACAGCAAAGTAAGCCTGTATCATCCCATGAATTTTGATTGGTATGATGACCCATGATATTCTCGGACCTTCCCGTCCCTCGTTATTGATCAGACGGTATCTGGACATATTGATATAGTCGCACAGAGTAGCCTGAGTATGCGGGAGAGACGGATCCCAGTAATCTCTGTCAGTGAGGCCATAGTACTCCGTCATGCGTTTGAAGTTGGACGAGCTGTAGTAACTCCTGTCTTCAGCAACGTCATACAAGAGAGCCGGGAATTTCATCTCGCTCTCGACAGCCTGAAGAATCTTACGGATCCGCTGCTCTTTGTATGACTGGTTTGTGATTTGGCCGCTGCCTACCAATGGCATACGGAACTTCCTGATGGTGCGGTTCATGACTGCAACATTAGTCTGACTTGCAACTTCCATCCATGTCGCCGAGAACGGTGCAACTATAAGTGGCAGTTCGAATTCATTGCATAGCGCTATGAGTTCCTCCGGTATCTTTTCGAGATATCTGCCCTGTTTTATCAAAAGAGCTGAGGCCTTCTGAATTGATCCTTCTGCGAAAGCCCTTGAAATGCAGTCAGGATCATTCATCATGGCATAGCCTGATGACATAATCATTTCTTTGCCCTTGGTCCATTTGAATCCATCCGGAGCATCAAGAATTGTGATTCCCTGAATCTCTTTATATATCCCCTTTCTTCCGGCAATTACTTCAAATTCCCTGAAAAAATCATTGGCAAGCAGTTCCTGAACAGCAATGCCCATAATACCCTCCTTTGTGGTGAGTTACGCTAGTATGCCACAATAATACCATGAATCATCAATACCGCATACACAGAACCGCCTCTGCGCGTTTTAACGCAGAGGCATCTAGAGTTAGAATGTTTATTACATTTTTATATCATCGGGACATAATTATCATCTTTTCTGGCTTCGAACTCAGCAAGGATCTTTTCCCTTTCTTCCGGCAATGTCAGTATATCGTATGCTGTCGCTGCGATCGCTTTAGCAGCCCAGAGTGCAGCTTTCTCCCCAAGAGATGATCCTGCACAGGCAGTAGCCTGCCAGGTGTGTGGCGCAACACCTATAGGCCATGCTGCCGCAGTAAAGAGATTCATCGGCATGATCTGGCTGACATCTCCGGTATCCGTTGAAGCTTTCATCGGGGTGGAGGCCCATTGCTCTCTTGGAGCAATACCCTCATACATTGGCCCATCCGAGTTATAAGCTTTACGGTCTCTTGCACATGTATCCATCGCAACCGAATCCTGAATCTTTCTGGCGAACTCACGCTCTTCAGCGGTATAGGTGATCGGCTCCAGTTCGAGGAGATTCTTGTAAGTCAGATCTGAGAAAGCATTGTTGACAAGCATTTCTGTACATCCACTCAGGAGTTCGAACTTCACCTGAGTCTCAGTCATGATAGCAGCGCCCTGCGCACACTTCTTCACCCTATCAACAGTCGATTTGACATCCGACATATGAGGAGCGCGGACATAATACCAGGATTTTGCTTCCGGATGAACGATGTTAGGAGCATATCCGCAGCTGTCTGTGGTGTAGTGTATACGTGTGCCGTCGATAACATGCTCTCTGAGATACTGTACTCCCATATTGGTGAGCTCCATAGCATCAAGAGCACTCCTTCCATTTTGAGGTGCAAATCCTGCATGCGCTGAAAGTCCTGTGTAGTAGAATTTGAACGAAGCATTTGCGAGGTATGATGTGTCAAATGTCATATTGACTGACATCGGATGCCAGCTGAATGCAAAGTCGCATCCATCAAACATGTTGTAGTGGATCATTTTGACCTTGCCGCAGAGAGTCTCTTCTTCAGGACAGCCATAGAACCTTATTGTTCCTTCGAGTCCGTCTTCCTCCATAACTTTCTTTAGGGCAATAGCGCCTGTGACTGCCGCTGCACCCAGAAGATTGTGACCACAGCCGTGTCCTGCACCGCCTGCTGTTATCTCTTCTCGATCACTGCCTGCTTTCTGGCTGAGACCCGGGAGAGCGTCATACTCTCCGAGTATTGCCAAAACCGGGTGGCCGCTGCCCCACTCCGCGAGGAATGCATGTGGGACATGTTCATTCACAACCAGTCTGAAGCTTTCTTTTCTCAGAATTTCAGCATAATACTTTGAGCTGAAATTCTCTTCGCCGCTGATCTCCGGGTGATTCCATATCGTGCGGCATGCATCTCTGCATAGATCTTTAAATGTATCTACTATAGTAAAGACATCTTTCTTTGCCATTTTGTGACCTCTCTTATCTTGACGGCTAATCACCAGAGACTTATACCTGCTAAACTGCAGTCTTATGCCTGTTCCTTCTTACTATTGTTCTTCAGAGTTGCAAGTCCGATAGCAATGCTCAGGAATACGCATCCGAGTGTACCGAGCCAGTTAGATGCACCCGGCAGCCATGCGAACCATCCCATGCCGATAGCGAAGTAAAGCGCCAATGCGATAACCACCATGATCAGTGCGTGTTTCTTGAGTCTCATTCCGAACTGTACGAGCAGTGCACCGAAGAGTGCAGGAAGCAGATAGCCCAGAGCTGCTCTTACTCCGTCCGGGAGCATAGCCAGAACCGATGCACCAAGGATAGCTCCAACGGTAAGTACTGCAACATTGATAATGATTGAGATCGCCATTCCAATGGTCGCGATCACGGACCCCTCCTCTGTACCAGGCTTGGTATCAGCTGCTACCTGTGCCATACTTGCGCATGGGATTCTCATGTTTGAGATATTTCCTGAAAGGAATGCCATATATGTTCCGGCAGATCCTACTACCGGGAAATATGAGATCGGCTCTACGAACCACAGTACACCGAATGAACTTGCTCCGGCGATGAATGCTGTTGCCAAAGCTGCACCTTTTGGAAGTATGCCATATACTATTGCCAGCATGATTGCAGGTGCGAATGCAAGTACAACTCCGAGATAACCAGTGATTTTTCCTATCCTGTTTACTTTAGGCATGTAATTTTCATTATAGAATTTCTTGTTATCCATTTCGATTTCCTCCAAATATTGTATCATCTATCGCACTTGCTAGATAACTGCAGTGATCACCATAGCAACTATAATCGTGATTGTCAGTGCCCACTCCCTGAGCCAGCCGATTTCTTTCTTAGCTGCTACTGTGTTGAGTACATACATGATAATGGCACCAAGTACGCACGCCAGGCAGTTCTTCCATGAACCTGCAACGACTGCCGGATCAGTTGCCAGAGCAATCTGATAAACAGGCTTGATCAGGTGGCTTGCACACATAGCGGAGAAAACACCGATAATAGCGCAGGAAGCGATCATTGTCATTGTTGCTGTATTGCCCTTTGCTACCTTAGCCTCTATCTTATCCATCTTATTGGCTGAGAAAGTAGCGAAGATTACCCAACCTATGGAGCAGAGAATCATAGTCCAGATCGCCATGCCCAGAGCTTCTGCTGTCATAGGATCAGTTCCGAGTGTGACTCCTACTGCTGAAGTTCCAAGACCTGCTGCTATTGATTCGAACATTACCGATCCTATCATTGAGAGTCTCATCCACCCCATTGGTGCTCCAACCGTTACGAGCAGCGAGAGCATTCCGCTGAGTACTACGATCGAAGGACCTATCGAAGTGACTGCGCTGCTTTTCATAGCGCTCTTCATCTGCACTTCAGTTATACCCATCTCTTTACCTGCCTTGCGTGCCTCTCTCAGGAAAAGCACTGCCTGCAGTACCACGAAACATACCGGAATAGCGCATGCGATCCACATTGCCGGGCTGTTTGCTATAGCCATGATATCCATAAAATTACCTCCCTAAGTATAGACAAATATCTTGTCTATATTTTAGGGAGGCATTGTCCGGCGAAATATGAAAATATTTTTCATGTTGCACAAATATATTGTTAGGGTCGGGCGATTTTAACCACTCCGAGTCGGGCGAAAAACGCCAATAGGAGTCGGATGAAAAGAACCAATCACCCAGACCTGTTAAATAGAATTAGTTATTTGGCGTCTGCTCAGAGGAGCCTGTGGTCACCTT
>JAFRJV010000050.1 GCA_017432075.1 Mogibacterium sp. | reverse complement strand
TAGAAGAAAACAGAGTCGAAGCGACATGCACTGAGGATGGCAGTTACGACAGTGTAGTTTACTGTTCAGTATGCGAAGAAGAGCTCAGCCGTGAAGCGAAGACTATAAAGGCGCTTGGGCACGATCTTGTTGACCATGAAGCCAAAGCGGCTACATGCACAGAGCACGGCTGGGATGCATACAAGACCTGCAGCCGCTGCGATTACACGACATACAAAGAAATCGCGGCACTTGGCCATAAGCCTGCTGAGGCAGTAGAAGAAAACAGAGTCGAAGCGACATGCACTAAGGATGGTAGTTACGACAGTGTGGTCTACTGTTCAGTATGTGAAGAAGAGCTCAGCCGTGAAGCGAATACTTTAGAGGCGCTTGGGCATGATCTTGTTGACCATGAAGCTAAGGCAGCCACATGCACAGAGAAGGGCTGGGATGCATACAAGACCTGCAGCCGCTGTGATTACACGACTTACAAGGAAATCGCAGCCCTTGGCCATGATCTCAAAGATCATGAAGCCAAAGCAGCTACATGCACAGAGCACGGCTGGGATGCATACAAGACCTGCAGCCGCTGTGACTACACGACTTACAAAGCGATACCGGCACTTGGCCATAAACCTGCCGAGGCAGTTGAGGAAAATCGAGTCGATCCAACATGTACTGATGACGGCAGCTGCGACAGTGTGGTCTACTGTTCAGTATGTAAAGCTGAGCTCAGCCGTGAGGAAATGACTATAGAGGCACTTGGTCACGATCTCGAAGATCACGAGGCGAAGGCTCCAACGTGCACAGAGCACGGCTGGGATGCATATAAGGCATGCAGTCGTTGTGACTACACGACATATAAGGAAATCGCGGCGCTCGGTCATGATCTGACAGATCATGAAGCGAAGGCTCCAACATGTATGGAGCATGGCTGGAAAGCATATCAGACCTGCAGCCGCTGCGATTACACGACTTACAAAGAGCTCCCGGCACTCGGCCATACACCTGCTGAGGCAGTTGAGGAAAACCGAGTCGAAGAGACATGTACTGATGACGGCAGCTATGACATTGTAGTCTATTGCTCAGCATGTAAAGCTGAGCTCAGCCGTGAAACAAAGACTTTGAAGGCCCTTGGCCATGACCTGATCGACCATGAAGCTAAGGTCAACACATGCACGGAGAGCGGCTGGGAAGCATATCAGACGTGCAGCCGCTGCGATTACACAACATACTCGGAGACAACTGAACTTGGTCATGATCTGACAGATCACGAAGCGAAGGATCCAACTTGTATGGAGCATGGCTGGGAAGCATATCAGACGTGCAGCCGCTGCGATTACACGACTTACAAAGAGCTCCCGGCACTCGGTCATACACCTGCTGAGGCAGTTGAGGAAAACCGAGTCGAAGCGACATGTACTGATGACGGCAGCTATGACATTGTAGTCTATTGCTCAGCATGTAATGCCGTGCTCAGCCGTGAGGTGAAGACTTTAGAGGCACTCGGTCATGACTATCAGGAAGTTGCAGGAAGTGCAGTGGAACCGACCTACATAGAAGACGGCAAGGAAGCTGATCAACAGTGCACAAGATGCGGAGATTTGATAACCGGCAACACCATACCGAAGAAAGATGCTAAGGAAGAACTCGACATTGCTGTAACTGATGCCGAGAAGATCGATCAGAGCAAATACACAGAGGCATCTTACAATAGTCTCCGGGCCGCGATCCGAAAAGCAAAGGCGCTGGAGGCAGATCCGAATGCTACAGCAGCTGATCTCATAGCAGCGGCAGCTGAAATCGAACAGGCAATGAAAGCCCTGAAGGCGAAGGCGCCTGGCAGCGACCCTAATCAGAAGGGAACGGATGGAACTGACGTAGGTCCTGGAGCGAGCGCTGCATCAGCGGAAAAAGCCATCGAAACGATGAAGAGTGATGCTGACCCTGCAGGTTCTGTATATTCAATACTTAAGCTAAGATCGCCGAAGCAGACATCAAAATCCATCAAAATAAAATGGGATAAGAGTAACAAAGCCGATAAATATGTCATTTACGGAAACAAATGCGGCAAGACGACAAAGCCGGTAAAGCTGGCTACAGTGAAAGGAAAATATGTTAAGACCTTCAAAAAAGTTAACGGTAAGAAGCTCAAGAAGGGAACATATTACAAGTTCATTGTTGTAGCACTCGATAAGGACAACAATGTTGTTTCTACATCCAAGTTAATACACGTAGCTACAAAGGGTGGCAAGGTCGGTAACTATAAGGCTGTAAATGTCAGCAAGTCTTCTCTCCGCAAGGCAGAGAACCTGACAGTGGGCAAGAGCCTCAAGCTGAGTGCAAAGGGCCGGGCACAGTCAGCCAGGCTTAAAGTCAAGGTACACAGAGGCCTTAAGTATGTTTCGACTGACAAGAATGTTGCAACAGTAACGAAAAAGGGCGTAGTCAAAGCTATAGGCAAAGGCACATGCTATGTATATGCTTATGCTCAGAACGGAGTGTTCAGGAGGATCAAGGTCACTGTTAAGTAAATAATCAAAAAGAGCAGGGCGGAAAAGGTAATATAAAAACGGCATCTGGGTACGGACCAGGTGCCGCTTTTTTCAAATCTTATGTTTATGCAGGACTTCCGCGATAATGGCGACGGCTTTCTCTATCTGCTCTTCTGTGTGTGTTACCATCAGGCTTGTTCGCAGAAGGCATTCATCCGGCGCCGTAGCAGGCGGCAGGGATGGATTTACATAGACACCGCGGTCGTACAGCTCTTTGGCGATGACCAGCGTAGTAAGAGGTTTGTAGGTGTAGATCGGAATGATAGGGATCCTCTCGCCGTTGGTTTCTTTCGTCCGGATCTTGGCTTCATGCAGTTTTCTGCGCATGAAAAGAGCTCTGCTCTGCAGTGTCTCCGGAAGCTCCGGGTGTTCTTTCAGGATCCTCAGTGAAGTAAGAGCCGAAGCACAGTTGGCAGGGGTGATCGAAGCGGAAAATATAAATGGCCGCGAGGAGTGCTTCACATAATCGATGACCCGGCTTGATGCCGCCATGTATCCTCCCAGAGAAGCCAGGGATTTAGAGAAGGTTCCCATATAGATATCCACATCATCTTCCAGCCCGTAATAACTGGCTGTTCCGCGTCCTCCTTCGCCGATCACACCGAGACCATGAGCATCGTCGACCATCACACGCGCATTATATTTCTTTGCCAGCCTGCAGATCTCCGGCAGATTTGCAATATCTCCGGCCATGGAGAAGACACCGTCGGTAACTATCAGGCATCCGGCGTTTTCCGGAACTTTATCTAATTTACGCTCCAGATCTGCCATATCATTGTGACGGAAACGGAGCATCTTTCCGAAAGACAGGCGGCACGCATCGTAAAGACTTGCATGGTTCTCCCTGTCCATGATTATGTAATCATTGCGGCCGGCTATTGAACTTATGATGCCGAGATTAGACTGGAAACCTGTAGAAAAGGTCATGACAGCCTCTTTTCGAAGGAACTCGGCCAGTTCTTCTTCGAGCTGCAGATGAAGTTTTAACGTTCCGTTAAGAAAACGCGAACCGGAGCAGCCTGAGCCGTACTCCTCATAAGCCTGAACTCCTGCTTTTATAACTTCAGGATTCGATGTCAGTCCGAGATAGTTATTTGAGCCAAGCATGATACGTCGCTTGCCTTCCATTGTGACTTCGGTGGCCTGTCTGGACTCCAGCGCATGAAAATAAGGGTAAATACCTTTTTCGCGAATTTCATCTGCTAATGATATTTCATAGCATTTGGCAAATATATCCATAGGGTTTCTCCTATATTTCTATCAATCTCTGATTCAGATTGTTAACTCCTGTTTAATATATATTGTTAACACTTAACATATCGGACAGGAAATGACAAGGCTTTAACGAAAAACAATTATTGAGCACAGTATGCTTTTTTGCATATCGTATTATTTTTAATATAATTAAAAAGCACAGAAGTTTTACAAAACTGAAAATGGGTAGCAAACACGGAGGGTTTGATATGAGTTATTATCTTCTGACTGACACCATACGGCCTTGCTCAGAAAAGGAACTGTTTTCCCAAACAGACAATCAATACGTGGCTGTTCTTACAACATTGGAATGGGCACAGAACAGGAATCGCTTCGACATGGGCATAGAGCTGGACCTGGACGCCGGAGATATTCACAACACAAAAGCAGAAGTCAATTATGACTCACTTACCGGGACTTTCCGGATCCCTGACCGTGAGAATATCGGATCAAAAGATTACCGCTTTGCGTTTGCGCTGGACGAAAAAGGAATTGTATTTATTGATGACAGCGGCAAGGCAGAGAAGATGATCGATGCGATCAGGCGAACAAAGCGCTGGCGGAAGCCGAGCTTAGAGCGATTTCTGTATGATTTTCTGGAACAGATAGTGGAAAATGATCTGTCGGTCATGGAACGCTATGAGGGAGAGCTGAACAGGATCGAAGATTCAATACTGAATAACAAAGGACCGGAAGACCTGGGTCGGGTCAATGAGATCCACAGCGATATCCGCAAGCTGCTGGTACACTATGAGCAGATCATTGATATGACACAGGAGCTGGAAGAGAATGAGAATGGATTCTTCAGCGAGGAAAACCTGCGATACATCCACCTGTTTATGAATCTTTTAGCTCGCCGGCATGATTCTGCTGCTTCGCTTCGCGACTACACGATGCAGGTGAGGGATCTCTATCACGCGCAGCTGGAGGTGCGTCAAAACAGGATAATGACGCTGCTCACAGTTGTCACCACGATCTTCATGCCGCTGACCCTTATAGTCGGATGGTATGGTATGAACTTCCGTTACATGCCGGAGCTGGAATGGCGATTCGGATATCCCGTGGTTATCGTGGTGAGTATTGTTATTGCGGTTTCCTGCCTGTTGTATTTTAAAAAGAAGAAGTGGTTGTAGAAAAGTACCGATCTAAGTAAATAAGGAAATAATAAAAATGCTGATCAACGAAAATTGCATAAAATGTCAGATCAAAAAGAATATGAATGCATATCCTGCCGGAACGTCGCATGAACTGGTAGAAATATATCAGTCAAGAGTAAGAGACATCCTGGACAGTTGCTATGGACTGAGTACTCCGCAGGTCGCTGAGAAAATGTACGACCTCAGGCGTGAGCTTTTTGGCGCAGACAAAGATTACTCAGAGATCAAAAGCTATTACAACAGCCTTATGCTCACCCTGTTCCCGTATATGGAACAAAGGATTCAGGCTGCCGAAGATCCGCTGACCATGGCCGTACAATACGCAATGGTCGGAAATTATATCGACTTCGGGGCTATGGAGAGCGTGGATGAGAATGAACTGCGGACACAGCTTGATCAGGCGGCGGACATTGTTATCGATACAGGAGTGCTTGACAGCTTCCGGAAGGATATCCTCTCAGCACATCACATGGTGTATTTTACGGATAACTGCGGAGAGATCGTGACAGATAAATTGCTCATTTCCGTCATCCGAAGCCTCGCTCCGGAACTTGAAGTCACGGTGATCGTACGAAGCCGGGATGCTGTGAATGACGCTACAATAGAGGATGCCTGCCAGATAAGGATGGAGGAAGCTGCGACTCGTGTTATAGGAAATGGAAACGGAATGCCCGGAAATGTGATCAGCGAGATGTCGCGGGAAGCCATGGATGAGATCGAAAAAGCAGATATCATGGTGTCAAAAGGCCAGGGCAACTTTGAAGGACTCAGCGGATGCGGCCTGAATATTTATTATTTATTCCTGTGCAAATGCGAAGCGTTCATGAAGAGATTCGATGTTCCGCAGTTTACCGGGATCATGACAAAGGAAACATTTTATCGCGAGATATAACGACCGGCGGAGGTCTCAAAATGCAAATAATACATGCTGACATAGTTTATTCAGAAGACAGGGAACATCTTGCCGTACACCCTGACAGCTACATTGCTGTAGAAAAAGGCAGAGTGAAGGGCATATGGCCTGTATTGCCTGAAGAATACAAAAACGCTCCTATGACAGACTATGGAGATGGTGTTCTTATTCCTGCTTTCTCGGACCTCCATGTACATGCTCCTCAGTATCTCAACAGAGGACTCGAGATGGACCTTCTGCTTGAGGACTGGCTTAACAGGTGCACTTTTCCAATGGAAGCAAAGTTTGCTGATGCGGAATTCGCAAAGCTGGTTTATGATGCTTTCATCGATGACATGCTTGCAAACGGAACGATGCATGCCTGTGTTTACGGAACGATCCATACCGAAGCGACAGCGTATTTGCTTGAGAGTATGGACAGAAAAGGCATGAAAGGCTTTGTCGGAAAAGTAAACATGGATTGCTGCGAGCTTGCAGATCTCCGGGAGGATACGGCAAAGTCGATCAGTGAAACTGAGGCTTTTCTTGAAAGATACAGCGGCAACAAAAACACAAGGCCTATATTAACTCCGAGATTTGCTCCTTCATGCACAGGAGAACTTATCAATGGTCTGGGCAGACTTGGTAAGAAGTACAACGTGGGTATGCAGACTCATCTTGTTGAATCATTATGGGAGGCAGAGCAGGCAAGACTGCTGTTCCCGGAATGTTCCTGCGATACGGAGATCTACGAGAGAGCGGGGCTGATGGATAACGGGCCTGTTATCGGTGGGCACTTCATATTTCCTTCTGAAGATGATATCCGTATCATGCAGAAATACGACTGCTATGCTGTGCAGTGCCCGGATGCGACTATAAGCGTTATTGCAGGTATCATGCAGACCGGAGCCCTCCTGGATAGAGGAGTGAAAATATGCCTGGGCAGCGATATTTCAGCCGGACATCATATAGGCGTATATACTCAGGCTGCCCGTTCAGTCCAGCTGTCAAAGCTCAAGCAATTCTATGAGCCTGAGGACAACCGCAAGATCGCGTTCCCGGAAGCATTCTGGATGGCTACAAAGCAGAGCGGACAGCTCTTCGGCGGTACCGGTACACTGGAGCCGGGGTCAGCATTCGACGCACTGGTTATTGGCGGACTGTCTGATGCAGCCCGAAAACTTTCTCCTGAGCAGATCGTTGAAAGATTCTGCTATATCGGAACAAAGGAAAACATCAAAGCACGTTACCTGGATGGCAGAGAGATTACGGAATAGGAAAAATGCATTTTGTTGAGGCTAAGGGAATACTGACCGGAAACAGCGGTTATTATGGAATGAATATATACCGTGGATGTTCTCACGGCTGTATTTACTGTGACAGCAGAAGTAAATGCTATCAGTTTACGCATCCTTTTGAAGACATTGAGGTGAAACGGAATGCACCTGAGCTCCTTGAGAAGGCCTTAAGATCAAAAAGAAAAAAATGCATGATTGGGACTGGGTCCATGTCTGATCCATATATGCATTGTGAGGAAGAACTGCGTCTGACGAGGAAATGTCTCGAGATTATTCATAAGTATGGATTTGGTGCGGCGATCCAGACAAAATCCGATCGTATCCTTCAGGATATAGATCTCCTGGATGAGATAAACCGGTCGGCAAAATGTGTCGTGCAGATCACTCTTACCACTTACGATGATGACCTGTGCCGGATAGTTGAACCTAACGTATGCAATACGCGGCGAAGGATCGAAGTGCTGGAGAAGCTGCAGGAGAGAGGCATCCCTGCAGTTGTCTGGCTGACGCCTATACTTCCGTTTATCAATGATACGGAAGAAAACATCACATCCATACTGAATGAATGCGTCAGAACAGGTGTTAAGGGTGTCATAGATTTTGGAATGGGGCTGACGCTCCGTGAGGGAGACCGCGAGTATTATTATGCAGCTTTGGATAAACACTTTCCGGGCCTTAAAGCCAGATACATACAGAGATACGGAAATGCATATGAACTGCCAAGTCCAAAAGCAAAGGAACTGATGGATATTTTTAAAAGAATATGCAAGAATAACAATATAATGTCAGATCCGGAAGAAAGTTTCAGATATATGCGGGAACTACCGGAAAAGCACTCACAGATAAGTATTTTCGATTTATAGATGCAAACAGGCAAGATGCTTTGATCATTAGCCTGAAAGGAGAAATGCAAAAATGACAGAAACTGAACGGATGAAAGTTATTGACGTCCTCAAACAAGCCGGTTTTTCACGCCCGGATCCCGGACCGGCTTTTCCGGCACGCTCTGGCAGAGCAGCATCATCATATGAAGAAGTCTTCTTCAGAGAATTTCGCGGAGAGCTAATTGACACACTGGAAGAATTGTTTCGTATAGGATGTCTTGCAGGTCCTTACTATGATGGCACGTCAGATTATATATATATCGATGTAATTACCGGGGAGACAAGTTATGTTGTCAGCAGTCAGAATGGGGGGATCGTGGATTTTTTCATTTATGGCGGAAGGCCGGTGTCCTTTGAATTGGTACGTGCTCTGGCAGAGGCTTCAGGCAATTCAGAGTTCAGAGATATATCGGAAAGCAACTGGATCGCAAAACTGCCTGAAGTAGCTCAGAAAAGGCGTACTGAATTGC
Source organism: Mogibacterium sp. (assembly GCA_017432075.1). Classification (GTDB taxonomy): domain Bacteria; phylum Bacillota; class Clostridia; order Peptostreptococcales; family Anaerovoracaceae; genus Crickella. The sequence continues at coordinate 39,206 of JAFRJV010000050.1, read as the reverse complement.
TGAAAAAGTAAAATATAATTAAGAGACATAAATCGGGGGAAGGCAAAAAATGAAAAAACGGAAAATAATATCAGTACTGTTGATCGGAATGATGATTTTATCAGCATTTCTTGCGGGATGCAGTCCAGAACAGCCCGAGGATGAGGATGATGTACAGAGCGAAGATAATTATTCATACGTTCCGGGCATGCACGAGGTGTATGGAGTCAGCTTCGAAGTACCGGAAAGTGAATGGATCTATATGTTCAATGCTGATCAGCTCGGGACCGGCGATGAATTCATCGACCTTGAAATCAGCGACGGTGAAGCGGAAAACGGGCTCGAAGCAGTGTGGAAGGAAGTCCGCACGGAAGAAGACTCCGGAAGTAAAACCATAGATGGAAAAGAATGCTATTGGTATGGCGGGAGTGAAGACGGCGACTGGAGCAAAGTCCTGCTAATACCTCAGAGCGATGATAAAAAATATATTGAGGTAAGAAGCGATTTTATTCAGGATAAGAAGAGTGCTGACGCATTCTTTGAGGAGCTTCTTGAGGGAATAGAATTTACTGACGATAAGGCGAATAGAATAAGCAAGGACTATATTCAGGTCGGAGGTGCGCGCATACCGGCTGCCGGGCTGAATCCGGCTCAGTTTTTCTATGGCACGATGGATCTTGATGCTACAGACGGAATGGCCAGCGTGCAAATCGACTTTGACAGTGAGAATTATGAGAAGGGGGCAGAGCAGGCTTTCGCTGAGATCGGATGGGAAGATCTCGAGCTGCTGGGTGATGGTCCGTTTGAAAATGACGGCGTTAAAGGCAAGTGGTATACATGCCGGGACATGTTCGCGGAGGACAGCATGAGATATATGAATCACGTCATCATGATCCCGAACGATGAAACGAAGACGATCATAAGCATTGCTTACGATTTCAATGGCGAAGTCGAGGACGTCAGCTGTTATGATGACCGGATAAAGGAACTGGACGGAAAGATATCAGTGACGGCCGCTTCTTAACTGGTCCACAAGGAACCGGCGCTGATACTTCAGCACGGCATAATCGCTTATCCTTTCCATATAAACAAAATCGGATGCTCCTCCGATAGCACCGACGACAGGTATATTTTGAAGAAATTTCATCAGAAGCAGTGCGTGGGCAAGAGCCACGGCTGCTTCATTTATTCTCTCATCTAAAGTACTGTCATCGCAGGAGAGGCCCTCCCTGATGAGTCTGTTGACTGCCTTATTTGCATGTAACATATCGTCACCGTCCTGCACAGCAGCGGTGATTACCCTGAGAATAAACTTCTTTTCTTCATCGGTATCAAAAGAGTATCCGTATTTCATGGATATCTGATAAATATTACGGAGAAGAAGAGTAATAAAAACCACTATGCCCGGGATCATCCCGCCTGCAAATCCCAGAGCGGTACCTGCTACTGTAGAGACCAGAGTATGAGTAGTCCCGGTGGCGGCTGCGCGGCGGCTGAACTTCCGCATCTGCTTTCTGCCTCCGATTTCTTCCAGACTGGCAGTATCGGATTCAAACTCATCTATCAGCTTTTCTGTTGAGAAAGTTTTACTTATTATCGAGGAGCCTTTGGAAAAAATAAAATGAAAAGCTTTGGAGAAGGCTGCATCAAGAGTTGCTTCCAGCTTTTCCGGGACCTTTTCTTCAAGAAGCAGGTCGAGCCTGGTTGGCTCCCTGTTCAGCTGCTTTTTGAGAAACCGTCTCTCAGCCCGCCCAAGTCTGTCTATTTCTTTCTGCAATACTGTCTTAGCCATAAATGTCTCCAATTCAGTCTCTATCATAATAATAGCAGGAAAAGCATAAAGAAATGAAGCGTAATAAACGATCCATCAATACTCACCGGCAGAGCCTCTCTGTGTTATTATTATGAGGAAGAATCTACTGAAACTATCGAAGAAGTGATCAGATAATGAATGACGAGTATTATGTGATCCCCGAAGATGTAACGGCGATAGCAGACGGAGCCTTTGCCGGAAATAAGAGCCTGAAGCATATTGATCTGAGAAACGCAGAGAGCATTGGGGCATTTGCCTTTCAGGACTGTACAAATCTGGAATCGGTCATAATGAGCAGTGTCTCGGTGATCGGTACCGGAGCTTTTGAATTCTGCCGTTCCCTGAAAAGTGTCACATTCGGAAACATAACTGAAATAGGGGACCTGGCGTTCTTTCACTGCGGAAATCTGGATTTGCCTGAAATACCACACTCACTTACGAAAGCCGGTACCGGAGCATTCTCCCACACAGGTCTGAAACACGCCGATCTGCATTGGTTCGAAGAGATCCCTTCTTCACTCTTTGGCTATTGCACATCACTGGTAAATGCCGATATCAGCGGCGCGAGAGTGATACATGAAGAGGCTTTTGCAGGATGCAGGGAGCTGTCATATGTTAGATTCGGTGATCTGGAAAAGATCGGCGACGGGGCTTTCCGGAGGTGCGCTTTATTTGAACCGGCAGTTTTGCCGGACACATTGCAGAGCATAGGCGATGAAGCTTTCGAAAGAGTGCTGCCGGGTCTGGTTATTCCGGGAAGTGTCAGCCATATAGGTGGTAACTGTTTAGGACCTGTCGACACAAAAAAGAAAGTCAGCATATATAATTCAATGCTTTATGAATTCAGGAATTACTTCCGTAATGACCGTATCGTTCCGGAAAAAGAGGGCGAGGATGAGCACTTTTACATGTATGAGAGCGCTATAGATGTAACAGTGCTGGATGACGGAACTGATAAGACAGTCGGATTTATACCTTTGTTCTGCGATATGGATCCTCAGATGCGAAGTGATCTCATCGATGCATTCAGAGCAGACAATACATTTGACTATATGAAGCTTGACACCGTGCTGTTCTCTGCAATGAGCTGGAACCAGCGCTGCAGGGATAAGACTGCGGTCATGCGGCTGAAATACCCGTTTCAGCTGAGCGATAGGGCAAGGGAGGATTATTCCGCTTATCTGCGCGTCCATGCGGACAGGATAGCGCGCAGGACCGTATGGGAAAGAAATACAGATGTGCTTTCGTATCTTTGCGAAAAAGGCCTAATAAGCAGGGGCAGTATCATAAAACTTCTCGACTATTCAATGTCATTGTCCGCATCCGAGTGTACTGCCTTGCTGCTTGAATATCAGTCAAAACTTGACTGGCACGGTGATCCGCTGCTTGAGGAACTATGACTAACGGTACCGAAAACAACAATCTTATAAATAAAGCCGCTAAGGATGTAATGGTTCTTGCACGCAGCATGCTGATCGTCAGGTTCCGCTTCCTGGATATCGCGATGAGCAGGCTGGAGCCGGTCCCTTTGGATGGCGCTACGCTCGCAACTGACGGTGTCAGACTGATTTACGGACCGAAGCATGTACTCAGGAGCTTCAGAAGCGATCACGAGAAGCCGGCACGCGATTATCTTCATGTGATCCTTCACTGCATATTCAGTCACATGTTCACAGGTGCCTTGACAGATCCGGATCTCTGGGACCTGGCATGCGATATAGCGGTCGAGAGCACCATGAACGATCTTGGTTTGCATGCGACGGATGATCAGAAAAAGTCTGCTCAGAGACCGGAGATCGAAAGGATACGGTCTGGCGTGAACATGCTTACTGCAGAGAAGATATATCACTACTTTCTGGAGACCGGCATCACGGATGAAGAGGCAGAGAGACTGGGAGAGATGTTCCGGTCTGACGACCACTCCGGATGGCACGGCCCAAGGTATGATAGAAATGACAGCGACGCAGGAAAGGATGATCAGAGCGGAAATGATGCTGCAGAACCGGATATGCCGGATGATGGCCCTTCACTGCTGACCCCGCCTCTGGGGATAGATGAAGAGTGGAAGGATATTGCAGAGAAGGTGCAGGACGCGCTTGAAACCATCTTTAAGGAGCAGGGCGATTCTGCCGGCAGCCTGATGCAGAGCCTCAACGCAGTCACGCGCGAGAGGTACGATTACACCACTTTCCTGAAAAAGTTTTCCGTGCTGGGTGAAACCCTGGGCGTAAACGATGAGGAGTTCGACTATATTTTCTATACTTACGGACTAAGCCTGTATGAGAACATGCCTCTGGTAGAACCGCTTGAGTACAAAGAAAGCAGGCGGATCCGGGAATTCGTGGTCGCCATCGATACTTCAGCAAGTACTTCGGGCGAACTTGTTCAGAAATTCCTGCAGAAAACATATAATATACTCAAATCGACCGAAAGCTTCTTCTCGCGTGTCAACATCCACATCATTCAGTGTGATGCAGACATACAGGAGCATGTTAAGATCAGCTCTGAGGAGGAGTTTGACAGATATATAGACAGCATGGAGATCCTCGGTCTCGGGGGGACCGATTTCAGGCCGGTGTTCGATCTTGTGGACAGTCTGATCGAAGCGGGCGAGTTCTCAGACCTCAGAGGACTTATATATTTCACTGACGGTTACGGAACCTTTCCCGCACATAAACCGGGATACCAGACTGCGTTTGTCTTTCTGGATGACGAATACAAGGATCCGGAAGTACCGCCGTGGGCAATAAAGCTCGTGCTGCAGGACGACGAAATATAGGAGATATCATCGTGAATATCAAGGACGCAAAGGAACAGATCAAAAATGCCATAATCGCATACTTCACCAAGGACGAGTATGGGGAGTATCAGATAGCCACTGAAGATCAGAGGCCGGTATTCCTTATGGGGCCTCCGGGCATAGGCAAGACTGCCATAATGCAGCAGATCGCATCTGAGCTCGGTGTAGGGCTTGTCTCATATTCCATGACACACCACACCAGACAGTCTGCTCTGGGGCTTCCGTATATCACGAAAAAGTCATATGGCGGCAAGGAGTACAGCGTTTCAGAGTATACGATGTCAGAGATCATCGCGTCGGTCTACGATATGATGGAGGATACCGGGGTCAGAGAGGGCATACTGTTTCTCGATGAGATCAACTGCGTATCGGAGACACTCGCTCCGGCAATGCTGCAGTTCCTGCAGTATAAGATCTTCGGCAGACACCGTGTGCCGGACGGCTGGATCGTTGTAACCGCCGGAAATCCGCCTGAATATAACAACTCCGTGCGTGAATTCGATACGGTAACATGGGACAGGCTTAAGCGCATAGACATAGAACCTGACTATAAGATATGGAAGGAATATGCTCTGGACCGCGGGGTCCATCCGTCGATATCGACCTATCTCGATATCAAGAGCAGCGACTTTTACAGAGTTGAATCAACAGTCGAAGGCAAGAGCATAGTGACCGCAAGGGCATGGCTGAACCTGTCCGATATGATCAGGCTCTATGAGCAGAATGACATAGATGTCGACGAAAAGATGGTGAGCCAGTATTTGCAGGACAAAAAGGTCTCCAAGTCTTTCGCCAATTACTATGACCTGTTCAACAAATACAGGTCTGACTACCGTATAGACGATATCCTGAGCGGGAAGGCAGGCAGTGATGTCAAAGACCGTGCCTCATCTGCAAAATACGATGAAAGACTGTCGCTTCTCGGCCTGATACTTGACCGTGTCGGCAGTGATCTCAGGCAGCATTATTACGATGAACAGATCCTGATCGGGGAGCGTGAGATATTCAGCCGCACAAAGGCAGGCCTCAGGGAGCCATCCGTGTCCGCGCTTCAGCTTCTTGATGATGTGATCGCAGCGAAACGCAGTGAGCTGGATACCGGCAAGAGGGCAAATTCACTCTCCGACGACAGACGCAGGATACTTCATGGCACGATCAATGATCTGGAGTCCTCGGCCAAAGCCATTGTACAGGCGGGTGAAGCGACGGGAGACGAGGCTTTTGAGATCCTCAGAACGGACTTCAACAAAAGAAGGGATGAGCACATAAAGAAAACAGCCTGGATCGACTCGGAACTTGAGAACATGTTCGACTTTGCAGAAGAAGTGTTTGCGGACGGACCGGAAATGCTGATTATCGTTACTGAGCTTACAAAAGGTTTCTATTCAGCCCACTACATAAGCAGGCATGGCTGCAGCAAATACTTTGAACATAACAAAGAGCTTCTGTTCTATGAAAGACAGAGCGAGATCCTCAGGGAGATAGAAGATCTGGACCTGTAAGAAAAATGAAGATATATGTACTTGTAGACAATACTGACGGCTCCGGCCTGAAAGGTGAATGGGGTCTGTCATTCTATATAGAATACAACGGAAAGACCGTTTTGCTCGATGCAGGGCTTTCACCGCTGTTTGCAGTCAACGCAGACAGGATGGGCCTTGACCTTAACAACGTGGACTATGCCGTGCTTTCGCATGCGCATGATGATCACGCCAACGGGCTGGAGAAATTCTTTGAGCTGAATGACCACGCAATGCTGTATGTTGCAGGCGGCTGCGAAGAAAACTGTTACGACAGGCATGGCCTTTTCTTCAAGTATGCCGGAGTTCCGCGCGGTATCATGAGCCGGCATGCGGACAGGATCATTAAGGCTGATGCCGACATGATGATCGCTGACGGCATCAGACTGCTGGGGCACACTACACCGGGTCTCGAAAAGCTGGGACTCATGGAAAAGATGTATCTGAAGCAGGGCTTCATGAGATACATACCTGATGATTTCAGACATGAGCAGAGCCTCATATTTGAGACTGATGACGGAATAGCCGTCTTTAACAGCTGCTCTCATGCCGGTGCAGACAACATAGTGAATGAAGCAGCGCAGGTGTACCCGGACAAAAAGATCCTCGCAATGATAGGAGGTTTTCATCTGTTCAACAAAAGCGATGAATATGTCAGGGCATTCGCTAAACGTCTGGAGGATGCCGGAGCCATGCATATCTACACGGGTCACTGCACCGGACAAAAGGCCTGGAACATTCTGCACGATGAACTTGGAGACAAGGTCCATGCACTGAAAACGGGCATGGTATTTGAACTGTAGTAAGGCACAGAGAGGTTAAAGGGATGACGGATATACAGAAAAGGCTGTTTGAACTCCGTGATGAGAAATACAGGGACTTTCAGGTGAAACTTATACCGACGGCAGATCCCGCTAGAGTGATAGGTGTAAGGACCCCGGAGCTCCGAAGGCTGGCAAAGGAACTGTCGAAAAAGGATGACATCGACATTTTTCTTGACGCGCTGCCGCACGATCATTTCGATGAGAACCAGCTGCATGCTTTCATACTTTCAGGCATGAAAGATTATGACAGATGCATGGGCGGCGTCTGCAGGTTTTTGCCTTTCGTTGATAACTGGGCAACCTGTGATCAGATGTCACCGAAAGTATTCGGAAATAATAAGGATGACCTTCTTGTACATATAAAAGACTGGCTCCGATCGGATAAGACATACACTGTCAGATTTGCTGTGGGCATGCTCATGGAGCACTTTCTTGGGGACGATTATGATGTCTCATATCCTGAAATGGTGGCTGAGATCAGATCAGATGAGTATTATGTGAACATGATGCGCGCATGGTACTTTGCGACGGCACTTGCTAAGCAGTATGACAGTGCTGTCAGATTCATAGAAGAAAAGAAACTGGATAAATGGACCCACAACAAGGCAATACAGAAATCGGTTGAAAGTTACCGGATAACGCCTGAACAGAAAGCATACCTCAGGAGCCTGAAGATAAAATAAGACCCCACATGACGATCGAGCAGAAGATATTCAGCCGCAGACGCTTCAGTACAAAACGCCTGGAAGGCTACGGATTTGCAAATAAGGATGCATGTTATTCACTGTCAAAAGAATTCCTGGACGGTGATTTTACTGCTGAGATCAGAGTGTATGAGAATGGCAGCGTACGCGGCAGAGTCATAGACAACATGATGGGGGAGGAATACTTACCTCTGAGGATGCCGAACTACACGGGGGCATTTGTCGGCTCTGTCAGGGAGTCATATGTGAATCTCCTTTCTGATATCGCTGATAAGTGCTGCACTGAAGTGACTTTCGTCTCGGATCAGAGCAACCGCATAGCTGCTGCCATATTTGACAGATACTCCGTGGAGCCTGACTTCCCATGGGACGAGGACGGGAAGAACCCTGCGGGTGTCTTCCGGCATGGCAATAACAACAAATGGTTCGGGCTTATAATGAACATCGACAGACGCCATCTGGATAAAAGTGCGGATGAGGAAACCGTCGATGTGATAAATCTGAAGGCGGATGAAACAAAGACTGCGGCGCTGCATAAGATACGCGGCATTTATCCCGCATTCCACATGAACCACAGCAAATGGATATCTGTCACTCTGGATGATACGCTTGATGACAGCGACGTGATGGATCTGGTAGGTGAGAGCTTCAGCCTTACCAGTGATGCGTCTGGAGTGCTCAACGAGAAGCTGATACGGGAAGCACTTGAGATTGCTGACAGCATACCGCCGGGCAAGGTGATGTCCTACGGTCAGATAGCCGCGCTGATGGGGCGGCCGAAAAATGCACGTCTCGTTGGAAAGATAATGAGCATGCAGGACAGGTTCGGGAATCATCCCTGTCACAGAGTTGTTAACAGCGCCGGACGTACTGTGCCGGGCTGGACAGAGCAGCGGGAACTGCTCGAAGCAGAAGGAGTTGAGTTCAGAAAGAACGGAAATGTCGATATGAGCAGATTCCGCGTACAGGGGTAAAAAGAAAAGGGGCTATAAGATGGAACGTTTTCAATCCGGTCTTTTCCGCCGGATAGTACTCATTCACATGTTACAGGCGCTGGTCCTTTCCATAACCGGAATAGTGGACAGTGTCATCGTCGGTCAATTCTGGGAAGCTGAAGGCCTGGCAGGAATGAAACTTGCCATGCCTGTGTTTTCCATTCTTTTAATGGTCGGGAGCATACTCAGTACCGGACTTTCGGTGCAGGTCACAAAGTTCCTGGCAAAGGGGAAGAGGGCAGAGGCTAATCAGTGCTTTGTATGGGTCTGCATGTCTGCTACAGCGATATCCCTGATATTAACGCTGGCAGCGATCCTTATTCCGGATACGATCACGGGATTCTTTGCCGACTACACTGAGGATGTGATTCTATATGAAGATGTGAAAGCATACCTGATACCTATACTGACAGGGAACCTTGTGGTGATCATGCAGATCGTACTCAGCGGAGTAGCTGCGCTTGAAGGCGCAGACAGGCGGCTCACAGCTTCCATAGCCGTTATACTGGTATCTGATATCATAGGTGATCTGATTGCGGTGTATCTGGATGCAGGTATCAGGGGCATAGCCATCGCCAGCGTTGCAGCATATCTGTGCACGTGTCTGGTGCTGGGGGGACAGCTTCTTTCGGGGAAAACGATTTTCCATATTGGCCGTCCGCACATGGTAAAAGGCATGCTCACCGCTGTTCTTATCACGGGATTTCCAATGGCCGTCAGATTTATGGGAGAGTTCATTTATCCGATGGCAGTCAACCGCATGATGCTCCACTACGGCAGCATTAACGGCCTTGCTGCCCTGTCGATACAGGATGCCGTACGCTATATGCCGCTTGCTCTTGGGGAGGGAGTGATGACTGCCACACTGCTGCTGACAGGAATGTTCGCAGCGGAGCACGATATGGAGGCTTTGAGAAGGGAAAGAAGAGATATCCTGAGATGCTGCACAATAAACGGATCAGTACTGGCTGTTATACTTGCGTTGGCTGCACCGCTTATAGTGAAACTGTTTACAAAAGACTATATGCTTCAGGAGCTGAGTGCCTCTGCTTTCCGCTGGTATCTGCTCGGAGTACCGTTCATGTGTTTTAATCTTTCCGTCAGAGCATACTTGCAGGGTCTGGACAAACAAAAGGAAGCCAGCATACTTACACTGATAAACCAGCTTGCGCTTCCTGTGCTTATCACGTTGTTGCTTGGACGCTATTGGGGCGTACCGGGAATATTTGCGGCTTTTGCAGTTCATGAAATCGTGCTTGCGATCGGATTTGCCTGTCTGCAATATGTAATGAGAAGGAATGGTAGATCTTTCTCCGATGCTGCCGCGCTGGGCCGTCTCATAGCTGAGATACGCGGAGATATCACGACCCTGGAGCAGGTTACAGAAGCTTCCGAAAAGGTGATAGGTCTATGCCGGGAAAACGGCGTAGACAACAGGCAGGCGTACAACATAGGGCTCTGCCTCGAAGAGCTCGCAGCAAACAGTCTTCTGCACGGATTCAAGGACGACAGAGAAAAATACATGGAATACAGATTCATCATCATAGGAAGATGGCTCATACTCCGCCTGCGTGACAACGGCCGTCCGTTTGATCTGACGGAGCGGTATAAACTGCTTGATCCTGATGATCCGGCTTCCGGCATGGGGCTCCGTATAGTGTTTGCTGCAGCAGAAAACGTCAATTACTCGCATGCTTTCGATCTGAACAATGTGTGCATACGTGTTCTTAAGCAAAGCAGCCGTGAAAAAACAGAAAAACAGTGATTTGCAACCACCAGTTGACAGATTGAAAAGTCTGGTTGGTAGTGTGCAACTGCCGGAAACTGTAAATTAAAGGTGCAAAACAGATACGGACACACTCACCGATCAAGGAGGTAAAACAAGATGATTCTTGCAGATAAGATTATTGAAAACAGAAAGAAAAACGGATGGTCACAGGAAGAACTGGCAGATAAGCTGGGAGTATCCAGGCAGTCAGTATCCAAATGGGAAGGAGCTCAGGCAGTGCCTGATATGAAGAAGATAATACAGATAGCCGAGGTGTTCGGTGTCAGCACTGATTATCTTCTCAGAGATGATATAGAAGAAGCGCAGGTTCCTGAGGTCACTCCGGTAGACAACGGACTTGAAGAAACAGTAAGAGAAGTCTCCATGGAAGAAGCCAATGCATTTCTCGAGCACAACGAGAAAGCGGCACGCAGTATCTCAACAGGCGTGATGATATGTATCCTTTCACCGGTCATCCTGATCCTGCTAGGCGGTCTCGCTGAGGCAGAAAAAATAGCGATGAACGAAACGATCGCCGAAATGGGAGGCACCATGATAGTGCTCGTGATGATCGCTGCAGCGGTAGGGATATTCCTCATGACAGGAATGCGTGGGAAACAGTATGAGTATCTTGAGAACCTCGATATAGATACGGCTTACGGTGTAAGCGGCATGGCCAAGGAACGCCGTGCGCAGTATGCGGAAAAGCACAGCCGCCTGCTGATAGTAGGTATCATGCTCTGCATAATCGCTGCCATACCGATGCTTATTCTCGGGATGAGCAGATACTCCAACAACACGGATGTACTCCCGATCCTGGGAGTGGATGCAATGCTCGTAACAATAGCCGTCGGAGTCAAGATGATCGTGCTCACATGTATCAGACATGATGGTTATGACAAGCTGCTCGAGGAGGGCGACTACACAAGGCTCAATAAGAAGGCAGGAAAATATGATGGTATCTACTGGGGCATTGCTCTTGCCATATACCTTGGGTGGAGCTTCGTTACGAACCGCTGGGAATCCACATGGATCGTATGGCCTATCGCTGGTGTACTCTTCATAGTATACAGAGAGATCGCGAAGGCTGTCGTAAGGGCTGGAAACAGGAAATAATCTGTATTGTTAAACCGGGAGGCCTGCACATTTGTGCAGGCCTGTTTTTTTTTACTGCGCCATCAAAAGTATTGTTGCATGGAGAATATCTTTGAATGTAAGATTATTAGGTAAGGCATTAGGACTTTAGCACAGTGAAACTGAAAGGAGACTGACATGAAAGTCGTAGCTACTAATAACGCACCTGGTGCGATCGGACCATACTCACAGGCATTTATCGTTAATGGATTCGTTTTTACTTCCGGACAGATCCCTGTAAACCCTGAGACAGGCGAGGTGCCTGAAGGAATCGAAGCTCAGGCAGCTCAGAGCTGCAAAAACGTCGGAGCCATCCTGGAGGCTGCAGGCTCTGGCTATGATAAAGTCGTTAAGACTACATGTTTCTTGGCTAATATGGCAGACTTCGCTGCGTTCAATGCGGTATATGCTGAATATTTTACATCAAAGCCGGCAAGAAGCTGTGTTGCCGTAAAGGATCTCCCAAAGGGTGTTCTCTGCGAGGTAGAGGCAATAGCTGAAGCGTAAAAAACTGCAGGTTTATATCCTGCTAATGGAGGTTGATATGAAAAGGATAGGTGTTCTAACCAGTGGTGGAGATGCGCCGGGAATGAATGCGGCCATAAGAGCGGTAGTAAGATATGGTATCTACTATAACATGGAAGTTTACGGCATCAAGAGAGGCTATGAAGGGCTGATCGAGGGTGACGTAGAGAGGATGTACAGAAGATCAGTCGGAGACATACTGCAGCGCGGCGGAACCGTTCTCAAGACAGCCAGAAGCAAGAGGTTCATGACCGAAGAAGGGCAGGAAGAGGCATATAGGACTCTTCGCAATCTCAAAATAGAAGACCTCATAGTCATCGGAGGTAACGGATCTCTCGCGGGAGCAAAAGCGCTGTCCGACAGATTCGGTGTTGACGTGATAGGTATCCCGGGCACGATCGATAATGACCTGTCATACACAGACAATACGATAGGCTTTGATACTGCCATCAATATCGTACTTGATGCAATCACACGCGTAAGAGATACAAGTTCTTCACATCAGAGAACGAGTGTCATAGAGGTCATGGGACGTCACTGCGGAGATATAGCTCTGTATTCCGGCATTACAGGCGGTGCAGAGTGCGTACTGCTCCCAGAGATCGACGATGACATTGAGGATGTATTCAGGAAAGTTACAGCAGGCATAGAATCGGGCAAGCTTCATAACATTATTATCAAGGCTGAGGGCTACACTATAAATAATGAAGAGCTGTTCGCTAAGCTGAAAGAAAGAACAGGCAGAAATGTAAACTATATCAAGCTGTCATATCTTCAGCGCGGAGGCTCACCTACATTCCGTGACAGAATGCTTGCTACCCAGTGCGGAATGACGGCAATAGACCTCATAAGGCGTGATATAAGAAACAGAGCTATAGGAGAACGAGACGGTCACATAGTGCACTATGATCTCAGTGAAGCACTTGAGATGACCAGGGGTGTTGACTATGACCTTTACAAGGGCGTAGATATTCTGAGTATGTAACGTTAAAACAGATAATAGAAAACTCCTGCCAGTCCGGCGGGAGTTTTTGAATGCGAAAGAACCCGCGAATAAAGCAGGACACAACTTGACAACTTCATGACAATGTAGTTATATCTAACTGTATTTTAAAATTCCGATTCATATTCGGAGAGTGGCTATACGATGGAAATAAAAAAATTAAGTGAAATAAAGCAGGGCCAATCTGCATATATTGAAAGCGTAGGCGGCGAAGGCGCACTGCGACAGCACCTTCTTGACATGGGAGTCATACCGGGAGCGCATGTGAAACTTATAAAGTTCGCTCCTATGGGAGACCCAATGGAGCTTCGTATACATGGTTATGAGCTGACACTTCGTCTTGCAGACGCGGAGAAGATAGAGATCCTTATTATGGATGATGAGGCAGGAGCTTACAGCGAAGTGATCGATGATGAGGATGAGACAGAACACCCTGGTCTCGGTGAAGAGGGCAGATTTCATGAGAAGGAAGGCGAAAATCCGCTCCCTGACGGGACTACACTGACGTTTGCTCTTGTGGGCAATCAGAACAGCGGCAAAACAACGCTGTTCAACCAGCTCACAGGCTCGAACCAGCATGTAGGCAACTTTCCGGGGGTCACGGTCGATCGCAAGGATGGGGTCATAAAGGGTCATTCTGACACACTTATAACCGACCTGCCGGGCATTTATTCGATGTCGCCTTATTCCGGAGAAGAGATAGTATCAAGAGATTTCGTGCTCAAAGAAAAGCCGAAGGCCATAATCAACATAATCGATGTTACTAGCATAGACCGCAGCATGTATCTGACAATGCAGCTTCTTGAAATGGGATTTCCTATGGTAGTAGCGCTCAACATGATGGATGAGATGACCGGAAACGGCGGGTCTGTAGATATCAACAGGATGGAGACGATGCTGGGTGTACCGGTGGTTCCTATCTCTGCGGCGAAAAATCAGGGTGTGGACGAGCTGGTGAGCCATGCTGTACATGTGGCTAAATACCAGGAAGGCCCTATGCGCCAGGATTTCTGCGACAGTACGGAACACGGCGGAGCTGTTCACAGGTGTTTGCATGCCGTAAGCCATCTTATTGAGGATCATGCTGAAAGGGAGGGCATACCGGTCCGTTTCGCAGCTGCAAAGCTGGTAGAAGGGGATGAGCTCATACTTGACAGCCTCAAACTTGATAAGAACGAAAAGGAAACACTGGAGCACCTGATACTCCAGATGGAAAGAGAAAGAGGAATCGATAGAAGCGCTGCCATAGCGGATATGCGGTACTCCTTCATATATAAAGTCTGCGATCGCTGCATCAAAAGACCTAAGGAGAGCAAGGAGCATATAAGGAGCAGCAGGTATGACAACGTCCTCACAGGCAAGTATACGGCCATACCGGTATTCATTGCGGTAATGGCAGCTGTGTTCTTCCTGACATTTGCCCTTATAGGACCGTTCCTGCAGGATCTTCTTGAAAAAGGAATAGACGCGCTGGGTGCGCTGGTCGAAAGCGCAATGAGCGCAGGCCATGTGAATCATGCGATAAGCAGTCTGGTGATGAATGGTATATTCGAGGGTGTCGGAAGTGTACTGAGCTTTCTGCCTATAATTGTAACGATGTTCTTCTTCCTGTCGCTTCTTGAGGACAGTGGATACATTGCCAGAGTCGCGTTCGTGATGGACAAGCCGCTGAGAAGGATAGGACTTTCCGGACGAAGCATAGTACCGATGCTGATCGGCTTCGGCTGTACGGTGCCTGCCGTTATGGCGACACGTACGCTGCCAAGTTCCAGGGACAGGCGTATGACGATACTTCTCACACCGTTCATGTCATGTACGGCCAAGCTGCCTATATACGGTTTCTTCGTTGCGGCGTTCTTCCCGGGCAATGGCTGGTGGATAGTTACGGCTCTCTACCTGCTCGGTGTAGTGACGGGTATACTGTCAGCCATAATTATGAAGAAGACCGTATTCAAGGGAGAGGCTGTCCCTCTGGTGATGGAACTTCCGAATTACAGGCTTCCGTCCGCGAAAAACGTGGGGCACCTTATATGGGATAAATCGAAGGACTTCCTTCAGAGGGCGTTCTCGGTGATCCTGATAGCGACCATAGTCGTATGGTTCCTGCAGAGCTTCGACTTCAGATTCAACATGGTAGCCGACGCTCAGAACTCCATGCTGGCCGCCATAGCAGGTATCCTGGCGCCGTTATTCAAGCCTGTGGGGCTTGGAGACTGGCGGATAGTAACAGCCCTTATAAGCGGTTTTATGGCCAAGGAGAGCGTGGTTGCGACAATGAATGTTCTCTTTGCCGGCGGAGTTGCCGCAGCACTTTCATCGCTGGCTGCCGTTTCCATGCTGGTATTCAGCCTGCTGTATACACCGTGTGTTGCTGCAGTAGCTGCTGTCAGAAGAGAGCTCGGAAGCGGATGGGCGCTGTACGTAGTATTTTGCCAGTGCGCAATCGCGTGGGTGGCTGCGCTGATAGTTAGACTTATCGGCCTTGCGATAGGGCTGGGATAATAAAGATACTTTTGAGGAAACAAAAATGGGCATCACCGGTGCAGGTGATGCCCTTATTTACTTATTGGATTTAATTGCAGATATCCTTGATCCTGCCTGCAGCGAAGTTTACGAACTCCCTGACAGCAGGCGCTGCTGTCTCGAGTGACGGCAGGCATATTCCGAGCTCGATCGATGTCGGCGGATCAAGCGGCAGGATAGCCGTATCTGTCTGCCAGTAACGGGTGATGCCTTCGTTCATTATACCGATTCCAAGCCCTTTGCTGACCATGTTGATAGCAGTAAAGTTCTCAAGTGTGGTAAGTCTGATGTTAGGCACGATACCGTGCTTTTTTAATACCTCCCTCACGTCAGCATCATCGCCCTCACTAGGCATGATGATATATTCCTTGCGGCATTTCTGAATAGGGTAGGAATCACCTTGTGCATCAGGATGATCTTTAGGAAGCACGGCGACCATTCGGTCAGTTGCGAAAGGTATCCATTCAAAAGAAGGATTGGACAGTCTTGTCGAGAATGACAGATCAGCTTTGCCGGTAGTTACCATTTTCTCGATCCTGTTCTTGGTAGCTTCTTCTATCTGTATGTTGATGGAAGGGTGCAGATCAGTGAATTCCTTGATTATTGTAGGGAGCGCGTGAGCCGCGATGCTCGCGTAAGTGGCGATCATTACGTTTCCCTTGTACATGCCCGACAGCTGTGTGGCAGCTTCATAAATGGCCGCTTCCTTCTCAATGTACTCCTGGACGAGCGGATATATGTATTCACCCTGTATAGTGAGAACAACTCCGTTGCTTTTACGTACCAGCAGCGAAAAGCCGAATTCTTTCTCCATCGCTGCAACCAGCTGGCTGATACCTGATGGAGTGTAGCCCATTATCTTACCGGCTGCGGTGAAGCTTCCTTCATCTGCGGCCGTTACAAATGCTTTACATTTTAAAACATCCATTTGTTATCCTGTTTTCAAAGAATTATCTCCTCTATAGTCTGAATCAATAAGATTCATTCAAGCCATAGAGAACGCAAATCATAGCTTCTGAGAAAAATACCGACGGGGTAAGTCCCCGCCGGTATTAAGATGTTCAGTCTTGAACTTTCACTTTGCTTTACCAAGCGAACCGATTAAGCAGCCTCGCCCTTCTTGATAGCATCGTGGAGGAACAGGAACGATGTGATGTAGCAGACGATTACTACTACAATCGTCAGTGTTCTCAGGCTCAGGCTCTTAACGACGAAGTAAGCGAGGAATACGCCGATGGTTCCGCAGATGCCCTGTGTCCAGCAAGCTACAGGGTCATAACGACCTTCCTGGATGAACTTAGGACCATTACCGAATGCCATCAGGAATGCGCAGGATCCCATCATAGCCGGGAATGCGCAGCCTGTGTCGAGTCCGAGGATTACGCAGAGAGCCATGCAAGGTGCATAGAGACCTACGCCGATGCTCATGAGAGCGCCAAGAATGAAGTTAGCTACGATAGCGATGATCAGCTTGATGCCGCGGAGTCCCATCTCTGTTCCGACTTCGCCGAATGGGCCAACGCCGAGAACCTTGCAGAGCATTACTGTAGCGAGGATGAACATACCGATGAACATAGCGTATCTAACTTTCTTACGGTTGAACTTAGCTACAACGCCAGCCATTGTGTAGGCACCGACTACGGAAGCGACGATCATTCCGACGAGTGTCAGGATGTCCATGTCTACGAATCCGAAGAACAGGAATGCCTCGATACATACCGGCATTGTGTCTCCTACGTTCAGTGTACCAGGGATCAGTACGTCGTCTACGGCCTTTGTCAGCTTGAATGCTGTTGTCGAAGGAGCGTAGGATCCGATTCCCAGTGTGTCGAAGAAGTTAGCTACGAGACCGATGATCATTGTAGCGATCAGGTTCTTCTTCTCCATTCCTCTTGCCCATGTTTCCGAGAATGTCAGGCCTGTATCAGGGTCCTTAGCGTCGCTTGCCTTGAGAATGTTCTGCTTTCTGATCATGAGTACGACGCAGAGTACGAAACCGAGCAGCGAAAGAGCTTTTAATACGATCATAAAAAAACCTCCATAAAAACTAGTGATATTAATAATTGAGATATGTGCTTGCGAAATCATCCACAAGGTCTTTCTGTGATGACTTTGTGAATGATTACACAACTTCTTAATTCAGATTATAGCAATCATTAAAACAAAGTCAATAAATTGTGAAGACTTTATGAAGAAAAATGTATAGATTGTAAGCAATAATCAAAACGGTTTTGCAAATAGTTTTTATATATAGTAAACTGTGTCTCGACTTATAAAAAATGAACACAAAAACGGTCTGACAGCCGCTATTTGATAGAGTAAAACTAAAAGGAGTTTTAAACATGAAACTGGACCCTAACAATGATGTATATCCGGGCGATCTCAGTATTCTGAACATAAAGAAACAGGACTGGGCAAAGGGAGAGGAACACAGCAAAATTTATTCTATACTTTCATTCGTTATCCTTGCTGCAGGACTGGCAGCAATGATATTTGTAAACAGCAGATACGGCGGCACTACGATGAAAAGTCAGCTTCCTGTGCATGCTACTATATGGATCACGGCATTGCTTGCTTTCCTTGCAGCCAGAAAGGGCAAACAGCTTTCGCAGGCGCCTTTCTACGGCTTCCATGATGCAAGATTCGAGACCGACGACGATACACTATATTACAGGTATCAGGTGGGCATGACTCTCAGAACCTATATCATAAAGGATAAAAACGTAAAAAAGATCATAAGAGATGACGACTGGGGCGTTATTCTTATTGAAGGCGAGGGAGTGGTCAATATCGAAAGAAGAAGCGGTGAGACAGAGGAAACAGTCAGTGAATTCTACGCACTGGTGCCTTTCGATAAGTATGATCTTGATGACCTGCTCCAGCCTTACGGCAAAAAGGTAAAGAAAGCCGACGGCACACTCCGTCAGAAATATCTGGATGAGCACTGATAAAGGGGATATCTTACCATGGCAAGAAATACAAACAGGACAGCTATGAAGCGCCGCGAGGAAGCGGGTGAGGTCGTAAGACCGGACACCATCGTAGTAGCCAGCGGCAAGTACGGGAGCTGCGTACAGTATGCTAAATGGCTCATTTCCGGGACCGGAGCTGATGCCATAGAATACTCCAGACAGACGCTAGGCTATGTTTCTCTGTATAAAAACGTCATCTATGTGGGAGCTATCAGGGATGCTGAGATCTCGAATGTAAATATCATGTGGCAGAACTACGGCAACTTTGGGCTCGAAGGACGCAAGATCATAGTCTGCGGAGTCGGCCTGGGAGATCCTGAGGATGAAGGATACCGCGAAAAGGTAATGAAGAGGAGCAGCAGTCTTCCGGAGCATTGCTCGTTCTATATCCTTCCGGGAAAGATCGATAAGGACAAACTGAAAAGGCTCGACAAACCGCAGTTCGACAAGTTCCTTCTTGATGCGGAAAGAATATACGGCCCGGAGCAGGCAGCGATCATCCGTGAAAGAGCAGAGAACGATTACAACGGCATAGACTATAATGCATTGCAGCCTGTGATCGATGAGATCATAGCTACACGTCAGTAATAATCTGTATGAAATAAAAAAAGCATATCCGCTCGTGCGGATATGCTATTTCTTTTATGCTGTTTAACTATGCGTCGAGTCCGTTTTTGATGCGGTTTTCTGCGAATTCCGTAGCGATAACGCCTTCAGGCTTGCCTGTCGCTTTCGACTCTTCGAGCATTCTGTAAACTGTGTTGTAGATGTTGTGTACCTGCTTGAGCACGTTCTCTTTGTCGTATGTAGTGAATGCTTCCTGGCCTGCGTTGATAACTCCGCCTCCGTTGATGATGAAGTCAGGAGCGTACAGGATGCCGCGTGCCTTGAGTGCTTCGCCTGCAGCGTCATCATAGATAACGTTGTTCGCAGCACCTGCGATAGCTCTGCACTTGAACTGCGGAATGGTCTTGCTGTTTACGACAGCGCCGAGAGCGCAAGGTGCGAAGATGTCGCATTCAACGCCGTAGATCTCGTCTTTAGGGACCTCAGTTGCTCCGAGCTGCTCAACAGCATACTTCATTGCTTCGCGGTTCGAGTTGTTGCATACGATCAGCTTTGCGCCTGCTTCGTGCAGAAGCTCTGCCAGGCCCATACCTACCTTGCCGAGTCCCTGTACGGCGATCTTCATTCCGTCAAGACTGTCAGAACCGTTCATGAATTTTGCAACAGCACGGATACCATCAAATACGCCGATGGATGTGAATGGCGAAGGGTCTCCGGATACGTCTGCACGGCCTACTACGTAATCTGTAGTGCGCAGCATGTAGTCAGCATCTTTTGTATCGGTGTTGACATCCTCAGCAGTGTAGTACTTGCCCATGAAGGTGTTTACTGCTTCGCCGAAAGCCTCAAACATTGCTTCAGTTTTCTGTGACGGATGTGCGAGGATAACGCCTTTTGCGCCTCCGAGAGGCATTCCTGCAGCAGCGTTCTTGTGGCTCATGCCGCGCGAGAGTCTGAGTACGTCGAAGAGTGCGGCTTCTTCACTCTCATAAGGCCAGAGTCTGCATCCGCCGACTGCAGGACCGAGGTTTGTATTGTGAAGAGCGATGATCGCTCTAAGGCCTGCTTTTTCGTTGTTGAAATATGCAACCTGCTCATGCCCATAGGCACGGATCATCTCAATGTTAGTCATATGTATTTCCTTTCTTGGTTTTAGCAACTTTTTTTATTTGACATATAAAAAAGTAAACCACTTTATTGTTTGTGTCAACAAAAAACCACTTGTAAATTGTAAATTATCTCAAAAAATACAGAAAGGAATTGTTACATTTCATCAATCGTGATAAAGTAATTGTTACGCATACAAGATGAAACAAAATGTAAGGAGGAACATTATCTTGACCGGTGCAGAAGCGATGGTGAAGTGCCTTGAGGCAGAGGGAATAAACCTGGTATTTGGCTATCCCGGTGTGGCGATAGCGCCTTTTTATGAAGGGCTGTATAACTCAAATATCGAGCATGTTCTGGTACGTCAGGAGCAGAATGCCGGACACGCCGCAAGCGGTTATGCCAGGATGTCGCGCAAACCTGCGGTGTGCGTGGTAACATCCGGTCCGGGAGCTACCAATCTTATTACTGCTCTTGCGACAGCTTATGCAGACAGCATTCCTCTTATAGCAATATCCGGACAGGTGTCGAGCAAGCTTCTCGGCAGAGACGTGTTCCAGGAAGCCGACATGCGAGGTGCTACAAGATCATTCGTGAAGCACAGCTACCTCGTCAAGGATCCTGACGACATTCCGAGGGTGTTCAAGGAAGCTTTCTATATCGCATCCACAGGCCGCAAGGGGCCGGTCCTGATAGACATTCCGATGGATGTTCAGCAGGCTGAGCTGAGAAAGCAGTTCAATTATCCTGAAAATGTAGTCATACGCGGTTATAAGCCTGAGATAAAGATAAATCCGATACAGCTTCGCAGGGTAGTGAATCTGCTCGATCAGGCAGAAAAACCTCTCATCTGCGCGGGCGGAGGAGTCATACTCGGAAACGGCGAACAGGTAATACGCGAATTCTGCGAAAAATTCAATATCCCGCTGGTACACACCATGATGGGCATGGGAGTGCTGCCGAAGAAGCATCCGCTGAACTTCGGCATGCTGGGAAATAACGGAAAACCATATGCCAACAAGGCGGTAGGAAGAGCTGATCTGCTGCTGGTCGTTGGTGCACGCATTGCTGACAGAGCTATTCCGAAACCTGAGAAGCTCACAAGACGTGCAATTATACATATAGATATAGATACAGCGGAGATTGGAAAAAACGTAGGGCCTACAATTCCTCTTGTAGGAGACCTCAGCGAGATATTCGCACTCATGCTGGACGGCGACATAAGCCGCAAGGATGACAGCTGGATAGAGGAGCTTGAAGAGATAAAGACAAGCACTGTTGATACACGCGTATTCAGCGACAGACTTGTTGATCCGAACTTGCTGGTGCAGAAGCTCTCGGAAAAACTCGACGATGACGCTGTATATGTGGCTGATGTAGGACAGAATCAGCTGTGGAGCGCTGACAATTATATAATGAAGGAAGGCCGCTTCATGACTACCGGCGGAATGGGCACCATGGGGTACTCGATACCTGCTGCGATAGGAGCAAAGCTCGTAAGCCCTGAGAAGCAGACTGTAGCAGTCATAGGCGACGGAGCCTTCCAGATGGCGATGAATGAGCTTGCCACCATGCGCAACAACAACGTAGACTTAAGGATATTGCTTGTGCGCAACAGGTACCTCGGACTGGTGAGGGAATATCAGCACAAGAACTACGATTCTCATTACGAAGGCGTAAAGCTCAGCGACTGGCCTGATTACGGAAAGATCGCTGAAGCCTACGGACTGACGTATGATGAATGCTCATCGAATGGCGAACTTGATGAGAAGCTCGACTGGTTCCTTGAGGGCGAAGGCGCACGCCTTCTGGTGTGCGACGTTGACAGCGAAAACAATGTTAAGTGACGGGAGGCAGAGATGAAAGGGATCTTTTCGGTACTTGTAGAAAACAGGGACGGAGTTCTGTCGGCCGTATCAGGACTTTTCGCAAGGCGGGGCTTCAACATAGACACTCTGGCTGTAGGTGAGACCGACAACCATGAAATATCAAGCATGACCATAACGTCGACAGGTGATCAGAGGACCATCGACCAGATCGAGAAACAGCTCAACAAGAATGTCGATGTCATAAAGGTAAGACGCCTGAGTGACGCAAAGAGCGTATGCCTGGAGATGATGCTCATTAAGGTGGCATACAATCTTTCGAACCGCACACCTCTCATAGAGTTTTGCCAGGTGATGGGGGCAAAGGTCATGAAAGTGGCGCCTAAATACCTCTTACTCGAATATCATGCCGAGCCTGAAAACGTTGAGGACTTCATCAAGGCTATGAAGGGCTACGGCATCATCGAGATCCAGAGGACCGGCACCATAGCAATGGAGAAATAGGCATTTCTAAGAATGAACGGCTTTGCCGTAATGTAGAAATGCCTGATCTCCGGAGGCTGAGCTCCTCCGATAAAAACAATATAGAAAGGACGTATATAGAATTGAAATTAACCGGCGCAGAAATATTAATGGAATGCCTGCTTGAGCAGGAGGTCGATACAGTATTCGGCTACCCGGGTGGCACCATTCTCTACGTTTACGACGCACTGGTCAAATACCGTGACAGGGTACATCATTACCTGACGGCACACGAGCAGGGAGCGTCTCACGCAGCTGACGGTTATGCACGCAGCACGGGTAAGGTAGGAGTGGCGTTTTCTACTTCGGGACCGGGTGCGACCAACCTGACTACCGGAGTCGCAACAGCGTACATGGATTCATCCCCGGTAGTATTTATTTCGTGCAATGTCGCTGAGAGCCTGATAGGAAAGGATTCCTTCCAGGAGGTAGACAGCACTGGCGTAATGCTTCCTATTACCAAGTGCACATTCCAGATCAGCGATGTAAACAAACTTGCTGATACAGTGAGAAGGGCATTTGCGATCGCCAGAAGCGGAAGACCGGGACCGGTATTCATCGACATTCTCAAAAATGTTACGGCAGAGACAGCTGAATATGAATTCGTTCCGAGAAAAGAACACAAGAAATCGGGAATGCTCGATGCTCTCTATGACCGCAATATGGCCGATCTGCACAAACCGTCAGTCGATGAAGAGGACATAGACAAGCTCATCAGTATGATAGGCGAATCCGAAAAGCCTATGCTGATCTGCGGAGGAGGTGTAGTAAGAGGCAGGGCTCACAAAGAATTCAACGAATTCGTGAACCTGATGGATGCCCCGACAGCCATCACAGTCATGGGAGGCGGCGGAATGGAAGGCCGGAACCCTCTCGCTACGGGAATGATCGGTATGCACGGTTCGCAGGCATCGAACATCGGCGTTAACGAGTGCGATCTTCTGATCGCGGTAGGCTGCAGGTTCTCCGACAGAGTGGCTCTCGATCCGGAATCATTCGCAAGCCAGGCAAAGATCGTACACATAGATATAGACAGATCTGAGATCAACAAGAATGTGCAGACCGACCACCATATAGTCGGTGATGCAAAGGAAGTACTCAGGATGCTCAACGAGAGGCTCACACAGCAGGAGCACTCAAAGTGGAAAGAATATGTATTCTCATTCCCTACAGAGACCTTATACGATGAAGGCGGCGACACACTGAATCCTAAACAGGTTTGCGATACCATCGCAAGGATGATGCCTATGGATACTATTGTCGCTACGGATGTCGGACAGCATCAGATGTGGGCGATACAGCATTTCCACTTCGATTATCCGGGTCAGCTTATTACATCCGGAGGCTTCGGAACGATGGGCTTCGGACTCGGAGCTGCCATCGGCGCCAAGGTAGGAAATCCTGACAAGATGGTGATCCACATAGCAGGTGACGGAAGCTTCCGCATGAACTGCAATGAGCTGACAACAGTGCAGCACTACGGACTGCCGGTGATCACGTTCGTGTTCGACAACCAGACCCTGGGAATGGTAAGGCAGTGGCAGAACCTTATATATAAGAAGAATTTCTCTGAGACAGACATGGACAGAGGTCCTGACTTCGTGAAGCTGGCAGAAGCCTACGGGCTCCATGGACGCAGGGTCAACAACCAGAAGGATCTCGCCGAAGCGATAGAAGAAGCGATGGCATGCGGAGAAGGATATGTTATCGACTGCATGCTGGACATAGACGAGATGGTAAGACCTATGGTGGGAGGCGGAAGCCACATCACCGACTTCATGAAACTATAGGGAGGTGCAGAGAATGGAAAAAATGGACAATGCGACAAGACAGACTCTCGCGCTCCTCGTAGACAACGAACCGGGTGTACTGTCTCAGATAGCGAGGCTGTTCTCACGTAAGGGCTACAACATCGAGGCTTTTGCCGCCGGTCCTACGGAGAATCAGGGGGTGACGCGTCTTACGATCGATGTGATCGCCGATGAGCCTCATACCGAGCTTCTCTGCAATCAGCTCCGCAAGCTCTATCCGGTGCACTCGGTAAAGAGACTTAATACGGTGAACTCGCTATACAGAGAACTCATGCTTATAAAGGTAAGCACTGAGGGCGCAGAGAGAAGAAACGATGTAATGCAGATCGCCAACATTTTCAGGGCACAGATAATCGACGTGTCGCTGGAGACACTCACGCTGGTAGTCACGGGCGATTCTGAAAAACTTGAAGCGATAGTAAATATTCTGAAGGAATTCAAGATATTGGAAATAGCGCGCACGGGCGTAGTCGCCATCGAGCGCGGTACAGCAACGATCAATGATGAATCTAAAGAAAGAGGGGAATTCAACTATGGTAAAAATGTATTATGAGAAGGATTGTAATCTTGACGCTCTTAACGGCAAAGTGATCGCTATCATCGGTTACGGTTCGCAGGGACACGCTCACGCACTCAACCTCAGAGACTCGGGCTGCAATGTGATCATCGGACTCCGCAAGGGCGGCAAGTCATGGCCTGTAGCAGAGAAGGACGGATTCGAAGTCTATACAGTGGCTGAGGCTGCAAAGAAAGCTGATATCATAATGATCCTCATCAATGATGAAGTACAGGCAGCTGTTTACAAGAGCGAGATCGCACCGAACCTCGAGCCGGGCAATGCCATCGCTTTCGCTCACGGATTCAATATCCGCTATAAGCAGATCGTTGCACCTGAAGGCGTAGACGTATTCATGGCAGCTCCTAAGGGACCTGGTCACACAGTCCGCGGAACATATGTAAACGGCAAAGGCGTTCCTTGCCTCGTTGCAGTAGAGCAGAATGCTACAGGAAAAGCATATGATATCGCTCTTGCATATATCGCAGGCATCGGCGGAGCACGCGCAGGTATCCTTGAGACCACAATGGACGAGGAGACTGAGACTGACCTCTTCGGCGAGCAGACAGTACTCTGCGGCGGAGTCGTAGACCTGATGCAGTGCGGCTTCGAAGTTCTTGTTGAAGCAGGATACAAGCCTGAAAACGCTTACTTCGAGTGCATCCATGAGATGAAGCTGATCATCGACCTCATCAACAAGGGCGGCATCGCAGCAATGAACTACTCGATCTCCGACACAGCTGAGTTCGGTGAATACGTATCGGGTCCTCGCGTACTTCCGCACGATGAGGTAAAGGCCAATATGCGCAAGGTCCTCGCTGACATCCAGGACGGAACATTTGCCGGCAAATGGATCGCAGAGAACAAGAACGGCCGTACATTCTTCAACTCAAAGCGTGCACAGCTTGCAAAGCATGAGATGGAGGTCGTAGGTAAGAAGCTCAGAGACGAGATGCTGTGGAAGAATGACACGGATCTCGATTCAGCATCCAACTAGTAAAAGGGGACAACAGAGATCATGAAATCTGACAATGTAAAGATAGGAGTTGACCGCGCGCCGAACAAGAGCCTCATGTATGCTCTTGGACTGACAGAAGAGGAGATCAGCCGTCCGCTGATCGGTGTAGTCAGCTCATATAACGAAATAGTGCCGGGGCACATGCACCTCGACAAAATAGCCGAGGCGGTCAAGGCCGGTGTACGTGCAGCAGGAGGAACACCGATACTCTTCCCTGCGATAGCTGTCTGTGACGGCATCGCTATGGGTCATATCGGCATGAAGTATTCTCTCGTAACGAGAGACCTCATTGCTGACTCCACAGAGGCAATGGCCATTGCCCATCAGTTTGACGGACTTGTCATGGTGCCTAACTGCGACAAAAACGTTCCGGGACTTCTGATGGCTGCGGCACGCATAAACGTACCGACCATATTCTGCGCCGGCGGGCCAATGCTGGCCGGCCGTCTGCCTGACGGCAGACGTACCTGCCTCTCACACATGTTCGAGTCAGTCGGCGCATACCATGCCGGAAAGCTCGATGAGGAGGGCGTGCAGTCATATGTTGAGCACGCCTGCCCTTCATGCGGATCATGTTCAGGCATGTACACGGCAAACTCCATGAACTGCCTCACGGAGGCCATTGGAATGGCTCTCCGCGGCAACGGCACCATACCTGCTCCGTATTCCGCAAGGATCCGTCTTGCAAAGGAGACAGGAATGCAGATCATGAAGCTCGTCGAAAAGGATATCAGACCTCGCGACATCATGACTGAGGCTGCTTTCCATAATGCCGAGACAGTCGACATGGCGCTCGGATGCTCCACCAATACCATGCTGCATCTGCCTGCCATCGCTCACGAAGCGGGAGTCGACATCAGCTTTGACATGGCAAACGAGATCAGCGGCAAAACACCTAACCTCTGCCATCTGGCGCCTGCAGGCGATACCTTCATGGAAGACCTCGAGGCTGCCGGCGGAGTGTATGCAGTAATGACGGAGCTCACAAAAGGCGATCTGCTCGACACATCGGTAATGACCGTGAGCGGAAAGACCATGGGAGAGAACATCGCTGACGCATGCAATCTGAACACGGATATAATCAGACCTTTCGATGATCCGTTCATGAAGACCGGAGGCATCGCAGTTCTGAAAGGCAACATCGCACCTGACGGATGCGTTGTCAAGCAGTCGGCAGTATTGCCTGAAATGATGAAACACGAAGGTCCTGCAAGAGTGTTCGATTCCGAAGATGATGCCATCAGAGTCATCTATGACGGAGGCATCAAAGCCGGCGACGTAGTAGTGATACGCTACGAAGGCCCTAAGGGAGGTCCGGGAATGAGAGAGATGCTCAACCCGACTTCGGCGATAGCAGGAATGGGACTTGACGCATCAGTAGCGCTTATAACAGACGGAAGATTCTCGGGCGCTACCCGCGGAGCTTCAATAGGACATGTAAGTCCTGAGGCGGCATCCGGAGGCCCTATCGGCCTTGTGCACGAGGGGGACATCATCTCCATAGACATCGCGAACAAGACGATCGAGCTCAAGGTGTCTGACGAGGAGCTCGAAGAGCGCCGCAAGACATGGGTATGCCCTGAACCTAAGGTAAAGACCGGCTATCTTGCACGCTATGCGAAGCTCGTAAGCTCCGCAGATAAAGGCGCGATACTGGATTAGATAAGCAGATACAGAGACTGGAGAAACAATGGAACAAGTTAAGATTTTCGATACGACTCTGCGTGACGGCGAGCAGTCGCCGGGCTGCAGCATGAACCTGAGAGAGAAGATAGAAGTGGCCAGATGCCTCGAGAAGATGCATGTGGACATAATCGAAGCAGGCTTTGCCATCGCATCGCCGGGAGACTTCGAATCGGTGAAGACCATTTCCGAGACCATCAGAGGCTGCACTATCGCTTCGCTTGCACGTTCGACCCCGAAGGACATCGACACTGCATGGGAAGCTGTCAAAGGTGCTGCGGATCCGCGCATACACGTGTTTATTGCGACATCGCCTCTCCATATGGAGTATAAGCTGCGCATGAGCCCTGAGAAGGTGCTCGAAAGAGCAGGCGAAATGGTAGCTTACGCAAAGAAATACTGCTCAAACATCGAATTCTCGGCAGAGGACGCCACAAGAAGCGAACCGGAATTCCTCAAAAAAGTAGTCGAGGTAGCTATAGCTAACGGTGCGACCACCATAAACCTGCCTGATACAGTAGGCTACACTACACCGGGCGAGATGCGCGAGCTGATAGAGGATGTCAAATACAACGTTAAAGGTGCAGAGAATGTCATATTCTCAGTCCATTGCCATAATGATCTGGGCATGGCTACCGCAAATGCTCTGGCCGGAGTGCTCGGAGGAGCAAGACAGGTGGAGTGCACCATAAACGGACTGGGTGAAAGAGCAGGCAATACATCCCTTGAAGAGATCGTAATGGCGATCCGCACAAGGCAGGATGTTACCGGCCTTACAACAGGCATCGACACCACTCAGATCCACCGTGCAAGCCAGACGGTATACAACATCATCGGACAGACGGCACCTCTCAACAAGCCGATAGTAGGCAAAAATGCTTTTGCACACGAGTCAGGAATACATCAGCACGGCGTGCTTGCCAATAAGAAAACTTATGAGATCATGACTCCTGAGTCGGTCGGCATTCATGTGAACAATCTGGTGCTCGGAAAGCACTCCGGACGCCATGCCGTTGGTCAGAGACTTGAGGAACTCGGATTCGTACTCAGCAAGGAAGAGCTCGACAGATGTTTTGATGAGTTCAAGACTGTATGCGATAAGAAAAAGAACATAACCGATGCCGACCTCGAGGCCATCGTAACACACAACACGAACATAGTATTCGAGGATGATGCAGAAGGTTACAAGCTTGACTGGTTCCAGATGTCTACAAGCAACTTCACCACTGCGACATGCACTGTCAGTCTCGAGAAGGACGGAGAGAAGAAGCAGGATGTAGCTCTCGGAGACGGACCTATCGATGCAGCGTATAACGCGATCGACGCTATAATACAGCCGTCAGCTCACAGCTTTGACATCTTCAACATACACTCGATATCTGAAGGCAAGGATACTCTGGGTGATGTAACGGTAAAGGTAAATGCCTATGACAGAACGTTCACAGGCAGAGGTCTTTCGACAGATATCATGGAGGCGAGCATCAACGCTTACCTTAAGGCGCTCAACCGCATGGCTGCTTACGAACGCAAGCACCATGACGAAGCAGCACCTATAAAAGCAACTGAAGTATAAAAAGGGGGGATCAGAGACCATGGGCATGACAATGACACAAAAGATCCTTGCGGCTCACGCCGGACTTCCTGAAGTCCACGCAGGCGATCTGATAGAGGCAAAGCTCGACGTAGTGCTTGGCAATGATGTCACCACGCCGGTCGCCATCGGAGTGTTCGAGAAAGCCGGCTTTACGGAGGTCTTCGATAACGAAAAGATCGTTATCGCTCTTGATCACTACACACCGTGCAAGGATATCAAGTCTGCAGAGCTCTGCGTTATTTCCAGAGACTTTGCAAAGAAGCACGGCATAAAGCATTTTTATGATGTAGGTACCGTCGGAATAGAGCATGCGCTGCTGCCTGAGCAGGGGATAGTCGGCCCCGGAGACTGCATCATCGGAGCAGACTCACACACCTGTACTTACGGAGCGCTCGGAGCTTTTTCCACAGGCGTTGGTTCAACAGACATGGCCGCAGGTATGGCATCGGGGCTCAACTGGTTCAAGGTGCCTTCTGCAATAAAGGTAGAACTCAGCGGAAAGCCGGGTCCATGCGTATCGGGCAAGGATGTGATCCTTCACCTGATAGGCGAGATCGGTGTTGACGGAGCGCTCTACAAATCGCTCGAATTCGCAGGCGAGGGCGTTGCCGAGCTTTCAATGGATGACAGATTCACCATATCGAACATGGCGATCGAAGCCGGCGGCAAAAATGGCATTTTCCCTGTAGACGACAAGACCCGTGAATACATAAGAGACAGGTTCAGAAGAGAGCCTGCTGTATACGAGGCAGACCCGGACGCAGAATACGAAAGAGTCGTAAAGATCGATCTTTCGACACTTGAGCCGACTGTATCGATGCCTCATCTGCCTTCAAATACAAAGACTGTAGGAGAAGCAGCCGGACTTCACATAGATCAGGTGGTCATAGGATCATGCACGAACGGACGCATGTCCGACATGCGCATTGCCGCATCGATACTCGAGGGTAAAAAGATCGCCGACGGAATACGCTGCATAATCATTCCGGCTACACAGCAGATCTATCTGAAATGCATGGAAGAAGGCATACTGAAGACCTTTGTGGAAGCAGGATGTGCCGTTTCAGCACCTACATGCGGCCCATGCCTTGGCGGACACATGGGAGTAATGGCTGCAGGCGAAAGAGCCGTAGCAACAACGAACCGCAACTTTGTCGGACGTATGGGACACACTCAGAGCGAAGTCATACTTGCAAGCCCTGCGGTGGCAGCCGCATCGGCATTGGCAGGATGCATTGCGGATCCGCGCGGGTTATAAGGAGGGGACATCATGAGAGGAAAAGTATGGAAATACGGAGATCACATCGATACTGATGTCATCATCCCTGCAAGATATCTGAACGATCCGGATCCGGCAGCGCTGGCAAGCCACTGCATGGTCGACATAGACGAGAGCTTTGCCAAAGATGTACACGCCGGCGACATAATGGTAGGCGGCTGGAACTTCGGCTGCGGATCATCCAGAGAACACGCTCCGATCGCGATACAGGCGAGCGGCGTATCATGCGTTATAGCTGCCAGCTTCGCGCGCATATTCTACCGCAATTCAATCAATATAGGATTCCCTATACTGGAATGCCCTGAAGCGAGCGCGGCGATCAACGCCGGTGATATCGTGAGCGTAGACACAAAGACGGGAGTCATCATCGATGAGACTACAGGTGAAAGCTTCCAGGCAAAACCGTTCCCGCCGTTTATAGAGCAGATCATTGAAAATGGCGGACTGCTTTCTTATCTGAAAAACAAACAGTGACTAGAGAGAATAAAGATATGGCTTTTAAAATTGCTTTAGTACCGGGCGACGGAATCGGCCCGGAAATAATCGGGGCTGCTGTTGAAGTCCTGAAGACAATAGAAAAACGGTTCGGCTGCGAATTCGAGTTTACTGAATATCTGGCAGGTGGCTGCGCTCTTGATGAATACGGAGTACCGCTGCCACAGGAGACCATAGACGGATGCCTGGCTTCGGACAGCGTGCTGCTTGGAGCGGTTGGCGGACCGAAGTGGGATGCTGTGCCTAATCACATGAGACCTGAGAAGGCTCTGCTTGGTCTGCGCAAGGAGCTCGGCCTCTATACAAATCTGAGGCCTGCTTCGATACAGCCTGCGCTTGCGGAGGCCTGCGTTCTGAGACCCGACATTGCTGCAAAAGGATTTGACCTCATGATAGTTCGTGAGCTTACAGGCGGCATATATTTTGGAGACCGCGGCAGGAATGAAGCGGGCGATGCTGCTTACGATACAGAAGCGTACAGCGTCATGGAGATAGAAAGGGTCGCAAGGCGCGCCTTTGAGACCGCAAGAAAGCGCAGAGGACATGTGACCAGCGTAGACAAGGCGAACGTGCTCGAGACTTCAAGACTGTGGCGCGAAACCGTTCACAGACTCGGAGCGTCGGAATATCCAGATGTAAAACTCGACGACATGTACGTAGATAATGCGGCAATGCAGATCATCCGAGCCCCGTCTTTCTTTGATGTTCTCGTAACATCAAACATGTTCGGTGATATACTTTCGGACGAAGCGTCACAGGTCACAGGCTCAATAGGGCTGCTTGCATCGGCGTCACTCGGCGACTCATCACGAGGCCTGTATGAGCCTATCCACGGCTCGGCTCCGGATATTGCCGGCAAAGACATAGCAAACCCAATTGCGACGATACTGTCTGCAGCGATGATGCTGAGGTATTCTTTCGATCTTTCGGAGGAAGCCGACGCCATAGAAAAAGCCGTAGCCGATGTACTCGCTGACGGACTCCGCACAGCGGATATAAAGGCTCCGGGACAGGAAGACTGGGTCAAAGGCAGTGAGATGAAAGCCGCTATACTCGACAGACTGGGCAGACAATAAATGAAGACAAAAAAGAACGATTTTCTGTTTTATACAGACTGGGATGAACGCGTAACAGGCTCTGCCTCAGCGCTTGCCGGAAAGCTGGCTGCCTTTGCGACAGAGTTCGGACTTTCGGGTAATGTATGGCAGCAGTGGCTCACATATATCCTTATTATGCATGACAACGCCTTCACCATGGCATGTGAGCGCTGCAGGGTGCTTCCGGATTCAACGCTCATGCTGCTTGCAGAGCGCGATCTGGGCATATTCATGGAGCTTTTCAAGGCAGGCAATGAAGACTTTGACGAGGACGAAAAAGTGCTGACGATGATGCTTGACTACAAGGCACCTTATGACGGTGAGTGCATCACTGAAGCCGGACGCCGTATCAGAGATCTGAGCCACAGACTTGCCTCTGCAGAGGATGTAAAAGCCTTTACACACATACTGACAGATCATTATTTCAGATACGGATCCGGCATGTACGGGTTATACAAGGCATTCAGGGTGGATCCTTCAGCAGCTGCTGGCGGAGAACTGAAGCTTGTGCCTGTAACTGACAGCGCTGATGTTACGTTTGATGATCTGGTAGGATATGAATCGCAGAAAAAGATACTGAAGGACAACACGGAAGCATTCGTGAGCGGAAGCTACGCAAACAATGTGCTGCTCTACGGTGACAGCGGGACCGGTAAGTCGACCAGTATACATGCCCTGATGCATGAATACTCGGACAGAGGCCTCAGGCTGATAGAAGTATCAAAACCGGACAGAGGCAGACTCCCGCAGATACTGTCAGAGATCAAGAAACGCAACTACAGGTTCATACTGTTCCTTGACGATCTGTCATTTGAAGAGGATGAGAGCGATTACAAGGAACTCAAGGCGATGCTGGAGGGCGCCCTGGAGACGCGTTCCGACAAAGTCCTTATCTATGCCACTTCAAACCGCCGCCACCTTATCCGCGAGACATGGGGCGACCGCAGTGACATGGAATATAACGAAGATGTACACAGATCGGATACCATGGAAGAAAAGCTGTCTCTGGCAAGCAGATTCGGTGTTACGATCTTTTATCCTAAGCCGGGACCGCGCGAATACCTTGAGATCGTCAGGTCACTGGCGGCCAGGAAAGGCATAGAGCTCAGCGGGCAGGAACTCGAAGACGCTGCCCGCAAATGGGAGCTCCGCCACGGCGGAATGTCCGGCAGAACGGCGAGCCAGCTTATCACATGGCTCGCCGGTACAGAAAAACAATAAACAATCAGGTAAATGGAGAAGTTATATGGGATCAAAAAAAGGGTTATCACTTGACAGAGTATATCAGGCATCATTCGCTCTTAAGGATGTAGCCAGAAAGACTGACTTAATATATTCACCTCACTTCAGCAACGGCAACGAGGTGTATCTGAAGACCGAGAACCTTCAGGTGACCGGAAGTTTCAAGCTGAGAGGAGCGTATTTCAAGATAAGCAAGCTCAGTGAGGAAGAACAGGCAGCGGGCATCGTCGCATGCAGTGCCGGCAACCATGCTCAGGGCGTAGCTCTGGCATCAACACACAGAGGTGCAAAAAGCATTATTTGCATGCCTGACGGAGCGCCTATAAGCAAGGTCGAAGCTACAAAGGCTCTCGGTGCAGAAGTGCGCCTGGTAAAGGGTACGTATGATGATGCGTATACTTACGCATGCAAGCTTCAGGAAGAGACCGGGGCAACATTCATTCATCCTTTCGATGACCCGGATGTCATCGCAGGTCAGGGGACGATCGGACTCGAAATACTTGATCAGCTGCCTGATGTGGATGTAATAGTAGTACCTGTCGGCGGCGGTGGACTTATCTCGGGTGTCGCTTACGCTGTAAAGAAGCTCAAACCAAATGTGAAAATATACGGCGTACAGGCAAAGGAAGCTGCAAGCATGGCGGACAGCCTGAAGTATGACGAGCAGGTCACACTCAGCACCGTAAGCACGTTCGCGGACGGTATCGCGGTAAAACATCCGGGAGATCTGACCTTCTCTCTCATAAAGAAGTATGTCGATGATGTGGTCACCGTCACTGAAGACGAAATAGCAGCTGCCATACTGTCGCTGATAGAGAAGCAGAAGCTCATCGCTGAAGGAGCGGGTGCGGTATCCGTTGCGGCAATGATGTTCGGAAAGATCCCGGTAGAGGGCAAAAAGGTGGTTTGCCTTGTGTCGGGAGGAAACATAGATGTAAACATTCTCTCTAGAGTAATTACCAGAGGTCTGGTAACGAGCGGCCGCAACGCCACCCTTCAGATCGCACTGGAGGACAAGCCGGGACAGCTCGTAGATGTCGCGACTATCATCGCGGGATGCGGAGCCAACGTGACGGGAGTCCATTACGGACATTCCGATCCGGATACGGCAGTCACGAGCTGCGTGCTCACACTCGAGATAGAGACGAGGGACTTCGAGCAGCTGGAAGAAGTCCGTCAGACACTTACAGATAAAGGATTCAAATTGATCTGATTTCAGGAGGATATAGAGATGGGATATGATTTCAAGGTAACAAGAACTACAACACCTAAGGAAAAACCGGACCAGACAGCGCTCGGATTCGGCAAGTACTACACTGACCACATGTTCCTTATGGACTATGATGAGGGACAGGGCTGGCACGACGGACGCATCGTTCCTTACGGACCGCTCTCGATCGATCCTGCAGCATGCACACTGCACTATGCCCAGATGACATTCGAGGGCATGAAGGCATATAAGAATCCGGAAGGCGGCATCAATCTGTTCCGCCCTGATATGAACGCAAAGCGTCTGCAGAACAGCAACGACCGTCTGTGCATCCCTAGGATCGACGAGGATCTGTTCATTGAGGCTGTAAAGGCCATCGTTGATGCAGACAGAGACTGGGTACCTGACGTACAGGGCACATCGCTTTACATCAGACCGTTCATCATCTCGCCGGAACCTTCCATGGCAGTCCATCCTGCCTCGAAATACTGGTTCATCATCATACTGAGTCCTGTTGCTGCTTATTATGAAGGCAACGATAAGGAACTCCACGGAAGCCGCATCTGGGTAGAGGAAGAGTACATCCGCGCTGCAGTCGGCGGTACGGGTTTCGCTAAGTGCGGCGGCAACTATTCATGCGGAATGATTGCAGCTACAGAAGCAAAGAAGCAGGGCTGTGAGGAAGTTCTCTGGCTCGACGCAAAAGAGCACAGATATGTTGAAGAAGTGGGCACATCCAATGCTTTCTTCAAGATCAACGGCACAGTATACACATCGTCACTGACCGGTTCTATCCTCCCTGGCGTCACACGTGACAGCGCGATCAGACTTATGAGAAAGTGGGGCGTAGAGGTAGAGGAAAAGCGTCTTGAGATCGACGACCTCCTCAAGGCTGCCGCAGACGGTTCGCTGACTGAAGCATGGGCTACAGGAACAGCATGCGTAGTATCGCCTATCGGACTCCTGAGATACAGAGGAGAAAACTACCCGATCAACGGTGAAAAGGTAGGAGAGCTCAGCCAGAAACTCTACGATACACTTTACGGAATGCAGACAGGAACCGCTCCTGACGTTATGGGAGACTGGGTCGTTACACTGTAAGTGTTGCATTAACAGAATGGGACTATAAGATGGCGATCACAAAAAGAGTAGAAAAGATAAGAGAAAACTACGTAAACACAAAGCCGCACATCTCGTATGAGCGTGCGTGGAGCTGGACAAAGTCTTTTCAGCGCACGGAAGGTCAGCCTCATCTGATCCGCACCGCACAGGCTTTTTACGACACATGCTGTGAGCTCTCTGTCAATATCTGGGAGGGCGAACTCGTTGTGGGTTCCAGCGGTGAGTTCAGAAAGTGTGCGATACTTACGCCTGAATTCGGCTGGCTCTGGATCAACGATGAGATCGACACCTTCCCTGAAAGGGGACAGGATCCTTATGATGTAACTCCGGAGCAGACCGCGTTCATAAGGGGGAATATCTTTCCTTACTGGGAAGGCAAGTCTGTCGAGGAGGCGTTCCTTGCCAGAACTTCTGAGGCGACAAAAAAGATCGGTGTAGATACGGGCTTTCTCGATACCGATTCCAAGTGGCGTAACGGCATAGGGGAGATCTCCGCCGATTACGCTGATGTGCTGCTGCCTAAGGGTTACGGCGGCATACGGGCCGAGGCCGAAGCTTACATGGCTGAACTCGATGAAGCGATCCCTGCGGAGAAAGCGAAGATCGACTTCTATAAGTCCATGGTGCTGATCGCGGACGGAATGATAACTCTGGGCAGACGCTACAGCGAGAAGGCTGCAGAGATGGCTGAGGCTGAGACCGACCCGGCCAGAAAGAAAGAGCTCGAAGAGATCGCCGATGTGTGTTCACGCATACCTGAACAGCCTCCTAAGACATTCAGGGAAGCGATACAGTTCGTATGGTTCGTACAGCTTGGCGGTATCATAGCGGAGAATCCTCTGGCATGGAACCCCGGCAGATTCGATCAGTACATGTATCCGTACTACAAGGCTGATGAGGAGGCCGGCATCATTGATTACGACAGCGCACTCGAACTCGTCGAGTGCCTGTGGCTCAAGTACAGCGAGTGGGCATGGACCATATCCAAGAACACAGCAAGTTTCTTTGCCGGATACACGAATTTTGAAAACCTCACTATAGGCGGCACAAAAGTCGACGGGACAGACGCCACCAATACGATCTCATACATGGCAATTCAGGCAACAAGGGAATGCATGACCCACCAGCCTACTCTGAGCTGCAGGATCCACCCTGACTGCCCGCCTGAATTCATGGAGGCGGTCACTGAACTCGTTTCAACGGGATGCGGATTTCCTGCCATACACGGCGACAGGACAGGCTATCAGATGCTTTCCAACCTAGGATACAGACCTGAGGATGCAAGAGACTGGAACAACTGCGGCTGTGTAGTTCCTCATTCGCGCAAGACATTTGAGTGGACATCTGCTGCAAGCATAAGCTTCGCTGCGGCTCTCGAGTTTGCGCTGAATCAGGGAAGAAGCCGTCTGTCGGGAGAGCAGGTCTCGCTCGAAGAGAAGGACCCGAAGACATTTGCCTCGATGGATGAGATCCTCGAGGCCTGGAAGAAGCAGTTCAGGTATCTTGTGCGCCATGGCGTGATCAGCTTGGTGACCGCACAGGAGATACATAAAGAGATAGGTCACAGACCTTTCATGTCGGCCTGCAATGAGTATTGCATGAAGAACGGCCGCGACCTCGTTGACGGCGGAGCAAAGTACAACATCGGACCTGTATTTACCGGTGTTGGACTGTCTGTGACCGCGAACTCGCTCGCCGTCATCAGGAAGCTCGTCTTTGAAGAGGGCGTGACTACGATGGCAGAACTCATAGATGCGCTTGACAGTAACTGGGAGGGCTATGAGCAGCTCAGAGAGCTGGCGCTTGCATGCCCTAAGTACGGCAACGATGACGACTATGTCGATTCCATAGCCCGTGATCTCGCAGACTTCTTCTATGATGAAGTCACTAAATATGACGACCTCTACGGCAACCACTTCGTTACCGCGTTCATGGGAATCTCCAATTACCTGCCTACCGGCAAGGTCCTCGGCGCGACCCCTGAAGGCAGACACGCAAAGGATCCTATAAATGAGGGCGTTTCGCCATATACCGGCAGCGACAGATCCACCTGCCTGGCAGCTCTGAGAAGTGCCGCGAAAATGAAGCACGATATCCACAGCGGAGGAACCTTGCTCAACCTGCGTCTGAACCACGACCTCGTCGCGACAAAGCGCGGAAGAGCCAACCTCGGAGCAATGCTGCAGAGCTACTTCGCTTTAGGAGGGTTCCACGTGCAGTTCAACACTATATCCAATGAAGTGCTTGCTGATGCCCAGGCTCATCCTGAAAAATACCGCAGCCTGCTGGTAAGGGTCGCCGGATACAGTGCACAGTTTACCAATCTCTCAAAAGAGATGCAGGATTCGATAATGGCAAGGAACGCACACGAAGCATTCTGATTAAACATAAGCCCGGCCTCAGCGGCCGGGCATAATTGTAAGTATGGGTATAAAAGGATTCATAATGCAGATCCAGCCTTTCTCGGTAAATGACGGAGAGGGGATACGGACGAATATATTCATTGCGGGATGCCCGCTCCGCTGCAGATGGTGCTCAAATCCCGAGGGCTTCGAACAGAAGGCTCTTATAGGATGGCACGGAAGAAAATGCATCGGCTGCGGTGCATGTGCCGCTGCATGTCCGCAGGGCATAGGGATAGATATGAATGTATCCGGACGCGAAAAATGCATCGCCTGCGGCGCATGTGCTGATGCGTGTCCGGAGGAAGCCAGAGTGCGCATGGTAAAGCTGATGGATGCCGATGACGTGATCAGAGAAGTCATGAAACACAGACTGTTCTACACTTACAGCGGAGGGGGAGTAACCTTCTCAGGCGGAGAGGCGACATCACAGCCGGAGTTCCTTGACTATGTATCACGCGAGCTTTACGACTCGGGGATCAGCATCGATATTGAGAGCTGCGGATACTTTGACTTCGATCTTGTCAGACCGTCGCTCGAGAGAATGGATCTTATTTTCATGGATCTCAAGCACATGGATCCTGAGGTGCACAGGAAATATACCGGTGTCAGCAATGAAAGGATCCTGGGAAACATAGCCCGGCTGGGCTCTCTTATACATCCTGACGGGCAGGGCAGACCTGAGACCGTAATCCGGATACCGGTGATAGGCGGCGTCAATAACAGCGAGGAGAACATAGCTGCTTCAGCAGCATATGTGCATGACGTGCTGCCTGCAGCTAAAATGGAACTTCTTCCGTATCATTCTCTGGGCAGGATCAAATACGAGGCGATAGGGATGCCGTTCGAACAGGATGCATTCTATACTCCGGACAAAGAAGAAATGAAAAAGCTGCGCGCTGTCGCGGCAGCTCAGGGACCGGAGATCGCTGATTACAGATAAAAACGCCGGCGCGTTGACGCAGCCGGCGCTGTTTTTGTAAGCAGAAAACCCCGCGTTAGACGCGGGGTTCCGTGAACGCTATGCGTTTGACCAAAAATCCTCCAAACCTTAGAATGTCGATGCGGTCTGCCAACTGCAAGATATTCAAGGAGGAGGAAAAATGGGTCTAAAT
>JAFRJV010000049.1 GCA_017432075.1 Mogibacterium sp. | reverse complement strand
TTAACAGTCGCCAGATTGAAGCGCATACGCAGATTGGATGCTCCGCCTCCTCTTTCCATGAAGAATATGCGCACATCATGGCTTGAGTAGTCTTTGAACACACGGCATTTTTTTCCGTTTACAGTCTTTTCCTGGAATATCCCGTCTACATAGTCAGTAACTTCCTTTGCATTGATATTAAGATTGTTTCTGCCGGCATAGTTCTGTCTGAACAAATCATAGAGGGTCGTTTCTTCTTTGTTTACTACTACCTTTCCGGTGCTGTAGTTGACCGATCCGCCAAGAGCGCTGTGTATTCCGCCAAGATCTATAACGAGCTCTCCGTCAACATAAAGCCAGAAGTCATCATCTCCGACGAATTCGAAAATAATGTCATGGCCCCACGCATCACGTCCTCCCGGTGTCTGCATGAAACTTCCTTCTACTTCCATGCCGAAGTATGAGTCAGGAGTTTCCTGCAGTCTGTAAAGCGTCTCGTTTTTGCGCGGATAATTGTCAGACAGATCATTTCCGTAGATATCAGTCAGGTTCCTGGCATTATCCGGGTATGATGCTTTTGTACTGCTGAGATTGTTATATGGCATAAACTGCCCATGTGTGTGCGTCTTTTTGTTTCCGTCCGGTATAGTGCCGAGCTCCTGATAGACATCGAACTGTCCCCCATTAAGGTGGGCAAAGTTCTCGGTACTGTCAAACTGATAGTAACCGCTTCCATTATATATGCTCTGAATGAACAGATGGTTGACAGGTACTGCACCGGCAAACAGTTCGCTGAGCGATTTACCGGTCTTAGCCGCAACAGGATAGTTGCCTCTCAGATCTGACGACAGGAGCCCTTTCTGAGGCTTCTTCTCTGAGTAGTACTGCGTCCCCATGACATTATACTGTTCCCATGTAGTAGGTGAATTTTCTCCGCCGCCATTCTTTATGCTCCCGTTGAAATCCACCATCTTCATAGTGAGTCCAAGAGTATTGTGATCTACAGTGGCAACTTTTGTGTATCCCGAATCATCAGATGGCATCATAGCAAAATAGAATTCCTCAGCCTGGGACATCGGACAGGAAACGATTCTCTTTATGCCATCCTGTGTATATACCTTAAGACCTGCAAAGTCATACTGCCTGTCATCCCACAGCAGTATGGTCGTATAGTGATCGCCGTCGCGCCTGCCGTTAAGATGTATGCCCTCAGGATCATCAGAAAAGATCCGGTCCCCGCTTATCTGCGGAGCCAGGTACTTGCTGCTGTACGTATTCTGAAGATCATATTTGTCATTAGGAGTTGCAGTTCCAGGCTCGTAGTATTCCGTGAAATCCCACAGCAATGTATTGTTCTGAGTGCCTATCCAGACGATATCATCACCTGACTCATATACACGTATGAGGTTTCCGTCCTGGTCGACAGCATAAAACTCATATGCCTTGTCTGTCTCGTTCCAGAAGCGGGTATAAATGATCACCTGACTGCCATCAGGCATGCTCTCACGGTCAGAAACACTTACCTTGCTCGCGGAATACTCTACAAAATCATCGTCCGAATAGACCGAGTCATCAGCCAGATTGAGCCACGATGCAGAAGAGGCTGCAACCACTTTAAATGCATTGCTGTTGAATGCTATCCCCTTGGAGCCTGCACCTGTCAGCTTTATTTTGCCTTTATTCGAACCGGTCCCCGGTTCTACGGTAAACACACAGTTTTCATCAAAATCGGCTGTCAGAACAAGCGATGAACCATCTATTCTGAGATACTCACCGCCGTCTGCTGTCAGCGCATACTTGTCACCGCTGATGCTGTGGAATGTCCACTTTGCAATAGAAGCATCCTTTGCGATATACAGTGTACGGCTCTGATCAAGAGGATCTGACCGCACAAGCAGCTTTGAAGAAGCGAGTGCGCCTGAAGCCTTATCCGAAAGCATCCCATAGCCATTGATCCCGGAAGTGTAATATAACAGGCCATAGGTTTTATTATTCATGCCATAAACATCATCAGGTATGGCAGGAGATTCCGTCAGGAAGATCTTGCAGTCATTGTTGCTTCTGATGTTATTGTCTTTATAGCACTTGAATCCGTTATTGGAGCCTGAGTAATTAACAGCTGTGTTTGCTGCACCATCCTGCATGAAAAGGAATGCACCCTCTGTATTTCCAAAGAGACTTGCAGAAAAAGAAGCTGCGCTTTCCGGAGCTGAAGCAAAGTTGTCCAGGTAGGAATTGTCCTTGACCTTTAAATATGCTCTTTCACCATCAATCAGAGTGAAAATATAATAGTGATTTTCATCTTCGGCTTTTTCAAAGTACCAGTCTGCAGATGCTGTAAAGCTTGTAGTGCGGGCTATTACATACCCGTTACTGCCCTTTTGAGTCAGTGTGTCAGTGAAATAATAATGTGCGCCATTTTTGAGGATGGAAAGGCGGAACGCGTTTCCGGTATCATCTGAGTCTCCTGCCTTTGAGGCCAGTTCATTCAGGTTCTTAACATCAGTCGGTTCAGGTGTATACGCGTCCGGTCCCTGAACGATAACATAGACCGAGAAGCTTTCTGCATCAAATGTGACTTTACCGTTTTTCACGGAAGCTTTGCAGACGAACTCAGGCTCCGCCTGCGATCCGTCGCTGCTTTCCGGAATGTGATATACATCCACCTCGGTGCCGTTGTCTATTCCGGCAAGGCTCTCATCGCCTATGCTGACTTTTATTTCTGTCTCAGGCTCCCACTCGTCTGACTTGTTTTCCTCACCATCAGCATAGATCGTGATATTGTAAGCAGTTACAGTCTTCTGTCCCTCTACGCCGGCATCCGCAGGCTCGGCAGTCACTGCTGCGTCTTCAGGCATTTTACCAGTAAGTACTACGGATGCATCGCTGCCGCTTACATCTGCTTCTATAGTCTGCCTGATCACCTGCTTCTCTTCGTCAGCATTTGCAGGACCCGGATCACCGGAATAAGGGGTCTCACCCGACACATCATCTGCAGTTATGGCATCATCTGCAGTTACGGCATTATCACCTGATGGCTGGTTTTCGTCATTATTATCATCAGTATCAGCCTGTACTGCTTCATCTTCAGGTACATCGATACTCTCCGCAGTAGCTGCAGCATCGTTATTCGTAAGTTCTTCGGCACTTTCTGCAAATACGGAAAGACCTGATCCTGTCACCAGCATCGTCAGAACAAGTATAAGCACTGTCAGTTTGCGGATAGTCTTCATTATTATGTCCTTTTGATATAGTTAGTTACGTTTATTATAATTTCCCTTTTTTCTTTCTGCAAGGTCCTGTCCTCTGTCAGGATCTTGCAGAAAGCAGCATACACCTTGTCTGTAGCACGAAAGCCCTGGAGCTTTTCAGGGCATTCGTGCGTGTTATTCAGTTATAGGTGTATGCTGTTGGAATCATCATCAGAATCAATCAGCGCCTGTCAGTTTTTATTACTCCTGCTCAGCTTTGCGTCTTCTGCTTGCCATCAGCAGTACCACTGCTCCACCGAGGATGAAGAGGTATGGCGCGAATCTCATGACTACATTTGTCGGTGAGATGGAATCCAGGTTGTTGGCAACTTCGATCGAAATTGCTGTCTCTGCTGCAGTAGACACATTACCGCCTGTTACAACATCGAGGGAAGCTCCTCCTTCAAAGTCAGCATTAGCTGCGTTTTCTGTTCCGTTTACTCCTGCTACAGTTGATGTAGTTTTGTAAGTATCCGGTGTAGGGTTGCTTTCCGATACAGCGAATGTAGCGGTTTTCGGAAGTCCCTTGATTGTCATTGTCTCTTCGCTTTTGAGATTGCCTTTAACGATATTCGCATTAGTCTCATCGAAGCCGGCGCCTTCAACAGCGATGTTTGCTGCGTCTATTCTTCCTCCCAGAGTTACTGTATATGGGAATGCGGCTGTCGTGTCAGCAAGTGCGCCTGTTGCTTTGTTTGTGATAGTGATATTGTAAGTCTCGTATTTATCAAGGTCATTACCGGCATTCCAGCCCTGGCTCTTTGATGCCTCAGCAGTTACTGCAGATGCATCATCTACAAGGATGAAGCTGTAGATTTCCTTAGCGGATCCGTTGTTCTGCACATATACATCAAGGAACTTCGATGTGTCGTAGTTCTCTGGGCGTTCAATACCGATCGAAGCAGGATCATCTGAAGTTTCTGTCAGAACGAAGCGGTATACACCGGCTGATGGGAATGCCTGAGGATCGAATTCCCAGCTCATATCTCTTGATGCTTCAGATCCGCTGACTGCGTTAGCTTTGTCAAATACAGCTGTCTGAACTGCATCACT
Source organism: Mogibacterium sp. (assembly GCA_017432075.1). Lineage (GTDB taxonomy): Bacteria > Bacillota > Clostridia > Peptostreptococcales > Anaerovoracaceae > Crickella. The sequence continues at coordinate 22,917 of JAFRJV010000049.1, read as the reverse complement.
GCCTCCTGCAAGGTAGCTGACTGAGCCGGCCTTCAGATTAACAGTATTCTTTCCATCATTTACTGTGCCTCCGGCTGTTCCGTCTGAAAGTGTATATGTATAGGTGAAACCCGGCTCGTAAGCGTAGCCATCGTGATTGATCACAGAGATAACTTTCTTTACAGTCATAGTATTTTTATTTGCTGCTGCGCTTCCGGTGTCATCTGCGAAAACGCTTGTGCCCATTGTCAGCACCATCATGAGTGCGAGTATCAGGGCGCTGATCGTCTTAAGATGTTTCATGTTTTTCTCCTTTTCTTTTCTGATATTTCTTATTCGTCTTTCTGTTTTTGTGATTGATTAGCTTTTTATGTAACTGATTCATCGCCGTCCCGGCTGATCTCTTTCTTTGACATTACCGTCAGTATGTCTGCTGCTATGAACAGTATCAGCATCCACATTGTGTATTCATCTACCCATATCATCGGATCAGTCATGTCTTCTGTCTCTATGAAGAGGAAGAGTGATCCGATACCTGCTAACATCGCCAGTATTCTCGGCATTCCGTGCCGCCTGAGTTTCTCATCTTCGTATGTTTCACCGTACTTGTCTTTCGGTTTCCTGAAGTATAGTACTGCGTCCATGAATGCAACTGCCAGTGTGAGTATCATGAGTATCAGGTTGAGCAGTGCCCAGTTGTCAGGGTTTGTAAACAGTCCCTTCGGCGTTTCGGTTTCCTCTATCGTTGTTGGTGTTCCCTCGCCTTCCGGTACATCGCCCGTTCCGTTTGCCGCATTTTCTTCGCTGTCTGCTGTTTCCTCTCCCGGGTTTTCAACACCTCCGGTGTAGGCTGTGTCAAATTGTAGGTCCGGATACTTTGCCGATGTTTCATCCTGTATTGTCATTGCTGCGATCCCCAGTCCGTTGTCTGCGTTGGAGACCATTATCATCACATCGTAGGCTGTTTCATCGTAGCTGTAATCCGCTTTTCTGTCAGGTATGTATGCACTCACCTGATAGTGGTAATACCCCGGTTTTGAGAATGGGAAGTGCAGATTTATTTCTCCTCTGGCATTGCCCGTGAGAATCAGCTTGCAGTAACCGTTTTCAGCTTCATCCGGCAGAGGCGCTTCATCTATGGCTGTAAGCCTGTATTCGAAGCTGTTGTCTACAGAATCTCCCGACTCATTGCTCCATGTCTGCCGGTACGGGATGCTCACCTCTGTGGATGCCGCGAAAACGGTCCGTATTGGTATCAGTCCCACCAGGAGTACGGACAGGACTATCAGCACCGCTCCGCGTATTTTGTTGTTAAGTGCATGTGTGATGATCCTCATACTTTTTTCCTTTCTTTATTTCCTCTCCCTTTCTTTATCTGCATTATACGCAGCCTTTACAGCACTGACAACGCAATGTGTCACAGTGACACAACCATTGTGTCGCAGTGACACAAAAACTATAAAAAAGCCAGAATGATCTGCCCGTAAGAACTCTAATGCTTGTGAGAAAGCACAAAAAAGAATACTATTAACATAAGCATGTAAATTGGTTCTGAAACCGGAAAGGATCTGACATGACATTTGCAGAAATACTGCACAAAAAAAGGACTGACAAAGGACTTTCGCAGCAGAAGCTGGCAGATGCCCTCTTTGTAGACCGGTCTACCGTCGCGAGCTGGGAGACCGGCAGGCGTGTACCTGACGCTGTTACCATGCGAAAGATAGCCGATGCACTCGAAGTCGATATCAGCGTACTGCTCCACACAGGTGACCACAGCGGAGAATCGCTCAAGGTCCTGATGGTCGATAATGAGAGGATAATACTCAGAGGCGGTAAGCCTATACTCGAAAAGGCAATTCCGAATGCAGAGATAGTTTGCTTTGTAAAACCCTCTGAAGCCATAGAATACGCCAGGACGCATAAAGTCCCTCTGGCTTTTCTCGATATAGAAATGGGCCGTATGAGCGGTCTTGATCTCTGCCGCGAGCTTTTGGCGATAAATCCGCGCACGAACGTGATATTCCTCACGGCATATACGGCGTATTCGCTTGATGCCTGGGAGACCGGAGCTTCAGGCTTTCTTATGAAGCCTTTGACAGTTGAGGGTGTTCACAAACAGCTGTCAAAGCTTCGCTACCCGGTGCCTGAATTGATATAGTGATGAGCAACTGGACCACCGTAGTTAACTTCTCAATACCGGTCGCCGGGATCATGATAGTTCTCTTCGGAATGGTGACTACGGCTGCGAGCAGCTTCTCCGACAAAGCTACCCGCAGATTTCTTTTGCTCTTTTATACCGTACTCGCTCTGTATCTGGCATCAGACATACTTTCTCTGATCGCAGAATTATATGTTGGAAGATCGGTACTTACTGCAGCAGCATACTTTTTTGAGATGCTTTTTTCTTCAGCCATTTTGCCTCTCCTTGCGCTCTACATAACCATCCGGTGCGGCAAAACTTCCAGAAGCGCAGTCATGTACATAGTGGATATCATCTGGATCGGTTTTCTGATCCTTCTTGTTCAGACTCAGATAACTACATCCATTTATTATATTTCCGTAGACAACGTATTCCATCGCGGTCCTCTCTATCCCGTGCTCATGCTGCCTCCTGCTCTTATGATGCTGGTCATATTCATTTCTCTTTTGTTACGCCGTAATCAGCTGACACGCAAGCAGTTCTATGGATTCTTATCGTATGTGATCATCCCGGCCATAGCCATGATCCTTCATATGAAAGATTTTGGCTATGATTTTATTGCGCTTGGCATTACGCTGGCAGCAGGGATAATGATGGTCATACTCCTTACTGATCAGGCTGATCAGGCTGCCCGTCAGCAGCACAAGATCGCAGATCAGCAGGCAAGCCTCATGGTGCTCCAGATGCGTCCTCATTTCATATACAACACCATGATGAGCATATATTACCTCGTTACAGAGGATCCTGAGCGGGCCCAGAATGTGATTCTGGACTTCTCAACCTATCTCAGAAAAAACTTTACAGCGATATCCAGAGAGGAACCTATACCTTTCGAAGAAGAGCTTGAACACACCAGAGCTTACCTCGCTGTCGAGCAGGTAAGGTTTGAGGACGAGCTGTATGTAGAGTATGACACTCCTTATACTGATTTTGAGCTGCCGCCGCTTACACTTCAGCCTCTTGTAGAGAATTCCGTAAAGCACGGTATCGATCCTGAGCTCGACCCTCTTACTATTTATATAAGTACCAGGAAGACCGGTACAGGCTACGATGTTGTTGTTGCCGATACCGGTCCGGGATTCGGTTCTTCTGACAGCACCGCGGGTAACCGTGTTGCTATGTCCAACCTGCGTGAACGTCTGGCCAGATACGGAAACAGTCTTTCGGTATCAGATCGCGAGGGCGGCGGCTCCGTTGTTACCCTGCATATCCGCTCTGATTCTTGACGCATCTCTTTTATAGTTCTTTATTACATAAGCGTCTATCACCCACACCGCTGCATACATAGCGATGAATCCAAGTGTCCATTTGTCAACTATTACCATCGGCTTCATCGGATTCTGTGTCCACATGAACCAGAACACTGCGAATGCCGAAAGCATTACCTGACCAAGGAATCCAACTATTTTCGCTTCACCAAAGTCCTTTAAATCAAGCTTTTTCTGCTTGTTGTGTTTCTTCCTTAAGGTTTCTGTGACTGAAATGTATTTCTTTCTGAGCGCCTTGCCCGGGAATGTTGCCAGAATAGCCATTACTGTGCATATTGCGTTCAGCAGTGACCAGTGTTCTGCCTCTCCGTGTCCCCATGCCGCCATAGGTACAGCATTATCAGCGATCGTGACTGCTGCAGAGATCGGCTCAGTTCTGAACTTCATTGTGCCCACCAGGACCTGACGTCCGTTTGTAGTTGCATCAGCGCAGGTGCTGAAAGCTATGATCTGTGTTCCGTTAAGGACCTCATCCTCAGGCATCTTACTGAATGTGAACACTCCATTCTCCGCGATATTTCTGTCTCTTGAGTCGATATAGCTCTGTACACCCTTTGTAATGCCGTCTATGTCTGCAGACGAATCCCACTGGATCGCCAGAGACTTAAGATAGTGCAGATAGTCAGGGAAATCCGACGCCGGTCTGTCACCTGTCGCGTACAGATAGCTGTCATAGGCATCAGCAGACAGCATACCCATTATCCTGATATCATAGGCTCCGCGTGTAGTCATCAGTATTCCGTCCTGATGGCTGTAGAAATAACTGTCGTCCGCGTATTTTTCAATATCTCCGAACATTGCTCCGTTATCCATGTGATGTCCGTATATCATATTGACTGAGTCTGTAAACTCATGATCATTGTCTTTTGCCAGATAAATGGATCCTGTCAGGCTGCTTTTGCCATATATGTCCTTATTGGCATATTCCACATCATCTTTTCCCTGCACAACCGGGTAATCGATATGTGTGTCCGTCATGGTGACCCATGCACTTGTGTCGGAATTGACTGTCTGGATCTCTTCAAAAGTAGGCTCTTCCTCTTCTATTACAGGTCTGTACTGTGCCAGGTCAGAGCTTGCAAAAGCCATACGGTTGGTATAGACCGAGTCATACAGAACGAAGCTGCTGTATGCGATCAGATTTACGGCCATCAGAGTTGCCAGCATCGAGATTATTTTCGTTCCGGCTGCTCCTATTACTGCAGTAAACGCTTTCATGACTTCACCCCTTTACAGATTAGTTCTTCGCATTATAGATATAACGGTTCCTTCTATTTCACTCCGCCTAACCGGTCCGAAGAATCTGCTGTCTTCCGTGCCTTTGCGCTGATCAGCAAGAATGAAGCATTCATCAGAGGCGAGAGTAAGCGGATAGTCGGTAAAACCATCCAGAGGATATGTCTCGTAGAAGATGTTGGTTTCCACCATGGAGTATCCGTTGATCTTTACCGATCCTTCTTTTGTTATTTCTACTGTATCTCCTCCTGTAGCCACCACACGGCCGACATATCTTGTATCGTTTTTCTCAAACACCAGTATGTCCTGAGCCTTTGGCGCTCTGTCGAGTCTGTAGAACAGCAGAAAGTCTCCTGAATCTATCCTCGGATACATATCATCGTTCGGCATGGATGTGATTCCTACGATATGTCCGAACAGTCCGTACATGATCATTACCAATACCAGGGCCTGCATGCAAAAGTACTGAAAATCACTTATACGCTTTTTTGATTTCTTTTTTTCTGTGGTCTTTGCAGCGGTGTTTTTAGTATCCATGTCTGTTCTCTCTCCTGCATGAGCTTTAACTTGTCTGCATTTTACCCACTGCTTTTTCCGCAAACAATACGATGTGTCGCAGCGACACGGCATGTGTGTCAGAGAGACACAAAAAATAAAAAAGCACTGAACCTTATCGATTCAGTGCTTTTTTTCTGGTGGCCCATATTGGACTTGAACCAATGACCTACAGGTTGTCACCCTGTCGCTCTCCCAGCTGAGCTAATGGACCGCGTCGCCGTCCTCTATTATAGCGAAGACCGGCTGCAATTTCCACCCCTAATTTTAATTAGCTTTTTCATCACGCAGAATACGCTCAAACAGCACATCTATGACTCCGCCGCATACCATGCCGTCTCCGGACTTATCTGCGTCTCCGACTCTTATTATCTCGGTGATAAATGATGGATCCTTCATGTGTTCTCTGGCGATTTTGAGCGCCTGATGCTCGGCAGCTCCGCCGCCGACTGTACCCATTTTTTCTCCATTACTTGTGACTACCATCTTTGTGCCGGGATCACGCGGAGAAGCCATGTGCTTTCTTATAACGGTAAGAAGCATAGGTTCGCCCGGATCTGCGGCGATCGCATCCAGCTGTTCATGATCAAACGCGGTAGAAATAACCTTGCCTGTATTCTTTACGGAGATTATCTCCGCCATGACAGCGATCGCGATTTCCTGAGGCGTATTGGCGCTTATATCCAGGCCGACCGGAGTGTGCACCTGGTCAAAGACCTCCCCCGGAATACCCTTGTTCTCAAGATCCGACCTTATTTTTCTGATCTTGCCGGATGATCCGAGCATTCCAACATATGCAAATTTTTTTGCCAGTATTTTTTCGAGGCATATCTCATCAAAAGCATGCGCCCTGCTCATAGCCAGAAAGTAATAATTATCACCTCCGCGAATACTGTCAAGCTTCTCTGCATAATCTCCGATCAGCACTTCATGTGCACCCATCTTTTCGGCGACTGCTGCAAAGTCCTCTCGATCCTCAATGCATGTGATGTGCATGTCAAGATTCGATGCCGCCTGTATGCATGCGGCGCCGACATGTCCCGCTCCGCACACCACAAGCTCCGGCAATTCCTCAAGCACTTCGCAGTATACTTCCCTGCCGCCTATCTCATAAACGCCTGTAGTGCGCACATCAACTATTTCGTCCAGATTCTCCCGGAAGAACGCTTCATTGCCGCTGCAGTATTTGATCTCATATCCGTATATCAGGGTCTTGCTTGCTGCTCCGTTTTCGAGCACAGTAGCCATCACGCGGTGCAATGCATCACTTTCTTTGCCAAGCTCAGTTAATAAACCTCTCACAGTTCACCTCCGGAGTGATCACTTCTTGATTTTTACAGTCTTTGGAGCTGAAAGCTCGCTATAGACAGTCTTTCCGTTTATCTTCTTGTAATATCTGATTTTGTAGTAGTATGTCTTTTTCTTTTTCAGCTTCTTGTTTGTGAAGTCCAGAGTCTTTTTCTTTTTGAGCTTTTTGGTCACCTTTATGGTCTTTACAACTTTATAGCTGCCGTCTTTCGACATCGACCTCATTATCTGATAACCTTCAGCGTCCTTTACTCTGCTCCACTTTATCACTACAGACTTACTCTTGCTGTTTTTCGCTGATTTGATCTTCATCGCAGGAAGCAGAGGTTCCGCAGGTGCTGCAGGAGTCTCCGCCTTTTTTGCTGCTTCCGCTGCTTCAGGATCCTGCCATGTCAGCACAGGATATCCGCCATTGACATTATTTATGTCAGGTACAAAGTTGTCACCAAGAGGAACCTTGAGATTCCTGAGATCTCTATCTGAAACTATCCGTCCTGCAATACCGGCTTTTCCTCCGATACTTGCCGCAGCTTCAGCAGTGCAGTATACATTCTGGAATACATTGGTGGATGAGCTTCCATATCCAACCGCTCCACCATAATTATCCGTCTTGAAATCAGATCCCTTTGTCACTGATCCGGTATTGTAGCTGTTACGTATCGTTGCGACCATATATCTGTTCGTACCGACATTGGCTATACCGGACAGCTGAGCACCGTCAGAATTGCTCTCAGAATAAACAGCTCCATGATTGACGCAATCTGATATTGTCCCTCGTATGACAGTACCGGCAATGCCGCCCAAAGCATATGTCTTTCCATACCCACTGACATTTCCATTATTTACACACTGGCTGCAGGTCAGTGAACCGCCTGCATATCCTATGATTCCGCCGACAGCATTTATGTTTGAAGATGCGCCTTTCATTGAAGCATTGACTGGACCGTTATTTACACAACGTGTGATCTCTGCGATATACGATTCGCCGCTCCCGAGGATACCTCCTGCTTTCCAGCTTGTAGTTTCTATTGGCCCATTGTTCGTGCAATCTATGATCTGTACGCCGTTATCATCCAGCTTTCCTGCAATTCCGCCTATCGACACATTGCTCCCGCTTATGCTGCACTCACTGACGCAGTTTCTGATTAAAGTCGTTCCCTCTGCATTGCCTGCAATGCCGCCGCAATTGAAAGCCTTGCTCATCGTAAGTCTTCCCTTGCAGTTTTCTATTGTAGTATTTATAGCTGTACCGACTATGCTTCCGCCGTTTGCTCCGTTAATGAAGCCGCACTCCATGGTCGCACCATCATCGTTGACATATGATCCTCCCTCAACAGTAACATTTTTAATTATTGCTCCGTCAGTAACGCCGAAAAGGCCACCGTTTCCTCCATCGCAGTAACCCGAGGCAAAGTTGCGGTGCATGTACCTGACAGTATGTCCCTGTCCGTCAAATGTACCCTTGAAAGGATATCTTTCACTTGCTCCGATACCTATCCAGCTTCTTTCATAGCCATATGTATCACCACTGTTTTCAGCTGTGTTTGCCAGAGAAATATCATTTCCGAGCACTATCGTTACACCCTCAAAAGTGTTTCCGTCTCCGCACAGTTTTGAAAGCCCTGCCAAGTCTCTGGCATTTGTGATAGTGAACGCAGTCTCACCATCCCGATACCATGATGTGTCAGCCACTGTAGTCCATCGTTTACCCTGCGTCTTAGGATTTACCGAAATATCTATCACGTCGACATCCCCGGTAACCTTATATGTTTTCTGCTGCTTATTAACAACTTCAAGAGACCAGTCAGGGTATGCCGGGTCATTGAACTTTCCTGTGTATTCCAGATACTTGATATCCGGCTGAGTCTCAACCAGTTTAATATCCACCGGAGTTATCCTGATGATATCATCCATTTCGACCTGGTCACCGCTGTTCAGTTCAACAGCAGGCTCGCATGCTGTTCCGGACTGACCATCAAAAGTTTTCTCGACTTTTACATAGTAAGGTGCGCCGTCACCATTCTCTATGAATGTGAGCGTAGATGGTGCTCTGTCGCCAAAAATACCTTCTACTGTGACACTTCTGCCGGTCGTAGTATAGAAACCGGTCGGCGGAATAGTGATGTCACCTGACCCACCGGAAACTTTATATCCTATAAGATGCTTCCCTTTTTCCGGTTCAGCGCTTAGTTCTATGGTAGTGCCATATGCGAGATCTGAAAGCTCCGATGTTGATGAGATAGTGCCGCCGGAAATCTGATTCAGTGTTACTGTCGCCTTTCCCGATCCGTATCCGTTCTGGAAATAAAACACCGGATAACCGTTATTTATGTTGTCTGTATCCCTTACAAATACGTCTCCGTTAGAATTCAGTTTCGCAAGAGTCTCTTCAGATCTGATATCAGCAGACTCAACATCTGTTATTCTTGCCTTTTTATTTTTTGATGTATCCCCTATAGAGTAGCCTGTCTTGTTTTCTTTCGGAGTTTCCGGTTCAGGATAATAGCAATTTGATACGGTGTAGCTTGCGAAAGCCTGTCCATCCACACCGATCTCCTGACCGTCATAACTTGGATCTGCATCAGGTTTATTAACCAGGCCTGTAACTCCCACATTGTAGCAGTTGTATATATCTGCACCGGCAGCAGTCCTTCCCTCGCTGCCCTCATATCCGTTGCTTCCTACAATACCTCCATGTTCCCAGAAATTCGATCTGATCGTTCCACTGTTGTAGCAGTTGCGTATGACAGTCTTTCCCCATGCCGCTCCGACGATCCCGGCACAGCCTCTCATATCAGTCGCATAAACATCAGCATAATTTGCGCATTTTTCCACGAGAACGCCATAATTTGTCTCTCCTGTACGGCCAACAACTCCGGCTACCATTCTGCGTCCCTTTATGTCACCTTTTATAACCAGATTTCTGGCTGTCGGAACCCAGAATTGAGCGTAATCCATATATGTGTCTTTTGGATAGCCGTTTCTATAGTCAACGCCTCCGCCCAGATATCCGATAAACGCTATCTCCATTGCATAAGCATAGCCCTTGGCAGCCCTTCGGTCACAAGTAATAGTTACCGTATGTCCGCAGCCATCCATTATCCCCTGGAATCTTGTATCTATGACCTTCGGATCCTCGTCTCCTGTAGCATCCGTGTTCATAGCATATTTACCACCAATAGGAGTCCAGTTGATATCTCCCATGTCAATATCTGCAGTAAGTCTGACTGTCCTGTACATAAAGTCGTGATGTACGTCATCTTCTGCAAGCTTATTTTCCTTATCAGCCTCAGGAAGTCTCCATACTGTATCCCTTATCTGCCCGGCTCCATCCATATGATTAGGAGTCAGCAAGTCTGCCTCGGCAGGTTCTGTTGAAATATATCTGTGACAATATTTTCCATCCTTAAGTGATCTGCCGGCATTATCTTTTATCATGTATTCTTCAGTAACAGATCTGTCGACCATACCATTAGTGATAGCCGCTACTCCCGCAAGCTGTGCAGGCGTTCCGATCTCATATTCAGTCTTATCCGGATCGTACCATGTAACATCAACAGCACCATCCCATTTGGCAAGACTGAAAAAGAATGCGGTGATCTCAGAATTATCTATATCCGGAATTGCTTCAAACCTATAAATTCCGTCATTATCTGTATATTCAAGATACTGCTCATGCAGGGTACCTTCTTCATCTGTCCAGATCTGTCTGACAGTCGCCAGATCATATCCGTCATCAGGTGACGCAGTCCCGTAATTCCCATTCACCGTCACTGATCCGTGTTCAATATCTGAAGCGACAGTCAATTCGCTTTCGCTCTCGGTTTCTACGTTTTCTATAGCTGGATCGCTCACAGGTTCAGACGGAACAGGATCTCCGGCAGCATCATTTTTCTCATCGTCATTACTTATCGTTAATACAACACCGCTGCCTGTATTTGTATTATCAGCAGCTTCATCCGTATCTTCCTCATCAATAATAGCGGAGGAGGCATTTTCCGCCCCCTCCGCTGTCATTCCCTCGGGAGCCCCGTCTACTGCCCACGCCATTCCAAGCGGAGCATAAGCTGCAACCATCGCCAATGCCATCATCATGCATGCGATCTGCTTAATTACATTCTTCATAGAGGTCCTCCCATTTTTAAATAGACAATCAGAATGGTTCTGTAATTATTTTACCGTTACCTTTTTGCCTGCATTCTTCTTTGTAAAGATCTTTTTATATTTCTTTACATACTTCTTTTTTTCTTTCTTACTTCCGACTTTAACTTTTACAGTCTTGACCTTGGAGCCTTTGAGAGAGTTCTTCACAGAAGCCTTTGTCAGAGCTTTGCTCTTGACTGTCAGTGTTTTTACCTTTGTACCCTTGAATGCATTCGGAGCTATTTTTGTTACCTTCAGTGTCACTCCATTGACAGACACGGTTGCAGGTACAGTTGCCGAGCTCTTGTTTGCTGCCTTTGTGAATGCAGCTGTCTTAGCTCCGGCAGAAACGACTGTATAGTTATTGCCTCCGACTGCTGCAGTCTGTCCGTCTGCAACCGCAGGAGCAGGTGCAGCTTTTCCTGCAACAGTAACAGTCCACTCACCGAGAACTACGCCGTTATTTGGATCTCCATCAGGATATGCTACCAGTGATACTTTTGTTGTTCCGGCCTTAAGCGGAGTTACGTTACCGGACTGATCAACTGAAACAACTTCAGCATCATCACACTCCCATACTCCTCCAAGATAATCTGCCTCGGCTACTGTGTATAAGGAGCTGCTGAACGGCATAGCTGCATCACCTTCTGTCATCTTTACATTTGCAAATTCCGCGAGTTCCGGGAGTTCAATCGGATAGTCCTTTATATTTAGCTTATAATCAGTGCCAATAACTATTGAAAACTTTCCGGTGAAGTTGAGCATGCCCATCTTTATGGCACCGTCCTTTTTCAGGAATGTTTCCTTAGTGAGATCGCCTCCTACGAAAGGTCGAACATTTTCTGTTGCATCTGTTTCCCAGCTGCCATCGCCCAATGCAGCAGTAGCTTCCTCATAAGTACTATACATATGATACTTATATGCAACTATCGGAGTCAGTTCCGGAGCATCGATCGCTACCGCTTCAGCACTTGTAATTTCTTCTCCGTTGAATGCACCGGTTATATCCTCGCCATTCTGATCAACAAGCTTGAACTGTTTAGTCATGTTCATCAAGTCAGATATTTTAAGGTCAAATTTACCCTGCTCTTCATCTCCAAGGAAAAATCTGATTGCAGAATCACCCATAAGCTTGTCAAGTGATTCAAGACCGGTAAGCTTTTTGAGGACACCTTCATAGCTTGCTCCGTCAGCTACAGCATATTTCCACTCTTTTCCCTGACTCGAAGGGAATGGAAATACCTGCGGACCGACTGCATCCTCCTTAAGCTGCTGTACCGTTATCGATGCTGAGACTTCTTTACCATTGATGGCAAGCCCAAACGCTTCATCATCTTCAGCCAGTACCGGTACTGCCAATATAGGCATCATGGTCGCGATAAGTGCAAGTGTAAGCAGAAATGCACTTAATTTCTTCATGACTTTCGTCATATCGTTACCTCCTTCTGTTTTGCAACAAATTTGTTTTATATATTAAGACCGCTTAACGTGCTTTCTGCCCGCTGCAATCCTGATATATCAACGAATCAGTCACCCTGGTCATCCAGAGTCATACGGGTCCCGTCCTGAACGATAACATAATATTTGTCAGTATCAGGGTCATAGTAGACTGTACCCTGTTTTTCAAGGTTTTCGGTTGGTGTATCCTCTATGCTTTCGACTTCCTCTTCGGTAAAATCGCTGAGAGCATCTTCCCTGCGTGCATTGTCATTTACTCTTCCGTTCTCTGAAATATTAAGGTTCCAGCTCACTATAAGAGCCATCATGATGCCGACCGCAAGCACCAGCATCGCATCCACCAGATTGGCGACCGTAGCCATCGGATTTATCTCTTCGCGCGTTCCGAATCCGCTGTCTGTTCTGAGCCTTCCGCTTCCGTTACGCCTCAGCATTTTTCTTTTCAACCTCCAGTATGCATTCCATCAGAGTCTCGAGTACTGACATATAGTTGTCGTACCACCTGCTTCGTACAGTGGATATGACAATAGCGACTGCTGCTGCGATCAATCCGAGGATCGTAGTATCAAAGGCCGTGAGCAGTGAGGATGACAGAGTTATGGTATCACCCTGACCCAGCGCGATTATTCCCGGGCCAAGAGGTATGAGTGTTCCGAGAAGTCCGAGCATTGGTGCGATCTTTGCAATTATGTCTGAAACTTTCAGCCTTTTGTCGTAAAAACTGTGCTCCTGATGAATGAGCCTCACTGCAAGAGATTCTCTCATCAGCGGAGTTATATCCGGATGGAGCATAAGCTCTGCCAAAGCATCTTTCTGTCTCTTCAGAAGCTTACTTGTTCTTATACTGTACAATACTCCGTCCGTGCCTTCAGCTTCGTTGAGTCTGTCCACCATAGGTGGCAGTGCTTCTTTAAGGTGTCTTCTTTCAGTAAAGAATTCCATTATTATCCACCCAATCATAAACACCGTAACTGCAACCAGAAGAAGCAGTAAAATAATGACCGGATACTTCATAGATGACGCGATGGCCCGCATTGCCTTACTCAAAAATTCCATTATTTATCCCCACCTTTGTTTTCTGTAGCTCAGGAATCCGAAGATACCTCCTTCAACAACAAGTATTCCATTGATCAGTCCCATGGTACCCGCAAGACTGTTGCTGTCCTCCTTGACCTCAAACTGCTCTGTATCTTTATCCATCTCCTGCTGATGAGTGCTCATTGAAGCTTCATCTGCCGAAGCTGTCTTGTTGAATGCCGATTTAAGTCTCTTGCTTGCACTGTCAGACAGTACAAAAGTTTTTGGCTTGGTTTCTGTGATCTTTGTCCTCTGTACAGGCGCTGCCGGTTTTGTATTTGTCCCGGTTTTATTATCTGAAGCCCTGTTTGCACCGCTGTTCCCCTTGCCGGTTCCGGTCCCATTACCGTTACCATTGCCTTTGCCGTTCCCATTAACTGTGGAGCTTTCAGTATCATCTGAAGGATCATTTTTCTCCTCGTCACCGACTTTTACAGTAAATTCCAGCACTGTATCCCCGCTTGTCGCAGTTATTACAGCTGTCCCCTTACTATTGAAGGTAAGAATTCCGTTTTCATCCACTTCAACAATACTGCTGTCGCTTGACGACCAGACCACATTATTTTGCACCAGCCCCTCAAGAGCTTCATCAGCTGCCGCAGCCGTGACCTTCAGCTGATGTGTGCTGCCTACCTTACCGTCAATATTTGTCTCATCTGATGTCAGTACAGGCGTACCGGAAAACATGACATATATGGTATGGACCATCTTGGCCGAATTAAAGGTCCTTCTCTCCAGAGGATCCGTCTGTCCGAAATTGAGCCTGAATCTGTTGGCAGTTCCATAGTTATCTGTCCCCGCAGCATCTTCAGTACCTATCTCATACCAGGTCCAGTTTTCTTCGAGAGCCATCATCGGGCTGACACGTCTGGCCTCCTTCCAGGCTCCATCAACATCACACACAACGTTTCCGCCCTCGTCAAGGCTGAAATACGCCGGAAGATTGTTGAAGTAATATCTTTTAGTTCCCAGAAGCTGCTGCCAAGTGAAGCTGGTAAATGCCCCGCCTCCGGAATCTGCCGTCCAGAAGTCAAGACTTGCTATCGAGCTCTGATCTATACCTGCAGCGTCGAGCACAGTTGAGAGCGGGACTCCCATAGATGAATCGATCGCAACACGTTTACTTCCGTCCCAATATGTATAATCACTCGTCACGCATCCCATGTCGTAAAGATCAGACGCACTGAACACGGCCTTCTCAACATAGTCAGAAGGAGACCATCCATAGTAGCCTATTTTTATCGTAAGCTTATCCACCGCGCTGGCATCGACGCTCTGAAGCGCCCCTGCCAAAGCTGCAGCGATGCATGCCACGGATATTAATAAAGCTGTAATAATCTTTCCGTTCTTCACTGTACCGGTCCTTAATTCCTTAGTGCAGTTTTCCTGCGGAATTCATCAGCATTTCTGCTGCCTCTTCATCGCTCAGATCATAATGCCAGAAGAGCTTATAAAACTCCTTTGCATCCTCATATATGTCATGATCGTAGAGATCAGGATAAACGATACTCATCAGCCATCTTGCACCCAGCACCTGATTTATGCTTGGCGGAGCAGACATCCAGCTGTACGGAAGCCCCGGTATCTCATAGAAATGCCCCTCTTTGACTGCCCTGAGTTCTTTCCATTGAGAATCCTCACCGGTCAGCTTGTCATACGGTCCTCCCGGTCCGAGTATCACAACATCTGGATCCACTTTATAAAGAGTCTCAAAATCGACCGGATTTCCGCCGTCACGCCCGTTTACTTCCTCTTCCGGCAGCTGTATCGCGTTCCTCGCACCAATCAGTTCAATGACTCTTGCCTGTACACTGCCTGATACATTGCAGTTAAGTCCCGTAGAGCTTACCCCGAACAATACGGAGCTGATTTCTTCATCTTTTAGTTTGCTCCTGACTGCTTCAGCTCTCTTGAGTGTTTCTTCGCAATACGCGGCAAGCGTCTCAGCTTCCTCTTCTTTTCCGAGTATTTTACCCAGCTTCCTGTATGCTTCCGGGTATGTTTCGGGGGAAGCTTCAACATAGATCGTCGCAATACCTGTCTGCTTCTGGATATTGTCCATATCCTCGTTGCCTTCTTCCTGGATCTCGCCAACATCGATGATTATCTCAGTATCAGTCTGCATCAGGTTCTCAAGATTAAGGCTCATTTTTTTACCGTAGAACTGTCCGAGAGTCGGCATATCTATGTAATAGTCAGGAAAGAACTTTCTTTGTGCGGTACTCGGTGCCTCTGCAAGTCCCACCATCATCTCCGGAGCAAGTGTCACCAGAATCATCTGCGCGTTAGGTCCTGATGCTACTATCCTGCTGATGTCTTTTCGAAGAAGCACTTCACGCCCATAGTCGTCTGTGTACGTATATGTCTCTACTCCGTCAGGATAACTGATCTCCGTTCCGGGACCGCAGCCGGTCATCATCGCACATAAAGATGCCATGAAAACAGCTATTATTAATAATGTCAGTATCCTTTTTTTATTCATGTCTATTCTCTTATAAGAAAGAATCTCGCTTTATCTTCACCGCCGCTGATCATCTCCACATCGATGCCGTACAGGTCTTTTATCAGCTGTTCATCCATGATGTCACGCGGTTTTCCTTCTCTGAAGATCCGTCCGTCCTTTATGCATATCACACGGTCGGCAAACACAAATGCCTGTTCAGGATTGTGAGAGCTCTGTACTATTGTGTAGCCCTCTGACGCAAGTTCCTTCAGCCTTCTCTGGACCTTCATCTGGTTGCCGTAGTCAAGGCTGGATGTCGGTTCATCCATTATGAGAGTCTCCGCACCCTGTGCGAGAGCTCTTGCTATAAGCACCAGCTGCTGCTCGCCGCCGGACAGTTTCGTGTAATCACGCTCCGCAAGATCTGCTATTCCCATCTGGTCAAGGATCCTGATTGCGGTTTTTCTTTCTTCAGATCCGGGATTCAGGTGCCCCCTGTCAAGCCGCGGCGTCATCCCCATCAGCACCATGTCTATTACACTGTATGCAAATACAGGTCTCGCTGCCTGCGGTATATACGCTATGCAGCGCGCTCTTTCAGCAGGTTTCATTGCGGTGATGTCCGCTCCGTCTATGCTCACGCTTCCGTTTTCCGGTTTAAGGAGTCCAAGCATGCATCTGAAAAGCGTGGTCTTTCCTGCACCGTTATGTCCGAGAACGCAAAGCAGTTCCCCTGATACGGCTTCAAAACTGATGTTGTGCAGCACTTCCTTACTTCCGTAGGAAAAGCTGAGTCCGCTGACCTTCATCATACAGGCTCGCCTCCCTTCGTAATCAGATAAATGAAGAACGGCGCACCGATAACTGCAGTAAGTATGCCTATCGGGACCTCTGCAACGAACAGATTTCTTGAAATATTGTCCACCATGAGCAGGAAAAACGCTCCTGTTAAGACAGACGCAGGCATGAGGAACAGGTAGTTATTTCCAGTGATTTTCCTGCAGAAATGGGGTACTACAAGGCCTACCCATCCGATCATTCCGCTTACGGATACTGCAGACGCAGTCAGAAGAGTTGCACATATCAGTGATACAGCCCGTACTTCAGGAACTTTTACGCCCATTGAAGAGGCTTCTTCCTCTCCTACTGTCAGAACATTTATCTTCCATCTGAGCAACAGCAGAGGGATCATCCCTATAGCTATAGTGATACCGGCAAACAGAACGTCCTTGTTTTCCGTTCCGGTTAGGCTCCCCATAAGCCAGTATGTTATCTCAGGAAGCTGGTTTGTCTGATCAGCAACCAGCTTGATAAAGCTCACACCGGCCTGCGCCAGGGCACTTACCATAAGGCCTGCCAGAACCAGCCCTACTGTCCTGTTGCCGCGGGTGCGGCTGCCTATTATATAAACAAGACATATCGTCGCCAGACTGATCATGAATGCCAAAGCGGTTATCATGGCCTCACCGAGACCAAGCAATATCGCCAGGGCTGCTCCCAGAGCTGCTCCGCTTGAGGCGCCCAGAAAGTCCGGGGCTGCCATGGGATTCTCGAATACGCCCTGGTATACACATCCTGCACACGACAGTGCAGCTCCTACAAGGCATGCTGTCAGTATTCGAGGCATCCTGACATTCCACAGCACGTGCTCCTGCTGGGAAGTCCAGAATGGTTCGACTCCGGTAAACCTTGAAGTGATTATTCCCCAGAGCTGAGACGGAGTAATGTCGAACTGTCCGAGGAAAACCGATACGATGATCCCCAACAGAAGCAACACCGCCATAAATACTATTATGAGTTTTTTTCTTCTGTCACTGTTCACTGTTCCGGCTGCCATCCTGAGCTCTTTTGTCAAAATACCTGTATAAAACTCTCGTAAACGGAGGGATGATCGTCTTTTGAGCAGCCATCCATCTGTGTTCCCGGAACGCCTCTTCACGATTAATGCAATCGTTAGCTTCTGCTATAAGCTGTTCGCCGGTCATCGCTTCTCCCGTCATCGCTTCAAACATTTCAGCCATGAGATCAAATGACTCTGCTTTATCCAGAAGCGCAAATGCCGTGAAGATGCAGAATCCCAGATTATCCAGTATGAAAATCTGAGAATACAGGAGTTCCAGCTCATTCAGGTCAGGCAAACCCGGGTATTTCGTATTCATCCTTACATCAAACAGATGCTCGTCCTGAATGGCTTTTCTGTCTATCCACCCGGTCAGCTGTACATCACTGTAAAGATCGGCCACACCATATGTCCTCGATGCGATAAGCCTTCCTGTCAGGCTTCCGTCTCTTATCTCATTGAGCCACAGAAGAAGTCTCTCCTCTCCGTTCTCAATGCCGTGAGTCAGCGCAAATGTCTTGCATGCCGTAACAAACTCTGTTGCTACTATCCCTATCTCTATAGCCTTCTTCTGAACCTCTGCAGCAAGATAAAAATCGTCTATGCCAAAGCATTTACTGATTGCTGCCTGGGTCTCTGCCTGCGTAGGGCTCAGATACTGCCGGCCGTCATTTGTGTTGTGTCTGTTCAGACAGCCGATCACACACATAGGCGCACAGGTTTTGTTACGATGTTCCCGTGATCCTTTCGCAGGATAATCGTCCGGAGATTCAATAGGCTGTTTTCCCTTTAAGCTTTTAAGTATTGCCGAAGAATTCCCGCCTTCCAGGATTCTCATGATCGTCATCGATCCCAAAGCAGGCAGTGCACTTCCGCAGATCTCATCATTTATGATGTTCTGTGCCAGTTTTCTCCCCAGCTTTCTGAATCTTTCCGGATCGACACACTCTCTGGCGAAGTATTCTTCCTGATCTACAACGATGGCTCTCAGGTTTTTGGACCCCCATACATCTCCGAATCCATCTCTCGGAACGTGATATTCCGGGATCCCGTCAGGATATGTGCAGAAAAAAGAAGAAAGCGAAAGCATTTTATCGCCGGCGATACCGGTCCCGATAATTGCGCTGTTTCTGCTGTATCTGTTTTTCAGCTTTTGTACGATTTCGCCTGTAGTTATGCCGCCCAATGCGTCATCTGAAAATATGTCAATGTTTTGACTGTTGATATGGATGACTGTATTTTTCTGAGGCGCTTTTCCCTTAATCACTATGGCAGCAAGGCCAAGGCTTCCGAGCTTCTGCGGCAAGTTACCAGTTGTATTGCTTATATGAATACCGCCGTCTTTGGATTCAACAGTCGCAACAAGCATCCTGACAGCGCTCGGAGCAGGCGTTCCGGCAAAAAGGCCCGGTACTAAAACGATAAGATTCTCCGGTTCGAACCTGCCTGTCTCATCAGGCAGGTATTTTTCAAACAAATTCAATACTAGCCCTCTTCCGTATATGTGTTCCTTCAGAAGCGGGGCATAGGGAATAAACTTATACTCAGATCCGGTCAGATCTATCAACAGGATTCTTTCTGTTTCAAACGTTTCCATACACAGTAATTTTAGCAATTCAGAACATCCAAATTGATTGAAAAAGAAAAACAGGCGCGGGTGAAGCATTGCATTTTTCTATGCTTCACCCGCGCCCGATAGAAGACATCTATAGTTCCGTGGTTACGTCCTGTTTTTATTGCAGCCGATTTCGCCTTTTGATAAGCATCAGTCCGCTTAAGTCAACGAGTACCGCTATAGTCCATGAAAGAGCTTCAGCAAGAGGAAAAACATCAGCGCCAAAATGTGAAGCTCCTGCATATGCAAACAGCACTCTTCCTGCCAGACCGGCAATGGCTGCAGCTGAAGTAAGCGTAGTATGCTTGGAACCGTTAAGGTATCCATTGAGTACAAACTGCAATCCAAAGATCCAATAGAAAGGAAGGCATAATATGATATATCTGAATCCTGTTTCCGCTGTCTCTTTTCCAAGCCCGAACAATCCGAACAGATGAAGTCCGAACATCCACAATATGAGGGAAGCAACCACTGTTACTGAAACAGAAAAAATCAGGCCATATTTAATTGTATCTCTGACCCGCTTGCTATTTCCGCTTCCGATGTTCTGACCTGTAAATACAGAGACAGCTATTCCAATGCTCATCAAAGGTATCAGTAAAATAGAATCTATCTTGAATGCTACAGCCACCCCTATAACAACAGAACCTCCGAGAATGTTGGTTATATTCTGAAGAAGCACTTTACCTCCCGAAGACGCAACTGACTGAATGATCTGAGGAGTGCCGAGTCTGATACATTCTCTGAGATTCTCATTCCCGGTGCCTGTTTCTTCCGGGCTGAGCTTATTTCTCTTATCTTCAATCTTTTTGAACAGATAAGCCGCTGACATTGCCTCCGCTGATACAGTAGCAACAGCTGCCCCGGTTATTCCCAGATCGAAAAGCACTACAAAAATAAGGTCCATCAGGATATTAACAACGCTGGATACTGCTATTCCTCCCAGAGGCCTTTTGCTGTCCCCCATTCCTCTCAGAATACCGGCCTGCAGGCCATAAAGAGCCATAAAAGGAACGCCAATAAAAGTGACTCTCAGATATGTTAAAGCGCCACTCATAAGATCATCAGGTGTATGCATAAGGCTAAGCAGCTTTGGAGCTGCCGCAAAGGCCGCTAATGCTATACCAACGGAAATAAGCGTTATAAGCTTGCGTATATCTGATATCAGCCTGCTGATATCTCCGTACTTTCCTGCTCCGTACAGATGTGAGACGGTGATTGAACATCCGCCGGATATTCCCAGCTGTATCAGTGTGCACATATCTATGACAGGACCTACACTGCTTACAGAACCAAGCGCTTCCTGACTGATCGCATTTCCCAGTATGAGTCCGTCTGCTATAGCATATGACTGCTGCAGAAGACTTGCTCCCATCAGCGGCAGAATAAACATAATAAAAGCGTAAAGAAGATTCCCTTCTGTTACGCTTTTATCCTTTTTCACGCCTGTTTTGCTTTTTTTGTCTGCCATTGTTCCGGGATCAGTTATTCAGCGCCTCTTTTGCCAGCTTGTCTGCAAGCTCATTATACTTGTTGCCCGCATGAGCCTTTACCTTCACGAATATTATATCTATGGTCCTTCTTGCCTCTGCAACATAGTCCCTGTATCCCTGCGTAAGAGGGTTGTTAGCCTTCCAGCGTCTGTCAGCCCAGGCTCCGATCCCTTCATAATCGTGATAGATCTCAACGGCCTTTACGCCGCTCGCGATGCAGTGGTCGATCGCAAGCTTTGATCCCATGATCTCTCCGGCAACATTTCTCTGCTGAGCTGCATCCGCATCATCGAAAGCCGCATTTAATTCCGTCGTCTCGCTTTTGCCTTCCGCGTCAGTTTCGACTATGACGACTCCACAGGAGAATCTCCCGCTCGCGCTGTCGAAGCTTCCGTCGACATATGCCCTGACGCCTTCCGGAAACCCGTCTGTGCCGGTCTTTGCTTCGTCTGTTAATCCAAGGTAAGCCATTGCTTCAGCAGGATCTGCAAAGCTCTTGTATTCAGCGCCGGCGAATCCGTCCACCTGCGCCTTGCAGTCATCCCAGCTCATGAAAAGTCCGGTCGTCCTGCCCTTTCTTACCGCATATACTTTCTTTGCCATCACTGCAGCCTCCCTGCCGCTTTCTTCTTCTTTTACCGGTTTGTGGCCCGTTTCAGGATTCTCATCAAATTTCTTCAGGAAGGTCCTTCTGTGGATCGGAGTCTTCCCCAGTGTTCTGAGTCCCTGATAATGCTTCGCAGTACCGTAACCTTTGTTGCCGGCAAAATCATAGCCCGGATAGACGCTGTCCATCTCAGTCATGAAAGAGTCTCTGGCTACCTTGGCAACGATAGAAGCCGCCGCTATGCACAGGCATTTTTC
Organism: Mogibacterium sp.; assembly: GCA_017432075.1. Lineage (GTDB taxonomy): Bacteria > Bacillota > Clostridia > Peptostreptococcales > Anaerovoracaceae > Crickella. Next base: position 1,438 of record JAFRJV010000049.1, on the reverse strand, counting down.
GTCTCCCTTGATGATAGACTCGCTGGGCATGCCTGCCTCGAGTTTTACAGCATCGATGAGGAGCATGTCCTGAGCATGTGTACCGCCCTCTGCTGCAAGCAGTCCGCGCTCTGCCAGCATGTCTCTTACCGACGCTATCGCTCTCTTCATGGCAGTCTTTGTTGCTTCAAGAATGTTTAGCTCGTCTATCTCATTATTGTCTGCAACGCCTATGCCCCAGGCTACAGCCTTCTCCTTTATTATATCGGAGAGCTCCTCACGTTTCTTTGCGGAAAGCTTCTTTGAATCATTGATACCCGGAACATCGAAATCTTCCGGAAGAATGACACAGGCAGCATATACCGGCCCGGCGAGAGGTCCTCTTCCGACCTCATCTATCCCGGCGATATATCTGTAGCCTTCAGCCCTGAGTTCATCCTCATGAGCCTTCATTTCAGCCAGCTTTGCTATATCTCTTTCCAGTCTTTCCTGTTTTGTCATCTCTTAAATATGTAAAGCATTCTTTGCCGTAAAGTTTACTTTACTTTTTTCCAGTGTGATCCTTCCAATCTTACCGCCTCTGAATTCATCGAGAACGGTACGTCCGGTCCTTTCATAGTCTATCCTCTTGCCCGACATTATGAATCCGCGCTTGATAGCGATATTATCCATGTTTTCTATGGTCTCCTCAGAGATTTCATCGAGCTTATAACGCTCTTTAAGAAGTTCCGGGTAGCTCTCTCCAAGCACTCTGATAAGTTCAAAGCCCAGGTCCTGAACACCGAGTATGTCGTCCTTGATGCTTCCGCAGAACGCGAGGTTGAGTCCGACATTCGGATCTTCGAATTTCGGCCAGAGAATTCCCGGTGTATCCAGCAGCTGCATGCCATTTGACAGGGTCAGCCACTGTTTTCCCTTAGTAACTCCCGGCTTGTCTCCCGTCTGAGCTGACCTCTTTCCCGTGAGCCGGTTGATGAGTGAAGACTTGCCTACATTAGGCACCCCTACGATCATAATGCGGAGCGGCCTCTTGACCGACCTTTCCTCATTCCTCCTCAGCTGTTCGGCCTCAAGCGCTTTAAGAAGCTTCTTTATATTCTCTCCCGACTGAAGGTTAAGCGCCATTACACGACGCACCCCCTTGCTGCCCGAAAACTTCTCTGCCCAGGCTTCGGTTTCTGCGGCATCCGCGAGATCTGCCTTACCAAGCACTATGATACGCGGTTTACCTGATATGAGATCATCGATGATCGGATTGCGGCTTGACACAGGAATACGGCTGTCGACTATCTCTATTACGATGTCCACAGCTTTGAGATTATCCTGTATCAATTCGCGGGTCTTTTTCATATGGCCCGGATACCAATTGATGTTGTCTATCATTTCTTTTCCTAATTACTTCGGCGCGCACATACACTGATGCCGCCGTGTTGACGAGCCGATGCGATCTCCCGAGAAG